>CAYZGW010000001.1:0-76366 GCA_964478195.1 uncultured Candidatus Saccharibacteria bacterium
TTAAAATCCGCTGACCAAAAGTCTTGTGGGTTCAAGTCCCACCTCGCCCACCAATAAATAAAACCTCACTTTCGTGAGGTTTTATTTATTAGAATTATGCCGTTTGACCAAAGTCAGGAAACCGAGCAGTAGGTGCCTGCTGTGCGGCATAAACCGGTAGACTCTTATGTGCACATGTAGCGGGGAAGTATAACGAGGTATACTAAGGATGATGCAAAACTCCAACTGTCCATTTTGTAACTCTAAAGATCAAATACTCAAAGAAAATGAGTCGGCGGTTCTTATTTTAAGCAATCCGCGGAAGGTGCCGGGACATCTTTTGGTGCTGCCAAAGCGACACGTAGAAGAGCCATGGGAACTCATGAGTAACGAACTACGTGATATCTTTGAACTGATATTTTTTGCAGAGCGTCGACTGCTTGGTAAACTCGGTGAGGGCGTGGACATTCGCCAGAACTATCGGCCGTTTAAAAAACAGGATAAACTTAAGGCTAATCATGTGCTGTTCCATGTAGTTCCCCGCTCAAAAGACGATTATCTGTACACCGTATCCGAAAAGTTTGAGCGCGATTTATTTACAGAACTTGATACACTGGAGCGCAAGGAAGTCGAAAAACTCCTGCAGTAATGCTATACTTGCCCTCGTTATGAAAAGCTTTCTAATGTCAAACGCTGTAATCATGCCCCCGCGGGCATAGCTTTTCTTTTATCTATTTTCTAATACGTAAACTAAACAGGTACAATAGCTTCTAGGATCAGATGGAACCTCTTTCCAGACCTGAGCATGATACCTGGAGGATATCTCAACAATGAGCAATTATTATGTAACTACTTCTATACCGTATGTAAATGGCGATCCGCACATTGGATTTGCTATGGAGCTGATTACAGGTGATGTGTTGGCGCGTGCGGCGCGTGCGGCTGGTCACGATGTTATCTATAGTACTGGCACCGATGAGCATGGCACCAAAGTAGCCGAGAAAGCTGAAAGCTTCGGTAAAACACCGCAGGAATTTGCCGATGAAGTTTCGGCTAAGTTCCGGACACTTGGCGAACTGCTTAATGTTGAGCCGGATCGTTTTATCCGCACTACCGATACGGCCCACATGGAGCGAGCTCAGCTTATCTGGAAAGCGCTCGAGCGGGATATCTATAAAGCAAAGTACGTTGGTTGGTATGACGTTCGCCAAGAGGAATTTGTTCCCGAATCTCAAGCCGACCCAGAACGCATGAAGCCGGAGCATCCACAAGCCTACCAGAAGTTGGAAGAGGAAAACTATTTCTTCCGTCTCAGCAAATATAATGAACGGATTCTGCAAGCTATCGAGGGTGACGAGCTGCAAATTGTACCCAAAACTCGTAAGAATGAAATTGTCAGCCTCCTGAAGGAGGGTTTGGACGACATTAGCATTTCCCGCCCAGCCGATAAGCTAGCCTGGGGCATCCCAGTGCCCGGTGACAAGCACCAGGTTATGTACGTCTGGTTTGAAGCGCTTATGAATTACATCACGGTGCTTGGCTACCCGGAACATGACGATTTCAAGAAATTCTGGCCAGCGCAGGTACAGATTGTAGGCAAGGATATCATCCGCTTCCACGCCGCTATTTGGCCCGCAATGCTAATGGGACTTGGCGTAAGCCTGCCAAAGCAGCTCTATGTGCATGGCTTTGTGAATGTAGACGGCCAAAAGATGAGCAAAAGCCTAGGGAATGTGATTGCACCAAGCGAAATCGTTGAAAAATACGGTGCCGATGCTTTCCGCTACTATTTCCTGCGCCATATACCAAGCTATGATGACGGCGACTTTACCTGGGAACACTTTGAGGCGGCCTATAATAATGAACTAGCCAACGAGCTGGGAAATGCAGTGCAGCGGACGGCTGTCATGATTCAGAAGTACCAAAATGGGGTAATTGGTAACGTGCCGGCCGCCGAGCATGATATGGGCGAATATAGTGCAGCGATTGCGGCTTGCCGGTTTGATCGGGCGCTCGATCAGGTGTGGGATCAGGTGCGGGGACTTAACCAGTACATCGATCAAGAAAAGCCCTGGGAAATCGCCAAGGCTGATGATGCCGACCATTTACGTGAGGTGCTGGCTCAGCAGGTCAGCGATCTCCTTGAAATCGCTGGCCTACTTGCGCCATTTTTGCCAAATGCGGCCGCTAAAATACAAAGTGTATTTAAAACGGGGACGGTGAAGCCACTTGAAACTACGCTGTTCCCTAAGCTAGAAACGGTAGCTGCCGGTAATTAAACGTTTGTATAATGCCGATTCGACTTTCTGTTCAGCAAAAATATCGTTTATGTCAGATGGTGTTCGGGTTGGGTTTTGTGGCGACACTATACTGGCTCAAGCGTATGGGTCCTTTTGAATCACCGCATCATAATAAAATGATGTTCGCGATGGCAATGGCCACCGTGCTAATGGCCATACCGTTTGGACTGGGATTTTATTATTACCGCTCCAAACTCCACGATATTGACACGGGTCTTGCAGGGGTAGGAGCGTTGGCACACGCTGGCGAGAAGCAACCTCAGCAGCCGCAAGCCAATGACGCTCAAGAGGATAAACACTTGTGAATATGGAGCTGTTTGATACGCACTGCCATATCCATGAAATGGTGAAGCGGATTACACCGGTATATGATAAGTGGCATAGTGATGGTGCCAGGCGAACCCCTGATACTATTATTACGGCCGCACATGAGGCTGGTGTAAGCCGGATGCTGTGTATTGGTACGTCACTTGCGGATAGTGAGCTGGCGGTGGAATTTGTAAAAGGCCGTGAAGGGCTCTGGACGAGTATTGGTATCCACCCGCACGAAGCAGCGTTGCACTTAGATAAAAAGGACCAGTTTGCAGCCCTGTTGACCGATATCCGCAAGGATAAGATTGTGGCAATTGGCGAATGTGGGCTTGATTATTTCTATGAGCATTCGCCAAAAGCAGCACAATTACAAATGCTCAAATTCCAGATAGAATTGGCGTTACAGCACAATTTACCGTTGAGTTTTCATGTGCGCGAAGCCTTTGATGATTTCTGGCCTATTTTTGATAGCTACCGAGGCGCTAACTTACGTGGTGTACTGCATAGCTTTACCGACAGCAGTGCAAATCTAGAAGCGGCTATGAAGCGCGGTCTATATATTGGCGTAAATGGTATTGTGACATTTGCAAAAGAGCCGGAACAGTTAGCAATGTATCGGGCGATACCTCTCGAAAAGCTTATGCTAGAAACAGATGCACCATTCTTGACTCCCATACCATTCCGTGGTAAAGTGTGTGAGTCAAAACACGTGCGTGTTACGGCGGAGTTTCTAGCCGGCTTGCGCCAGGAGAAGCTCAAGGAATTGGCATCAGCAGCCACCGCAAACGCCCGCGCTTTGTTTAGCGTCTAATTTTATTATTCCAAGATGAATTCAATTACTACAAACTCACCAGAGCAGTACTCTGGTCACTCGTCAGAATCTGGCCTGCCCCAGGCTGAAAGTGCCCGGCATCAGGTCCTTGATGCTGCTATACGAGAGTTGGAACAGGCTACTGTCTCGATTGAGCAGCGCTTTGGGCCACAATACGTCCAGCACATACCTGGCCTGGGTGAACGTAGTATAGCGGCAGCTACGGCCGAGGCTAACGCTGTCTCTAACGAGGAGTTGACTGTAGCTACGGCACGACAGAATGTAGAGCGAGCCCAACAAATGGGCCAGGGCGAGTATGCTTAAGAAATTGTTGAGCATCATCTCACCTAAAGATGATGCTGCTATTCGTGCTCAGGCGTATCGAGACGCCATCCACGAAGAAGCAAAAATCGGCGGTGCTTTGTTTGGACCGATTCCTGCAGGGAGCAGGCGAGAATTCTTTTGTCTTGATGAACATACGTGGGTGTGGCACGAAGAGTGGACAGACGCTAATAATATCCGTCAAGCACGTACTACTCGATATGACGTAGGTCCACAAGGCATTTTAAAGGCCCAAGACGGATTGCCATACCAGCCACTTAGTCGCGACGAAGCGCAGCGCTTGCTGCAAGCCGCACGTCGTTACAAAGAGCTGGTTTATGAACGTCACGCACTCGTGGGCGTATTCTAATACGCTACAATTATACCTATGATCTACCTGGACCACGCAGCTGCGACACCGCTGGACGCTAGCGTCTTGGGGGCTATGCAGCCGTATTTTAGCGAGCGCTTTTATAATCCCTCGGCGGGCTATATGGCTGCCCAAAAAGTACGTGCCGACTTGGAGCGGGCACGAGCAGCTATAGCAGCACAGCTGGGAGTGCGAGCTAGCGAGATTATCTTTACTGCTGGCGGCACCGAGTCTGACAATTTAGCGATCACGGGTATTATGCAGCAATTTCCAGATGCTAATGCGGTGGTGAGCACCATAGAGCATGATGCGGTACTGGAGTCTGCCCGGCAATTTAATTGCTCCGCTACGCTTGTAGATGAACAAGGAATGCTTAGGCTTGACGACTTGGAGTCAAAAGTTAATGATCAGACCGTGCTGGTAAGTATTATGTATGCCAATAACGAAGTTGGTACTATTCAGCCAATTCGTAGGGTATCGTTGCTTATTGAGAAAATCCGAGACGAACGGCGTAAAAAGGGCAATCGACTCCCTCTTTATTTGCACACTGACGCTTGTCAGGCGGCAAATTATCTGGATCTACACGTGTCTCGCCTGGGTGTGGATTTGATGACACTGAACGGCGGTAAGGTCTATGGCCCTAAACAAAGCGGAATTTTGTATGTATCAAGCAATGTGCGGCTACAGCCTTTGGTACGTGGTGGCGGCCAGGAGCGAAACCTGCGCAGTGGTACCGAAAATGTAGCGGCCTGCATTGGTTTTGCTAAAGCGTTAGAGCTAGCACAGGCTAAACGGCACGAAGAAACCCGGCGTTTGGGGGATTTGCAGGTGTTTACTTTTAAGCTGATTCGCGAGAAACTCCCAGGAGTAGTTATTAATGGCTCGGAAAAACATCGCTTGCCAAATAATATTCACCTGACATTGCCCGGCCAGGATAACGAGCGGTTGCTGATGGAGCTCGATGAGCGGGGCATTTTAGCGGCCGCCGGCTCAGCTTGCAGCGCTAGTGACGAAGAACCAAGCCATGTGCTGCGAGCCATGGGCATTTCTGACACTGATGCCCAAGCTTCGCTTCGTATAACTACGGGCCGTGAAACGACAGAGGCGGACATGCGCACGCTTATCGACACACTCACTTCGCTCATCTAGAAAATCGTTGTAATTTTGGGAGGTCCGTCCTCCTAAAAATAGAGAGCTGAGAGTGCAAAGGCTGAGGTTGTGCGGTATACTGCTAGTAGTTAAATCTGCTAGCGTGTTTGGCGCTATAAATAACAGAGTAAAAATGAAGATACGCCAGTTTGTAGTCCATGCTGCCCTCGGATGTTTAATTTTAGTTGGCCTAGCAGGGTCTGTCGTAACAGCAGCCAGTAGCCCAACTCCGGCCAGCAAGACCACTACGGCCAGTACAACACCCAAAGCTACCGGTAGCAGTAGCGTGCAGGGCTATGCGGCGGATAGTGCTTTGCAATATGGCACAGTGGTGCAATTGGTGGGCGGTGCTACTACGAAAGTGGCGCCGGCAACTGCTAAAGACCTGAATGCTATGTATGGCATGACCGTTGACCCGCACGAGCTGTCACTGAGTATATCAAATAGTAATCTCGCTAATGAGGTCTATGTGGCAACCTCCGGCACCTACAATGTCTTAGTTAGTACTCAGAATGGTGCGATAAAAGCCGGCGATTATATTACGATGTCAGCTATTGATGGCGTGTTGATGAAAGCCGGCAGCTATGACGACCAAAAAGTGGTGTTTGGCCGTGCCGCCGGCGATTTTAGTGGCAAAAACAACAGCATTGGCAGTACATCATTGCACTATAGCGACGGTAAAACCACGCAAACTGTGGCACTGGGAATGGTACCTGTTGCTATAAACATCGAACGAAACCCAAATCAAAAAAGCACCAAGGCTAATTTGCCGCCCGCTCTGCAAAAACTGGGTGAGGCGATTGCCGATAAGCCGGTGAGCCCAACGCGCATTTACCTCAGCATTGGCATAACGGGCCTGAGTATTATTGTGGCACTAGTAACCCTGTATGCTGGCATTCGGAACGCGCTTATTGCTATCGGTCGTAACCCCTTAAGCAAAAAATCTATTTTTAGGGGTCTGCTGGAAATTATCTTAACTGGTTTTATCATTTTAATTATCGGTCTGTTTGCGGTATATTTACTACTAAAGCTATGACTAACAAGGGGATGGGCAAAACGGTATGACAGGTTTGTGGCTGGCGTTTATAGTCGGCAGCCTAGCCGCCGCTTTTTTTGCGTTTGTGTGGGTGTTGCTATCTCTACAACGTTTACAGAATGGAGGAGGCGCGGGCAAGAAATCAGTAGAAGACCTAAACAAGGCCTATACTGATATCGCCGAAGAAGATGCGACGCACCTGTTTAACAAAGAGTTCCGCGAGGAGCTGCGCAATCGTGGTCGTCTCAGGTTCGAGAAAATCATCGACGAAAACGCCATGTTCTTAAAGCAAGATCTGGATATGACTATTTCGCAGCTGAACGACTACATGAAACAGCAGATTTCAGCTAAGCTTGACCAAGAATTTGCCGAATATGCCAAGGCCATGCAAGAGGCACAAGAGCTTGCTCTGGCATCCTTGCAACGAACGGCGCAAGAGGTTGAAGCACAGCGTGTCCAGTTGGCCGAAGCACTGCAAAAAGACGTCACAGCCCGAGAAGCAGCTTTACTCCAGGTGTACGAAGACAATATGGCAAAAATTGTAGAGCACTATGTACTGCAAGCCTTAGGTGATCAGTTTGACCTCAAGAGCCAGCTGCCCTACATCATTAAGCAGGTAGAGGCCAACAAGCAGAACATCATCGAGGATATGCGGTTATGAGCCAGGCTGCGCTCCCTACGTTTGTATTTCCACCGGCCCTGGTTACCAGGACCGATTTAGCTCGTTTGGTACGAGAGGTCGAAGGCGTGGATAATGATTTTGAGGCTCAAAAGGCGCGAGGTCATGCCACGGGCAAAACCGGCTATCGACCGCCGGCTCTCAGTCGTTCGCTTGGTGATTTCTTGGATCTGAACAAACTGGACATTGCTGATGACCACGGACGCATGGTCTTAAAAGAACAATTGCGGGCCACCAAAGATAAAGCGCCAATTATCCATATGACCTTTGCCGTTGAAGCTGACCCAACCTCGCTGGCCCAGTTAATAACCTATCTACGCAAAGAAATCCATCCGCAGGCACTTTTAAGCGTCGGGTTGCAGCCCTCTCTAGTGGGCGGTGCTTATGTGCGAACGCCAAATCATGTACACGATTTTAGCTTGCGAGAGCTGCTGGCCAGCAAACGCAGCGTTATTACCACTGCCCTGGAAGACGCTATGGCAGGAGCCATACAATGAATCCCTCTCAGGACAAACTGTTTCAGGAGTTGGTCGACAAAGGTAATCCGGTCGGCGAGATTATTGGCATAGACAGCTTTTTGGTAAAAATTCGCGGCTTGCAGCCAATCAATGTGCATGCCTTGATCCGGTTTGAGGATGGTAGCAAGGGTTATGTACACCACGTGTACGAAGATTATGTGATGGTAATGAAATTAGGTACCACGGTGCTTCGCATCGGAATGGTATGTGTTTTACAGCATCACGAATTGCTTACCAAGGTTGGCAAAAACTTTATTGGCCGGGTTGTGAATATCTTTGGCGAACCAGTGGATGGTCGTGGTCCTATCGAACCGGATGCAGTTTGGGATGTGTTCCATAATGCGCCCATGCTGTACGAGCGCGAACTACTCGATCATCAGCTGGAAACGGGCATTACGGTGCTAGACATCAACTTCTCGCTGGTACGCGGGCAGCGTATGGCGGTGCTTGGCGATGGTAAATCCGGTAAAACCGCCATGACGACTCAGATTGCCATCAACCAAAAAAACACCGATATCACGGTGATTTATGTATTGATTGCTAAGCGTCAGCGCGATGTGGCGCAGCTGGTGGACCGTTTGGAAAAGAACGAGGCGTTGCAAAAGGCTATTATTATCGTGACTAACATGTTCGAGTCGCTGGTGTGTACCTATTTGGCTCCTTATATTGGCGCGGCGCACGGTGAATATTTTTGGCAGCAACTGGCGCAGGATACGTTGGTAATTTACGACGACCTAACCAGTCACGCACAGGCTTACCGTGAAATTTCATTGATCGCTGGGGTAAGCCCCGGTCGCGACAGCTATCCGGGCGATATGTTCTATACGCACTCCAGCTTAGTAGAGCGGGCAGGGCGTTTGGAGCGAAACCATGCTACCCAGACTATTTTGCCGATTATTTATGCTCCGGCTGGCGACATTACTGCCTATCTGCCAACCAACGTGATGTCTATGACCGACGGCCAGTGGATTCTAGATATGGCAATCTTTAAAGACACGATGCGCCCAGCTATTAGTACCGGCCTTTCGGTGACCCGCGTGGGTGGCGTTGGACAAAACAAGCGCCAAAAAGGGCTAGCGGCGACGCTTAATAAGACACTGGCAGGGTATCGTGTGGCCGAGGAGTATGCTCACTTCGGTACCGAGCTGAGCCCTGAGGCTCAGTCGGATTATGATAAAGGTAAAGCTTTGTTCCAACTAATGAATCAAGATATTGGTGAAGGTTATTCGCTGATGGATCAACAGTTTTTGCTTGATTTAGTGTTGGGTACTGCGCCAGAAGAGCGTATTGACATCAAAAAACTGAAAAGCCTAGTAAAAGACTACTCCGCTAAGGTGCAGGAAGATAAAGATCTGAAGGGCAACTGGGAGCAACTGCGCAACGAACTGAAGGCGCAAGTAGTTATTATCGACGAAAAGAAAAAGGCCGAGCGCGAAAAGGCTGAAGCCGAGGCGGTGCGTCTTGCGGCCGAAGCTGAAAAGGCAGCATCTGATGTGGTTGCCGAGCAACCGGCTGCGGCGACAAAAGATGGCGACAAGAAGGATGACGAGAAAGACAAAAAGAAAGCTGAAGACGGAAAGAAGGGTGACAAGAAGGACGCAAAAGATGCAAAGCCCGAAGTAAAATCTGAAGCCGCTAAGGCTAGCGAAGTAAAAGCAGAGAAACAACCGGCGGAGGCTAAAAAGTAATGCGTCGTCCAACCGAGATCAAGGGCGAAGAGTTATCGATGCGCACCATTGTAAGCCTGACCAGTGCGTTTGAAAGTTTATCCAGTATGAAGATAACGCAAACTAAGAACAAGGTACTCATTAGTAATGAGTTCTTTAATGAGGTTTGGAATATTTACAAACAAATTCGTATGGATGTGATGTTTAACTTTGGTCGGGCGCCTGATGAAAAGCCAATTGAAAAGGAACTACTGATCTTAATCACTGCTCCCGGGGGGCTCAGCGGTGACATCGATCAGCGCCTCATTAAAGAATTCCGCAAACATTATGATCCCGAAAAAAACGACATTGTGGTGATTGGCCATCACGGCGCCTTGCAACTTGACCAGTTAAAGATTCGCTACAACATGTACTTTGACCTGCCTCAGAAAGACTTTATAAACGTGGATCCGCTGATGAAAGAAATTAAACGATACCGGCACAGCCGTGTGTTCTACCAAGATTACATTTCGCTCTCCCAGCAGAGCATTAAAGATCTCGATTTAAGCGAAGTAGTGGACCGCATGGGTAAGATCGCTGATCTTGATACTATTGACGACGAAAAGATTACCGAGCGCACATATATTTTTGAACCAAACGCCTATACGGTATCTTCGCACCTGGAAACGTCCATTTTACGGCTGACCTTGACGCAGTTTATTTATGACAGTCGCCTGGCGCAACTGGCTAGCCGCTTCCGCGCCATGACCGCTGCTAAAGAACGCTCTTTAGAGACGGCTAACGAGTTGCATACGCAGTATAGTCGTGCTAAGCGTGCGCTAGTGGATGTGCGCTTGAAAGAGTCGTTGGCAGGCCTTAAAAAGGTCCGTGCCGGAGGATCAGACTAATGGCAAAAGGAATTGTACGGGTTCTGAAGGACCTGGTCATCAAGATTCAGTTTGATGATGACATGCCAGACATCAATGAGATGGTCTATGTCGAAAACGAAAACAAGACGCCGTTACTAGTCGCAAGCCTAGAACATGGTGATACGGCAGTGTGCCTAAATATTGCTGGTGACCGTACGATTTTAAAAGGTGCGCTGGTAAATCGTAGTGGGCATAGTCTGGAAGTACCGGTTGGTGACGAAATGATTGGTAGGGTATGGGATGCGCTAGCTCGGCCGATTGATGGCAAGCCGCAGCTGCCCGATGAAGTGCTAGCCAAAATGCCTAAGCGCTCCATCTTCCGTCCGGAGTTTCAAGAAACAAGCCTAACAAGTCGACCGGATGAAATCCTGGAAACCGGCATTAAGGTACTCGATTTCTTCACGCCGTTTGTGAAGGGCCGCAAGATTGGCATTGTGGGCGGTGCTGGTGTGGGCAAGACCGTGCTAACTATGGAGATGATCAACAACGTGGCTGAAGGCTCCGGGGCTATCTCTATCTTTGCCGGTATTGGTGAGCGTATCCGTGAGGGTCATGAACTGTACAAGACTTTGCTTGATAACGACCTCTTAAAAACCACGGCCATGTTCTTCGGTCAGATGAACGAAAACCCGGTACAGCGTTCGCTGATTGCGCTGTCGGCAATTACTTTAGCTGAGCATTTCCGTGACGATAAGAAAAAGGATATCTTGCTGTTCGCCGACAACATGTATCGCTACATTCAGGCTAAAAACGAGGTGTCCACCATTATCGACCAAACCCCGGCGGAAGGTGGATACCAGCCAACGATCTTTAGTGACGTTAAGGCTATGGAGGACCGTTTGACGACGAACGAAAACGGTTCCATTACGGCACTGCAGACTATTTATGTGCCGGCCGACGATACTTCCGATCCGGCAGTGCAGATGATTCAGCACGAGCTGGACTCAATTATTGTTTTGAGCCGTGCGGTTGCCGCCCAGGGAATTCGTCCATCCGTGGATATTGGTGCTAGTAGCTCTAGTCTGATGACCCCAGAAATTGTGGGCGAACGACACTATATGCTGAACGTTCGAGTGCAGGCGATTTTGCAGAAATATAACTCCCTGAAGGGCATCGTCGCCATTATTGGCGAGTCAGAACTAAGCGCCGAAGACCGTGACGACTACAACAAAGCTAAGAAGCTCATCCAGTACTTTAGCCAACAGTTTAATGTGATGGAAAAGATGACTGGTATTCCGGGCGAGCATCATACTCGTGAAGACACCCTGAATGGTATTGAGGAGATTATCGTCTAATGCCGAAGCGACAGATTGCCAGCACCGGCGAAATCGTTGATATCGACAAAGCCCATATGACGGCCGAGCAGCTGGCTAATTCCGATAAGCCAACAATGGTTGTTAAAGTATATGCGCCATTTAAAGTTTATTTTGAGGGTGATGCCTATAGCCTAACGGCAGTAAACGAGACTGGTCCGTTTGATATTTTGCCGCATCACCATAATTTCCTTTGTATGCTTATACCCTGTGATCTGGTTATAAAGACCCCCGACGAGGTCAAAACCGTGCGAATTTCCCGTGCACTCATGCATGTTAAGGCCGAAAAGGTCACCGTTTTCGTTGATGTGTAGATTCACAAACTAGTCCGTAATAAAGTAATCATACGCCATAACCGAGTTAGCTGGTGGCGCATTAGCGGTGCAAATACTGAACTCTTTGTTCGATCGTGTTACATAGTACTGTGTTTGGCCTGCGCCAATGTTTACCGGACTAACAAGTACATGTGGTGTGGTGGTAAAGGGTCGGTTAAAAGTGATGGTCATAAAGCAACCCGCGGTTGGCCCGCTGCCCGTGTTTACGTTGATGGTTCCTGTCGTATCACTACCATTTATAGATGCGCTACCACCGGCACCGGTAACGCTTGGGAAGAATTGCCTACCGGGTGAGGCGCCAGTAAATGCAACATGGTTGGGAACGGTTAGCTGGGCATTACCTGCCATAGTTAAATTATTTACGGTAAGCTGCCCAATGGTAACAGCGCCGCTGAAGGCTGCGTTGCCGCCAACATTTAGGTCGTGTTGCACGGTAACCGTACCTTGAAAGGTACTGCCTTGGGCAACTTGCAGGGTGTTGGCTTGGGCGGTGTTAAGGTTTGAGGTATTGGAGACGGTAAGTGCTGGTACGTTTAGTTCGCTACCTAGCTTAATAGTACCGGCTACGTTTAAGTCGCTGCGAATTAGCACTTGGCCAGAAAAGATCGCGTTGCCCTGAATGGTGAGCGTTTGCCCTGTGTCGCCCACTGTGGCATCGGAATTAGCTAGTTGTTTTAGCGTGTCGGCACTTAGTGTCTGGGTATTGGCGCTTGGTGATTTTGGTGTCTTTTTGCCATTTAGATAACCAACCACGCTAACAACCACACCGATAATAACAATCAACACGAAAAGCAGCAGGTATACGTTAAAGCGCTTTAAAAATGCCTTCAGTGGGTTTTGCTTTTTGGTAGGCTTGCCATTTGCGGCGGTGCTCCCATCAGCATTAATTGCAGTTTCGCTGGCTGCGCTTTGCCCTAATTCTTCATTCGTCTTTTCTAGCGCATCCGCTGGTGCGGTCTGCCCGGACGATGAGGAGCTCTCGGCTCCATCTGGTTTTTTGTCGTTGTCTTCTGCCATGTTAGTAACTGATTATGCTTACTATGTAGCATACTAAAGTTCATGGAAACTCACCAGTAGTTAAAGCGTAGGCGGTTTGTTTTTTAGCTCGTTTTTGGCGATAATAGCAACCAGCTATGCGAACACAAATGCTTGCGGGGGTGAAGCGATGCCTGTCTGGACAGGTGTATTTTATGCGACAAGGCGGGCTTGTAGTTATGCTTGCCTTGGCACTTTGCGTAGGACTGGTTGGTAGGGTAGCGGCCACCACTACCTCGTCCTCATCGCACTATAGCGTTACCTAAACGCAGTTTGGGTCCGGCTCGGCGCTAAACGAATGTTCCGGTAATGCGTATTGTGCCAAAGTATCGTCTGGCGATACTACGGTGGGGCGCTCTAGTAGTGCCAGCTATAGTGCGCTATTTGGCTCCAACACATCAGATGTACCGATCCTAGCCGTATCGGTTAGCGGTGGTGCACAAAACATGGGGGTTTTAGATGATACCCATACTGGAACGGCAACCAGTAGCGTACATGTCGTAACCTATTTGAGTAGCGGCTACGTAATGCAGGTGGTGGGTGCACCGCCAAGCCAGGGCTCGCATAACCTCAATGTACCACTGGGAACTGGTGGCACGCCGTTTACTTCACAGCAGGGAACCGAGC
Organism: uncultured Candidatus Saccharibacteria bacterium; assembly: GCA_964478195.1. Lineage (GTDB taxonomy): Bacteria > Patescibacteriota > Saccharimonadia > Saccharimonadales > UBA4665 > JAJZCD01. The sequence continues at coordinate 13,361 of CAYZGW010000001.1, forward strand.
AATTCGGTATAAACTTGGTGGCGAATACCGCTCCAGCCCTGGGGGCTAACCCAGTCGACCAGCCGGCCGGAACAACTGACACGGCTGTAGTAAAAAGTAATTACGCCACTAACAACGAATTTGCCTACACCGATGGTGATATTGTGGCACAGAGCGCTATTGGTAACGGCGAAACCGACTACACACTCTCGATGATTATTAATGTGTCTAAGGTAACACCGGGCGGCCAGTATACCGGTGCATATGCCATGGTAGTGACGTCTACCTTTTAAACTAAGTAATTCTTAAACCCGTCTGTGGATAAAGTACTTGTGGTTAAAAAAACTCCGTGGTAAAATCGCGAATGTAACCCTAAAACAAAAACAGCAAAGGAGAAAGTATACTAATGTATAAATTTAAAGACGTGGCGAGGCGCAGTTCTGCGTTCATCGGTGCGGTTGGTCTGCTGGCCGGAGTTGCAAGTACTGCATTGCCAGCATTTACCTCTGCCGATTCTTTGAACCCGCTGACGCAGCGTAGCTTAACGCTATCAAGCTCGTCCCCTGGTTGGTCGTACACAGACGGCTCAGGGAATAGCAAGTATGCACCGCCAAACAGCGGCGCTAATGGTAAGCAGACTGGGAATACATTCGCTTTTCATATGAGTAGCGACACCACAAGCGTTCCGGTAAAGGCTATGACGTTCCAGTACTGTACTACTTCAGCGGGCAACTGTACCTCTCCTGGTGATGACGTAAGCCACGGAACCGACACTGCAACAACATCAGACTTGAATGTTGTGACAAGTAGCCCGGCTGAGGTCGCTAGTGGTAGTGATTTCTCGACGGTGATTGACTCATCGACGGGTGAAGTGAAAGCAGTGCCTGGTGTTACGAACCCACTTAATTCGAGCGATACGACAGGTCAATACGCCGCTAAAGATGTCGCAGGCAACTTTGTTGTCATGTGGAATAATGCTGGTACGTGGACAATAGATTCTGGTTGGACAATGACTGTTAAAAACCTAGAAACGCCGAGTGCCGTGACAAGCCAGAATAACTACATTACACTCTATAAAACTAGCGGCATGGCAGGCATGGCAAGCGATGCTGCCGTAAAGGTAATTTTCTTTGGTACGACCAGTAACTACATTACTAACCCTGGTTCTGGCGCGTTCTTCGTGAAGATCAACACCTATAAAGCTGTTGATGACACCGTTCCAACCGCTCCAGTAGTAGTTGGCACTGATATCATTGACGGTGGCGTAACCGTAGCAAACGTGATGAATCAGTCAATCCAGATTACCACTAAGGTTTTGGAAACGATGCAGTTCTCTGTTGGTACGGTGGACCCTGACACGCTGAGTAGTGATCGCGGCAGCAACCCAATGAGTCCGCTAGAAATAGCACAGTATGCTAGCGCACCTTCGTCGCGCGTTACGCATACGCCCTGTGACCCGATCCTGATGCAGAGTACATTTGGTGATCCTCAGAATGTTCTACAGCTGGGTAACCAAAATGCTGAAAGTTCGCTAGAAGTAGCGCATACCTACAGCACGCATTCGTACTGGCGGCTGAGCTCTAACTCTAGTGCCGGAGCCACAGTATACTACTCTGGCCACACGCTTTCTAATACTGAAGGAGATCAGATCCTTCCCATTGGTGCTACAGCAGCAGCACCAACCAAGGGTGCGGAGCAATTTGGTCTTGCGCTTGACAATGGTACGGATGGCGCTACCGCTGGCGCTACTCACGCCGTAAGCTATGCTCAAGAAGCAACCTACGAGAATGGCCAAGACAATGGTCTTACTAGTATCGATACTTCCGGCTTAACTACAGACGGCGTATTGAGCAACGGCTCATGGCACACGCCTAGGCTTCAGCCGCTTGACCCAGTTGGTAACTCAACTTCGGGACTGGGCTACTACGGAGGTGGTACTGGCGGGATTGACAGTTCAATCTCTACAAAATTCGCCTTCGACGCAAACTCCGATACGATTCCAGCTCCCCTGGCAACAGAAAACAGCCAAGTTGTTGACTGTGTAACAGGCAAGATGCGCTACATGGCTAACATCGCAGCAACTACCCCAGCTGGTATCTATACCACCAAAGTTAACTATATCGCAGCTCCTCAGTACTAGGCATAGTTCCTAGCAAGTATCACGCCACATAGTTTGGCAGGAATATAAACTAAAGCTGGCTCCGTCTTGGAGCCAGCTTTAGTTTAGTGAGGGTTGATTGAGTTATTTAGAGACCCGTTGAAGAAGCAATTACATCATTGTAGCCGTTGGTATCGCTACTGAGTAGTGTAGTCGCTGCTGTTCCAACCGCGTAGGTGGCTGTTTTGCCATCAGCAGAGATTGACATATTATCGCCAGCTCCATTCGACCCTGACCAGCCAGATCCACCTGGTGTCCTCGAAAGAAGCTCGGTTTCTCCAGTATCTCTGTGTTTAAGGTAGACTTGAGTATGTGAGATTGTGTGTCCGTCAATTAGGTTTGATGCTGCTGAAACGAACACCGTATTACCATTGTTGTCGGCCGATCCCTTAACATAAATTCCTGCATTGGCTATGGCTCCGCTTGACGAAGTATCCGCTAGTGAGACGATGCCGTTTATCCTGTCATATAGGTATTGATGTGGGTTGCCGTCACTAGGTACCGGCCCTGTAGTAATTAAACTCGTGTCTGATGAGTAAAATGTTACATAGTTCCCGTTGCAGGAAATGGATGGGAAGAGCGAGGAGTATCCGTTACTCGAAGTAGTTAAAATTCCTGACAATGTTGTACCGTTTCGCTGATCAACTATGTAGATACCACCTGTGTCACCCGAGATAAGTTGTAGGGACGTGCTGAAAGCAATCAATGAACCATCACAGCTCATCGAAGTACCCTTTACAAAGTACTGGCCTGTAGCTGGTGTATGGTTAAGAACGGTAGTAGTCTGAGTTTGCAGGTCGGTAAGGTATACGAATTCACTATATACATTTGTTTCGGTGTTTGAAAAACCTGTTAGTAAATTTGACTTCCAAACTACAAATCGGCCGTCATCACTGACACCGTCAACCTCAGGTACGTCTTTCGGTGATAGTGTTCCATCGCTTAACTTGGTAACTACTTTAGTAGTTCCCGTTACCATATCGTGCATGTATACCTGCCCATGAGAAATTGTTTGTCCGTCAATTAAGTTAGTTGCAAGCGATGTAAAGACAACATACCTCCCAGTGCCGCTTATGGCTACGGGCTGAGTGTCCCAGATGGATACTTGGCCATTTGCCTGGACACCAGAGCTGGAGACATCAACGCGAGTTGTAGTACCATTTACTAGATCTCGTACAAACACATCTTGTTTCCCATTGGTATCGCCAGCTACAAGGTTGCTGGCCGTACTCGTAAATGCAACATATCGACCATTTGCAGAAATCGGGTTGGTCTTTACTCCACTGGCAGTAGTTATGGGGGAGTATCCATTGCCTCCTTGTCCGTCGCCAGTGTTGTTAACGGAAACTAATGTATTTGTTCCGGGCACCGTCGCTGACGCCTTGCGTGTGTAGCTCATTCCAAACGTTAAGCCTACTATTAAAAATGCACTGAGCGCAAAAAATAAGCGTTTTTTCACCTATCAACTCCTCCACTTAGGTTTATAGCTTTAGCTTACGCTCCGCTGAAGGTCTAGTGCAAAGCGGAATGGATATCGTTCATTATTATTTAATAATTTTTACGTTTGAAATGATGCCAGGCAATGCTTAGTAAGCATGCGTATCTTCTAGTACAATAAGCATATGCAAAAAGTGAAGCGGCTAGCCGTGGGACTGTCGCCGTCTCGTCTTGTTACAGTGCAAACTGTTGTTCTATTGGTTGGAGCTTTTGTAATATTTACGGCCCAGGCATCCGCAGTTATCCGTTTTCAAAATCGCTCTCTGTTCATCAAGGACCCCACGCCTAGTGCAACCACGCAATATAAGGTTTCGCTTACCTATAATAACCAAGGCGTCTACACAACCACAGTTGGTTCGATAGACCTCTTATTCTGTCTAGACCCAGTACCAAGCGAAACAATATCATCGTTTAACCCGGTAGATCATCACCCCTGTGTAGCACCGGCAGGTCTTGATGCGTCTCATGCCACATTGAGTAGTCAAACGGGCGAAACAGGCTTTAGCATACTATCGCAAACGACGAATGAGATAATCCTAACTCGTACGCCCGGCACCGTAAATGAAACGCCCTCTAGCTATATCTTTGATAATATAGTGAATCCAGTTGATACAACCCATTCGTTTGCCATTCGTATGAGTGACTATCCATCTACTGACGCTTCGGGAACCCTGATCAACCTTGGTTCGGTACTCTCGCAGACCACCAATGGCGTGATCCTGGAAACGCAGGTGCCGGGCATTTTGGTGTTCTGCGTGGCAGCTCAGGTGGACGACAACTGTATCGGCACATCGGGCGGCAACTATACGGATATGGGGACGCTTGACCCCACCAAAACATTGATGGCCACTTCGCAAATGGGGGCAGGTACCAACGCATCCCGGGGGTATTCGATAGTTATGTACGGTACAACGATGCAGGCCGGTACGCATGTGATTAGCGCACTTGCTGCGCCCACGCAAAGTGCGCCGGGTAATAATCAATTCGGCGTAAACTTAGTGGCCAACACGGCGCCGTTGCTGGGTTTGGACCCTGCTGGCTCTGCCACTAATACCATTGTGGATCCAAACTATGCAATCCCAAATGAGTTTACGTTCCATGATGGCGATGAGGTGGCGAGTGCTCCTAACGTTAGTTTTGTAAAAAAATATACGGTCAGTTATATACTAAATAGTTCACCGGATACTCGTGCTGGTGTCTATACCACAACGCTTACGTTTCTTTGTACAGGCCGGTTCTGATGCTACAATACAGCTTATAGTTAGAATTTAAGGGGTAAATATACACGATGAAGCGTCTTCTAAGCTACCTTAGTGCTGCACTAATGGTGTTGTTTGTATCGATTAGCGCAATGCCAGCTTCCGCTGCGACATCTGGAGGGTCAGCGAGTCTAAGCATATCTCCGCGCAAAAACTATCTTATTAATCCGGGCCAAACAGTAACGGATAAACTTACTATTAGTAACTTGGATAATGAGGCCAACCTATACCTGTCGCTTCGAATGATAGACTTTACCTTTACGAACCAGTCCGGCACTCCAAAGCTTAACCTGGCGCAAAATGCCCCAAGGACTCCTTGGTCACTAGTTCCCTTTACGACCTTGCCCAAGGACGTAACAATTCCTGCGGGCGGCACCAAGACCATTAATTACAGTATTGCTATGCCAAAGAGTCAAGGTGCGGGTAGTTATTATAGCGCTATTATTTATCAGGCGGGCGGCGCAAATGGTGGGAATGTGGCCCTAAATGCTTCTGGCGTTACTTTGGTATTTGTATCAGTGCCCGGTGCGGTGAACGAAAACATGACGCTACAGAAATTTGGCGCCTACAATTCTGAAGACAGCGGGACCAATGGTAGTTTTGTATTTATAGATACAAACGAACAGCCAAAGATGCTCGCCTATGTGCTGAAAAACCAGGGGAATGTGTTTGAGAGCCCTGCCGGCAACGTTATTGTGAAAGACATGTTTGGCCATCAAGTCGCAGAAGTTATAACCAATTCCACACAGTCGCTAGCGCTTTTAGGCCAAACCCGCTTGTTCGCGAGCTGTATTAAGACTGTCCAGCAAAAGATCAAAGCTGAGGGTGGCATAAGCAAAAATACGACTTGTACCAATCCAGGCTTAAAGCCGGGGAGATACACTGCTAGCCTTGATGTTTTCTACGGCCAAAACGGCAACCAAACGCACGAGATCACCAAGGTGGCAACTTTCTGGTATTTGCCATGGTGGTTCCTGGCGACGGTTGCAGTCATTATCGGATTGCTGGTTTGGGGCTTCTTCTGGACTAAGCGCAAACTGCAGGCCGCTGTAAAGGGTACGACGTACCACAAGGGCAAAGGTGTGCATCGCTTGTGGCGTCGCTAGTGCCGCTAATTTAGATAAAATTTGTAAAGGCCCCTCGACAACGAGAGGCCTTTTACGTTTTAGATATCTTTGTGAAACGTTTATTTCACGTTAGAATAAACATAAGCTATGTTCGCTCTATTACGGCGTGTCAATCGTGTGTTTGTACACTTTAGTGTAGGGATTGCTGTTATTGGTGTGGCGCCCTTGGCCATAACCTCACTCGCATCGGCAAGTACGCTTAATCCAATCCCCAATCCTCCGCCTGCACCCGGCTCGTATGGTTTGGAGGCTACCAAGCTGCAGCCGCCGCCAACTACCAGCGCCACCATCTCAACACCGGCCAGTGGGGCATCATTTACTACTTCCCCTATTACTGTTAGTGGTCTGTGTACCACGGGGCTATTAGTGCAGATATATGATAACGGTGTATTGGTTGGAGCTGTCAACTGCACAAGCGGTAGCTTTAGCTTGCAGGTTAGCTTGTTTACGGGACAGAACGACCTTACTACAACCCAGTTTGATGATCTAGGCCAGCCAGGGCCGCAGGGCAATACGGTAACGGTAAATTATAACAACGCCAGCTTCACGGCATTTGGTACACTAGTGACGCTAACCAGTAATTATGGCCGCCGTGCAGCGAATCCCGGCCAGACATTAACGTGGCCGCTATTGCTCTCCGGCGGTACCGGCCCGTATGCCTTCAGCATTAACTGGGGCGATGGCACCAAGCCTGACCTGAAAAGTCAGGCACTGGCCGGTGAAGTGGATATCAGTCATGTGTATAGTCAGGCCGGTATTTACCACGTTACGGTGACGGTTACTGATACAAATGGAGTCAGCGCATTCTTGCAGTTGGTAGCTATCGCAAACGGTACGCCCGCTAATACCAACGGCAGCGCCAGTAGTAAGGGTGGCACTATTACCGTGACAAAAGTTGTGTGGTGGCCATCGGTCACGGGTATTGTGCTGCTGCTGCCCGCGTTTTGGCTAGGACGCCGCAGTGAGCTGGTAAGCCTGCATCGTAAGCTGGAGCGAGATGCGGCAAACTATAAAGAGCTGTAGGTTTTTGACAGATTTCTGCACCCCAATCTGTCAAGAGGGGTTGTGTAGGGGCTGTTGAAAAGCCTGTGGATAACTTGTCAAGGATTTTTTGCAGAAAGTGCTTGCGCTTGAGCTTTAAACCGTGATATAAACAGAGGTGTTATAAACAAAATAAATATAGAGTTAATAAAAAAGGAAAGAAACATATGAAATCGTTAAGATTTTGGGATAGGCGAGCTGGCTACAGCTTGGCTTCCCTAGGGCTGCTACTGGGAATGATAGTTCCGAGTGTTTTGCCTGCCTTTGCTTCGGCCGCACAACTGACGAGTCGTTCTATGGCGCTAAGCAGTTCAGTAGTTAGCGACACTGGCGTAACTTATGACATTAAATTTACAGCACCGGGAAGCATTGATGTAGGCGGCGGCGTTGGAATTGAATTTTGTAGTGATAGTCCAATTGTTGGCCAATCCTGTACTCATCCAACTGGCCTAAGCGCTAGCTCCGCAACTCTTAGCGACGTTAAAGTAAATGGCACGACCCTGGGAGCAAACAAGGGTAGTATTGCTAAAACGGCCGCTACAGTTACGTGGACAGCAGCCAGCAGTGGTACTTACTCCGGCGGTGACAGTGTCGAGATAGTTCTTGCTAATATAACCAACCCTTCAACGGCTAACTCTGCTTTGTATGCGCGCTTTACAACCTATCAAGCTGCAGATATTAGCGGCTTTACGGGTGGCGCTACTGTCGGTACTTATACTGATAGTGGTGCGGTTGCTACGAGCATTACTAACCCAATCCTCGTACAAGCAGCCGTTAAAGAAACGATGACGTTCTGTGTATCCGGCGATGTAGGCGGTACAGGTCCAACAGGTAACTGTGGTACGGATGCAAATGGTGGCTCTGCAGTAAATGTGACAGACCCAAGTATCACACTCGGTCACGGTACTCCTAAGGCTCTAGATAGCTCTGCGGTTGATACTGCTGCAGACTGGGCACAGATTTCAACAAACGCTGTTTCCGGCGCAATTGTAAGCATGAAAAACACTAACGGTGGCAACTGTAGCGGGTTATTCCGCACCAGTGCATCGAGCTGTGAGATTGCAGGTGCTGGTGGAACAGCAGTAACATTTAACAATGGTGACGCAAAATTTGGCCTGCGCCTTAGCAACACGGGTGATGCACCATTTTCGCAGGCTACACCTACCGGAACTATTACCCCAGTTACCCCATATGATGGCGGCTCAGGCGCACAGTATGGCATGGGCTCGGCTGTAACTGGTACTTATGGTGACCCAATATTTAATACTGCTTCGGCACCAATCGCAAACAAGAACGTAAAGCTTACCTTTGGAGCGGGCGCGGCACCAACAACACCTGCTGGTATATACCGAGCTACGGTCAATCTAATAGCTACTGGTACATTCTAAGAAGCTAGATAAACAACTAAAACTCCCGTATCTTTCCGCGGGAGTTTTAGTTTATCAAAGATGTGTTCGGCGCGCATTGCTATATACAAAGCTTTGTAAATGGTGGTGCATCTGATACCATAAGAACAAACACACGAAGATGAGGGTACATAATAACGTGAAAATATTTAGGCTTCGTAGCAGTATATTCGTGGCTGCAAGCCTGGTTGCATTTGCCATGTTTCCGCTTGCTCCTGTTTCCGCTGCTCCCATTACAAAAAGCTCGGCTCAGCCTGTGGGCGCAGCTAATGGCATGAAGATTTCTCCACTACGTAGTGATATAACGCTACAACCGGGCACGAGTGGTAAAGTGACTGTAACTGTTACAAACCTTACAAAGGCCACGGCTATTTTGCAGCCAATAGAAAACGACTTTATTGCTAGCGGCGAGAATGGCGCACCAGCGCTTATTTTAGACTCCAATAGCTATGCTCCAAGCCATAGTTTGAAACGCTTTATGATACCGCTTTCAAACATCACAGTAGCCGCCGGACAAGAGCAAACAATAAATGTGACTATTACAGTACCTAAAACCGCTCAGGCTGGCGGTTACTTTGGCGCTTTGCGCTTTGCTCCTGCTAATCTCAGCGGTTCTGCCGCAAGTGGAGCTTCAGTTGGGGAAAGTGTGGCCTCGCTGATTCTCCTAACTGTACCTGGTCCAACTGTTGAGCAGCTTACGCTGACTAATTTTGATGTTCAGCAAAACGGTGGTACTGCCACCAATTTCCGAACCCCCAATGACCTAAGCCTACTACTGCGATTCCAGAATAAAGGAAATTTACAAGAGTCGCCATTTGGCCAGATAAACGTCCAAAAAGGTAAAAAGGTATTGTATAGCTACAATTTTAACCAACAAGAACCTAAGGCGGAAATCTTGCCCGATAGTGCTCGCCGTTGGAACGTTCCATTAAAAGGTCTCGGAAAATTTGGGAAGTATACAATAAGCGGCACTTTTGGATACGGCACCAAGGGGCAAACAATAGAGATCTCTAAAACAGTTTGGATTGTTCCAACCGTTATCATTGCATCTATTGTTGGCGGCATTGTACTATTAGCGGCTCTTATCGGCGGCCTCTACATGTTCCTCAGGTCCTACAAGCGCAAGATTCTGCGCTCATCTCGCCGCCGCTACTAATTAAGCGGCTGCTGCGGAGTTGGCTCAGAACACTAAAGTTTGCTAAAATATTAGTAATATGTCACAAAAAGTATACGTCGGTATGTCCGGCGGCGTGGATTCGTCGGTTACGGCAGCTCTCTTAAAAGAGCGAGGCTTTGAGGTGACGGGTGTCTACATGAAGAACTGGAGCCAGGACCTGCCTGGCATGATTTGTCCATGGAAGCAGGATTACCAAGACGCTAAGCGTGTGGCAGTACAGTTGGGTATCCCATTTAAAATGTACGATTTTGAGACGGAATATCGCCAGCGCGTGGTTGACTATATGATTGCCGAATACAAAGCTGGCCACACGCCGAACCCCGATATTATGTGTAACCAAGAAGTAAAATTTAAGCTCTTTCTAGATGCTTGTTTAGCTGATGGGGCCGATATGATCGCTACCGGCCATTATGCTAGAGCCCAAGATGGGCAATTACTCACTGCCGCAAATGTTGAAAAGGACCAAACCTATTTCCTATACCGTGTTACCGAGGATGCACTGAAACATACATTACTGCCGATTGGTGAATTTGCCACCAAAGCCGAGGTGCGCGCCAAAGCAGCGGAACTGGGGTTGGCAACAGCCGAGAAAAAAGACAGCCAGGGCATCTGCTTCGTGGGCAAAGTAGGCATCAAAGACTTTTTGCTGCACGAGCTAGGCGAACAGCCGCATGGCCGGATCGTAGACCAAAATGGTGCGACCGTGGGCGAGCACGACGGCGCAATTTTTTATACGATTGGTCAGCGTCATGGCCTGAGTGTGGGCGGTGGTTTGCCATTCTATGTCGTGGGCAAAGATATGGACAAAAACGAAGTCTATGTAACGACTAAGCTCGATGATGATCGTCTGTGGCATCGCAATCTAAAGCTAGCGAGCCTACATTGGATTAATAATGCACCCGAAACGGGTAAAACCTATCAAGTACGCACTCGCTATCGTGCGCCATTGGTTGATTGCACCGTTGTGCTTAATGGCGAAACGGCCGCAGTGCAGCTTGGCGAAGACATTCGCGCCATAACGCCCGGCCAATCGGCAGTGCTCTACGACGGCAACCGTGTGGTTGGCGGCGGCATTGTTATTTAATCTTTTAGAACCAGTGTTTCGTGTTTAATTAACTTCTACGGGCACCCGATGATGGGATACCGGAACGGGGCTAATAGGCTGAAAGTCAGAAATACTAATCGTCTGATCTGGCTGCGTTTGTATAAGGTAATAGCCAACCGCTTGTTTGGTGGTTTTATCAAACACTAAAACTGTTTCAACGGCAGTTTGTTGCAAGGGGCCAATGGTTAGTGTATCCTTTTTGGCGCCGCCGCTGGTTCCTTCGGTCATTATGTACGACCCAGTGTCTTCGTTGGTCTTCTTCGGGGGCGCAAATGTGTGCGTATGTCCAACAATGGTGAAGGGCACGCTACCTACGTTAGCGGCAGGTTGAGCCATTTCGGGCTCATGTGCCACAAGAACGTCTGGATGATGGATTTGGGCTGCTCTGGCGATTGCACCGGCTACATCCGTGACGGTTTGAGTACCTCTAGGATGTATCTTGACGCCGATTTGACTCTCATTGGGGTCGGACGTACCCATCACTTTCAGGCCGGCAAGGTTGGTGAGCTTGCCAAGGGTGAGAACGGTAATTCCATGTTTTGTTGCCAAGTCACCAATCGCGGGTGAATCATGGTTTCCCAGAGCAACTACAACTGGAGCAGTAAACGCATCCGCCTCGGCACTTACGCATTCTTCTTCGGCTCTTGTTCCGCTCATAGTCATGTCGCCGCTATCTATAATCCCGTCTACCTTAAAGGCCTTTGCAATTACGCCGTGGACACGATCCATGCCGAGGTTACAGTGATTATCCGAAATGCTTAGGATGTAAGTTAGATTATCGTGCGAAAGTGGTGCTGTTTGAAATTTTTCGGTGAACGTATGGCTGAAGTTGGTGGCCACTTGGTCGTAGTAAGTGTCGTTAGTCTTGATAAAATCTTTTAGCCGGCCACCGCCTTCGTCGATGAGTAGTTCTAGAAGTGCGCCGTGAATGGTGAAGCCTTGTAAAGGCGTGCCATCAAGGATATGGTCGGTAGTCTGGCTGGGAGCTTCGTTGGTTTTTCCGTTTGTGTCTCCACAGGCTGTCGCCATTAGTAGTGAGGCCACAATAATTCCGCTGCAGAGTCGAGTCCATGAACGGGAAGGGCTATCTATACTACTAAGAAATGCGGCTTTTTGCTCTTCGGTGATAGTACCGACGGTCTTCTGCAGCGCATCAGTATAAAGTTGTTGCCTGCGGCGTTTTTGCTGCATAGTAAGCCCGAATAGTCCAAGGCCGGCTATGCCAAACTCCGCTGCACCCTCAATGCTGTTATGCATAACGCGCGTAGTTACGGTGTGGATGGCCTCTTTTTCAATGTGATTGGGGTCGGCGAGAAGCTGCTCGTATTGAGTCGCCATGGTGCCTGTATTACTTAGGGCAGTCTGATTGGCAGGGACAGGAATACCCTTTACGGTTACTTTAATGCCGCCCATCTCCCAGTTGGTTGGTTTTTCGGCGCTGCCCAAAGGGCCAAGATCAAGGATCATGTGCGGATCCGCTGTAAATTGGACGTCTGCATCATGGGGACCAACTTTGATGCCGGTGGGAGTTTCTGCGCTATAGAGTGCGCCAGCAAAGCCGCCACAAGCTAATGTCAGTGCGCCGACAGCTATAAAGCGGCCAACACTACGCCCCCGTTCTGTGTCGATTGTACTGATTTCAGGGGAACATATCTCGGGGGTCATGAGTGATAGCCAGTATACCAGGATTTTGGCAGGAGTGAAAAAAGAGTAGCTGGCCCTTGGTCTAAAAATATGAAGAGACCGTTTAAGCGGTCTCTTCATAGGTGTTTAGTAAGGCTTTATTTGTGCAGTTGCTGGTACGCATCCAAAGGCATGATATGGTTTATTTCGTAAAATCCATTCTTGGATGTAGTGAGCGCATTTCCAAGATTGTACTGCGTTTTAAAGATGCTCTGTACACTTGTAGTCGTGTCGAGTGGATCAACTCCTTCTGTTAGCGATTGAGCAGGTGTTACAAATGCAATATGGTCGCCAGGCTGCAGAGCGCTTAATGAGACAGCCTTGCCTGCGTTGTAACTAGTAAGATCTTGTGTCAGCGACAAGGTCTTTTCCTTGTTGTTGTTACCCCGTGTGTAAGTTATCTGTATGTCACTACTGTTAATCGCTACAATCGTGCCGGTGTTTATGCTGGCTGTGGAGGTGGCGGGCTGGCTGCGGTAAAAGTCTACAATAGACTGATACTCGCACTCGGCAAGCAAGTCCTGCTGCAGGTCGGTTGCTGAAATGTGCCCGTCATTCATGATTACAAAGCGAACATTGTGGCGATCCGGATTCTCGACGCCAGCGGGCAATGGGCCCTTGCAGCTTGAAAGATCTACAGAAAAGACAGAGTGATCCTGGTGGACGACAACCGATCCGTTAAACCAATTAGTGAGCGCGTATGCGCTGGCGCCCGTTGTCATGACAACCGCGGCAGCAATTGCAGCTCCTGGTACAGTACGCAAAAAATTGAATGATTTCATAGAAAATGGTTCCTCAAAGAACGAATGCAGACGCTCTTTTTTATATGCTCGCCGTTTGGCAACGGCAGCATGCTTAATAGTGTGCGCAGTAAAATCTGCGCGAAGTGCACGCCGTGGCTCCGGGAGAAGCTTGGATGTGCTACTGTAATGACGATTCACGAGAGTACCTCCTTTAGTTGCTGTTTAGCTCGGCTCATCCACCCTTTAATTGACCCAACTGACGTTCCCATATGCAGGGCGATCTCGCTGTAGCTTTTGCCTTGCCAATAGTGCATCGAGACTACGGTCCGATAATTGGTGGGCAGAGCATCAACTGCTTCTCGCAGCTCTTGGTAGAGTGCCAGATCGTCAAGGCCAGGGAGGTCGCTCATAATGTGGTCTAGCTCATTGTCGTCCAATCGAATATTGTGTCGCTTCCGCAAATACGTTAATGCTAGATTTGTAGCGATTTTATAGAGCCAGGTGCTAAAGCGAAACTGAGGATTATAGCGATCTAGATGCACGAATGCTTCAATAAAGGCCTCATGAGCGATATCTTCCGCTTCATCTTCGTCGCGGGTAAATCTGAAGCAGTGACGATACAAACCTTCTTTGTAACGGTCGATGAGCACCGCATAGGCTTCCTCGTCGCCGTCCAATATCTGAGTAATCAACTCTTGTTCGTTCTGTTTCATACCTAGGTATATGCGTTCTAGCGGCAAAAGGTTACAAAGCCTCTTCTTATATAGTTTTGATTGTATAGTGTTTTGCCGCATCGTTTGCACCAAAACCGAAATGCTCGTGCTAAAATAAGTGACATATGCTTGATAAGTTCAAGGGCTTTAAAGATAGTGCGCTTAGCCGTGTTCAGGCGGCAAAAGGAGCACCAGCCGATTCTACGCGTTACTTAGTGGCGCTTGATATTGGTACCGAATATGTCAAGGCGTTAGTTGGCCGAGTTGCCGAGGGTGAAATCGAGATCATTGGCGTGGGTCGTGCTCACCAGGGCTTGAGTGACATGCAGGCTGGCGCCGTAGCAGATATTGGCGCCGTAGTAGAAAATTGCGATAAAGCTCTTAACGATGCCGAAAAGCAGGCGGGCGTCAGTGCACGTGGTGCGATTATTGGTATCGCCGGAGAACTAGTAAAGGGCACCACTACAACTGTGCGGGTAGCTCGTAAACAGCCCAACAAAGCTCTTGATTTAGTTGAGATAGAAAGCATTATTAAGTTAGTGCAACAGCGTGCCGAAGCCAAGGCCAAGCAGCAGCTAACATTGGAGCTAGGTGGTAAGAACATTGATGTGCGCCTTGTTAATAGTGCGCTGGTGGGTATAGAAATTGATGGCTACCAGGTAACGAATCCTATCGGTTTTCAGGGCCGTGATGTGGTAGTGCAGCTCTATACGGCTTTTGCGCCGCTAGTGCATATTGGTGCCTTGGAACGCGTTGCCGAGCAGCTAGATCTTGATCTGCTCGCTGTCGCTGCCGAGCCGTTTGCGGTGGCTCGTAGTATGATTGGCGATGATCAAAGCAATACCATGAGCGCGGTGTTGATGGACGTGGGCGGCGGTACTACTGATATCGCGGTTATTAACGATGGCGGCGTGCAAGGAACGAAGATGTTTGGCATTGGTGGCCGGGCCTATACCCGCGGTATTGAGCGTGATTTAAATGTGGACTTCGAACTGGCCGAAAAGCTAAAACTACATATGGACGGCGAGCGTATTTCGTCCAAGCAAAAAGCAGTGGTTGAAAAGGCGCTCAAGAAGACGTTGGATGTTTGGATCAGTGGTGTGGAACTGGGGTTGGGAGAATTTACCAAGCTCGACCACTTGCCGCACAAAATTCTACTCTGCGGCGGCGGCTCAAGTCTAGATATGCTCATGGACCGTTTACATGACAGCGATTGGTATACGCGCTTGCCATTTACGCGTAAGCCAGTGGTGCAGCATATTCATCCCGAACAGGTAGTAGGTATCACCGATCTCACCGAAACCATCAAGGACCATACTTTTGTTACCGCCATGGGACTACTCAGAGTTGGACTGGATACGGTACAATATAACGGTACCGGTGGTAACACCGTCAAAGAAAAAATAGATAGGATTTTGCACGTCTGAAGCAAACTACACAATGGGTAACAACTTGCACCTAGACTCTCAAGAGTAATCATGGCTAAATTACAATCGCTAAATGGCACCACTGGCAAAGAAACAATCTACGTTGATGTTGACGACGAAATTACGGCAATTATCGACAAGATTCAAGGTGCTAAAGGTAAAGTAATCGCTTTGGTACTCCCCAAGCGTGCGCCGGTGCTACAGAGCATTGTTAATATGAAGCTGCTCAAGCGTAGCGCCGAAACGGCTGATAAAAACCTGGTGCTTGTTACGACCGAAACAGGGCTGATGCCGCTGGCCGGCACAGTGGGTCTGCATGTAGCTAGTACGCCAACCAGCAAGCCGAGCATACCAAGTGCACCGACACTGCCTGGTGACGAACCGGAAGATGCTAATGAACCCTTAAAAATCGTTGATGGTAACGCTAGCGAAGGTGGTGCTGATTTTGATGCGGGCGCGGCTGCCAGCAAAAGTATTGGCGAGCTGGCGACTGCTAGAGCGGCAGCTCAATTGGATGAGCCGGATATTGATGAGTCTATCGATATGACCGATAGCATTGATGGGTCGGCCCCCGATGGCGATGCACCTATGCCAAAACCTAAAAAGGACAAGAAATTAAAGGTGCCGAATTTTGATAGCTTTCGTAAGAAAATCGCACTTGGCGTTCTGGGGCTGGTCATCTTAGTTGTAGCTTGGATCTATACTTTTATGGTTATGCCGAAGGCCGCCATTGCTATTCATACCGATACCAGCACTGTTGCTACTAACCTAAATTTAACACTCGACACTACGGCCAAGACTCTTGATGCTACTAATGATGTTGTACCAGCCACGCAACAAAGCCAGCAGAAAACCTCAACCCAGCAGGTTGCGGCCAGCGGCCAACAGAACAACGGTGCCAAAGCAACAGGTACTGTTATTGTTGTAAACTGTGGGCCAAGCGATGCGACTATTCCCGCAGGTGCAACATTTTCTGCCGCGAGCCACACCTTTGTGAATACCGACTCAACTACCACAGTGCCAAGCAGCAACTTTGCCTTTGGTGGCAAGTGTAAAAATGATGGAAAGGCTACTATTAGTGTTACTGCGCTGAAGGGCGGCGCTGACTATAATCTTGCTGCGCAAACATATACCATCTCTGGCGGATCAAGTTATTTAACAGCGTCAGGCTCTCAGATGAGTGGTGGTACGGATAACATTACCAAAATCGTCACCCAAAGCGATATCGATGGTGCTACCAGCAAGATTACCTCCGGCGACAGCAGTAGCGTCAAGACGCAGCTTGTTTCTAACATCCAATCAAAGGGGCTGTTGCCAGTGCCTACGTCTTTCCAGGCCGGTACGCCACAAGTTACTACTAGCGCCAAAGTGGGGGATGCTGCCGATAACGTTACGGTCACGGCCGTCACAAACTACACTATGTTTGCAGTCCAAAAATCAGACATTGAAAAATTAGTGGACACCAATGTAAATGGTCAGATTGATAAAGGCAAGCAGGTGATTTTGGATGACGGTATTGCTAACGCCATTTTTACCGAGGCTAATCCTCCGAGTAATACCAGTGCAACGGTATCAATGGAAACGAAATCGACTGCCGGCCCACAGCTTAACCTTACTAATCTCAAAAAACAGTTAGTTGGAAAGAAAAGCGGTGATGTAAAAAGCTATCTAAAGCAGACGCCTGGTGTTACGAGTGTAGATGTAAAATACAGCCCATTTTGGGTGAGTGTAGTGCCAAAGAGTGCAGGTAAAACGACCATAACGATAATAAAAGCAGGGAACTAGCGGGCCGAGTACCATGGCCACACAAGGGTACATTTTAGCGCTCGATTATGGGCACAAACGCGTGGGCGTAGCGATTGCACATAGTATTGCTCGGTTACCGCGACCGCTCATAACCCTGGAAAATACCGAGACGCTCCTGGAGGACATCAGTAAACTAGTTGCTCGGGAAAGTGTGGTGCGAGTTTTAGTTGGTCTGCCGCGCGGCATGGATGGGGGCTATACCGCTCAAACCGAGTCGGCAGAGGCGTTTGCACAAAAACTTCAACCAGTACTACGCGTACCGGTGGTATTGGCCGATGAAACCCTTACTAGCGTTGATGCCGAAAATACATTGAATGGCCGCAAGCACCAAAAAGGTGACATTGACGCACTCGCGGCAACGTTTATACTGGAGCGATATCTGGCCGATCACTCGGCTGAGGAGAATTTAGCATAGTGTACAAAATGAGAAACAAGCAGCGACGTCCTTGGCTTCGACGAGTAGGTTTAGCGGCTGGTGTGCTAGTACTTGGTTTAGCGGTGGCTATAGCAGGGATTTGGCGGTTTTATGAACAGAATTTACGGCCAGTAAGTAGCCACGGCCTACCTCAGGCAGTCACTATCGTTAGCGGTGCGAGCCCGGCCCAGATCGCTAACCTACTGCATAATCGTGGAATCATTCGTAGCGCCTGGACGTTTGAGACTTATGTGCGCCACGAAGCGGTAGGTGGCTATCTACAGGCGGGCAGCTACTCGCTAAGCTCCGCACAAAGTGTGCCTGATATTGTTGCCCAGCTTACTCACGGGCATGTCACTACACGGCTAGTGACGATCTTGCCCGGTCAGCGCCTAGACCAAATTAAACAAGCACTGATTAACGACGGCTTTAGCGAAGCAGATGTAACTGCCGCATTCCAACCAAGCGCATACGAAAATAACGCAGCGCTCGTTGATAAACCGGTCGGCAATAGCCTTGAAGGTTATCTGTACCCTGATTCGTTCGAGCGAACTAGCGACACCAAGGCGTCGACAATTGTACAAGAATCAATTACGGAGATGCAGCGTCACCTGACGCCTGATGTACGTGCTGCATTCGCAAAAGAGGGCCTGAGTACGTACCAAGGAATTGTTTTAGCTTCGATTGTTGAAAAAGAAGTGTCAACGCAAGATGATCGTAACCAAGTAGCGCAGGTATTCTTAAAGCGGCTGCAGAGTGGCATGACTCTCGGTAGTGATGTAACAGCTATCTATGGTTCTCGGTTGGCTGGGCAGGGCACTTCACTTAGTTATGACACGCCGTACAATACGCTTATTCATACTGGCTTGCCGCCGACACCGATTAGCAATGTTAACAACAGTGCACTACAAGCGGTGGCTCATCCAGCAAGTACTAATTGGCTTTTCTTTGTGGCGGGAGATGATGGAGTGACGCACTTTTCTAATACGCTTCAGGAGCATCAGGCGCTTACGCAGCAATATTGTCACAAGCTTTGTAGTCGTAGCTAGAGTACTGGATCCGGGGACTTATAACAGAGGTAAGGGTGCTGCTCGGGCTTGCGACTTTACCTAGGAATTGGTAACATTATCAGCGTAACAACATTACGTCATCATGTGATGCAAGGTTGTTGTTACGCTTTTGCAGCTAGTATAATTTAAGCAAATCCTGGCTCTATAATGGGCTGGGCGCATATTACGTAAAACAACGAAAGTTCGGCCTTTCCAGTTTCTAGAAGGAAGCTGTAAGGGCTAGGAGCTATAGTATTAGTACCATACCCACCGGATCGGTAACGGCCCGTATGATAAATCAGCGACGCTTGCGATTGAGCAAGCTTGTTCAAAAATCCCTGCAGCGCAAAACGGTACGCAAGCGGCTAATCCGCTACGGATTGGTAGGTGCCAACGTAATTATACTTGGTGTTGTTGTGGCTTTTGTGGCCGCGAGCTCACATAATAATCAAACTGCTGCGGTAGGTGTTCTGGCCGACAATAACGCAGCTGCAGCTAAACCGGTTGATGGTCTAACCGCATACGATATTGCTGCCAATGTAGCCCGGATTGCAGATTTGCCTGAAAGCACACCTATAGCAAACCAAGCACAAAGTGCCCATGTGGCGGTGGCGGTGAGCGCTAGCGATGCCACTATTGTCGCTAAGCCGCAAATTGTCGCTACGGCGCTCAAGAGCCGAGAAGACATAAAAATCTATTATGCACAATCTGGCGACACCGTTAGTTCTATTGCCCAAAAATTTGGCGTTACCAGTGACAGTGTTAAATGGTCGAACAATCTGCAAAGCGACAGCGTTACAGCTGGCAATAAACTGATAATCCCACCGGTCAATGGCATTGTATACACAGTGAAATCTGGCGATACGGTACAAAGCTTAGCAACAACATATAAAGCCAATGCTGATCAGATCACTGCAGCCAATGATGCCGAGTTGTCTGGCATTTCTACGGGCGAGCAGATCTTAATACCCAATGGCCAGCTACAAGTATCCAAAGGTGGAGGTGTATATTTTGCTAGCGCTGCCTCATTTACGCCTGCGTATGGTGGTAATGGTTACGATTATGGATATTGTACATACTATGCTGCAGCACGCTCGGGCGCACCGGGAAACTGGGGCAATGCTAACACGTGGGCTTACTATGCTGCGCTAAGCGGCTGGACAGTAAGTTCGACACCCAAAGTGGGCGCAATTGCCCAGACCTCAGCTGGATACTTAGGGCACGTAGCAATTGTGGAGGCTGTTTCGGCCGATGGTTCGCAGGTAAAATATAGCGACATGAACGGCATCGCTGGTTGGGGAAGAGTTGGCTATAGTGATTGGGTACCTACTTCCCACTTCCAGCATTACATCTATCGCTAGCGGCTTATACGAGACAGCCATCTTGGGCGTAAAACTCCAGTCCGCACACTCTCCTTACTCTTTGTGAATGGCTCACGTGCGGCTTCATTTTTATCCCAAGCTGCATTGCCCTAGAGAACAATCAGGTTCTTATATAATTTAGAACATAATTTTCCTGGTTTTGCTAGAGCCGATCTGCTATACTAATGACATATGAAATTTATAGACCACGTAACGGTTGCGGTGAAGGCAGGCGACGGCGGCAATGGCCGGATGAGTTTTCGACATGAGAAGTACGTCGATAAGGGCGGTCCGGATGGCGGCGACGGCGGCAATGGCGGCGATATCGTCTTTGTAGCGTCACGCAACCAAAATACGCTGGTTAGTTTTCGGTATCACCGTGAACTGGTGGCCGAATCTGGCGGTGCGGGCGACAAAGTACGTAAGCATGGCAAGAATGGTCAAGACCTGCTGGTTGAGGTTCCCGTTGGCACAATCGTGACCAACCAAGAAGGCCAGATGTTGGCCGACCTTACCAAAGACGGACAGCAGGCGATAGTAGCCGAAGGTGGCCGCGGTGGTTTTGGAAATGCCCACTTCTTAAGCAGTGTACGTCAGGCACCTAAGTTCGCTGAAAAGGGCGAGATTGGTGAAGCAGTTGATCTAACGTTGGAACTGAAGCTGATTGCTGACGTTGGTTTAGTGGGCCTGCCAAACGCTGGCAAATCCACGCTCCTCAGCGTTATTAGTAATGCCCGGCCCGAGATTGCCGATTATCCATTTACTACCCTAACACCTAATTTGGGTGTTGTGGACGTGGACCACGAACACAGTCTGCTATTCGCAGATATTCCGGGTCTTATTGAGGGCGCGGCGATGGGCAAAGGCCTAGGCGATGAATTCCTCCGCCACGTCGAACGTACGGCCGTTCTGCTACATCTGGTTGATGTTACGGGTGACGATATCGTGGCTGATTATCAAACCATCCAGAAGGAACTGGAAACCTATCGCTCCAACCTGGCAAAAAAGCAGCAGATTGTGATCTTAAGCAAAACCGATTTAGTCCTGCCCGAAGAGCTGGCAGAAAAAAAGAAACACTTTACTAAAGTGTTACCAAAAGGTGTGCAACTACTTACCATTTCGGCCCAAGCCCATGAGAACCTACAGCCCTTGCTTTATGCAGTTGGCGCCATGGTAGATGCCGAGCGAGCGCTTGAAGCTGCTCAGGAGCCTGAAGAGAAAACTGTGCCGGTGCTACGTCTAAAAGACCAAAGCACTTGGCGGGTTA
Organism: uncultured Candidatus Saccharibacteria bacterium; assembly: GCA_964478195.1. Classification (GTDB taxonomy): domain Bacteria; phylum Patescibacteriota; class Saccharimonadia; order Saccharimonadales; family UBA4665; genus JAJZCD01. Next base: position 34,574 of record CAYZGW010000001.1, read on the forward strand.
GTCACGAAGGCGATGTGTTTACTGTTAGCGGCAACAAGATCGAACGCTTTGCCGTGCGCACTGATTTTGCTAATGAGGAAGGTGTACGCCGTTTGCGTGTCATCATGCGAAAGCAAGGCATCATGCACGAACTCGCCAAACAGGGTGCCAAACAGGGGAACGTTATCCGTATTGGCGGCGGTAGTTTCGAGTACTAGACGTAGTATATTTTAACCAAGAGGTGGCATTTAGTACCTCAGATGATACACTGGGGCGTATGACGCAGAGTTTTTTCTGGTACGACCTGGAGACGTCAGGGATTAGCCCGCGATCGGCGCGCATCATGCAGTTTGCAGGACAGCGGACTGATATGGATCTAAATCCAGTGGGTGACCCGGCGAATCTACTAGTAAAACTTAGCGAAGATACCCTGCCTGATCCCGAAGCGGTGCTGCTGACGGGCATCACACCGCAAGCCACACTGCAAGATGGCCTCACAGAAGCCGAATTTCTGCGGTACTTCCAGAAAGAAGTAGCACTGCCCGGCACAATTTTTGTTGGGTATAACACGGTGCGTTTTGACGACGAGTTTATGCGCTACCTATGTTACCGCAATTTTTATGACGCCTATGAGTGGGAATGGAAAGACGGCAAAAGTCGTTGGGACCTACTCGATGTGGTTCGTATGACGCGCGCGCTGCGCCCGGACGGCATCAACTGGCCGATGACCGAAGACGGCAAACCAACCAACCGCTTGGAGCTAATCACTAAACTAAATGGTCTAGACCACGACCATGCCCACGATGCGCTCAGTGATGTGGTGGCTAGTATCGCGGTCGCTAAGCTTATCAAAACCAAGCAGCCAAAATTGTTTGACTATTTGCTGAACCTGCGCGATAAGAAAACCGTTAAAAAATTCCTGGAAGATAATCAGACTTTTGTGTATAGCAGCGGCAAATATGCCAACGAAACAGAAAAGACGGCTGTAGTTCGGATGCTGCATATGGACGAGGGCAAGGGCGCTTTAGTGTATGATCTACGGCACGACCCAGCCCAATTTGCGAACTTATTGCCTGAATCATTGGCGGAGCGCTGGAGCTATACCAAAGACCCAGAAGCACCAGCACGCCTGCCAGTTAAGACACTGAAGCTCAATCGTTGTCCAGCCCTCTCGCCACTTGGCCTGATTAGCGACGAGGCCGTGCAAAAGCGCTTGCAGGTTACGCCTGAACTTATAAAAACAAACCTTGCAAAGCTGAACGCTCTGCCGGAGTTGATTATGAAGATCATAAAAGCTCGTGAGCTATTTGATGAAGAACGCGCTGAGCATTGGAAGGGTGAAGTCCCTGATGCTGATGCTGCACTCTATGACGGTGGCTTTTTTAACGATAATGACAAACGCCTGATGTCGGTGGTCCGTGCAGCCAAGCCAAGCGAACTGAGCCAACTGCCGGCCGAGTTCCAGGATGAGCGGCTACAGTCCATCTTGCCTCGCTACAAAGCTCGTAATTTCCCGGGCAGTTTGACTGATGAAGAGCGAGCAGGGTGGGAAGAATACCGTCAGCATTTGCTTATGGACGGTGGTAACGAGAGCCGGTTGGCAAAATATATGCATCGTTTAGGTGAGTTGGCCGAAACTGAGACAGACAGTGATAAACGCTACCTGCTTGAAGAGTTGCAGCTATATGCCGAAAGCATTATGCCAGTAGTTGAGATCGATCAATAAAGCGCGCGAATTCCGCGGCAATCATATAGTTGTATGCTTGGGCTCGATGCCGCCAGGCGTATGTCAGAAAAGGCGCACTGGCCAGCAGTAGTACCGTAGTGAGCCATACAGTGAAGGTAATCTGAATAGTAGTGCCTGGGACTAATCCCAGCACAAAAAAGTTTTGCATTTTTGCCCCTCTTTTTAAGCGTATTGTATCTACGTTCAAGTGTAGGCAAAAACTTGACAAAACTCAAGTAAGATTTTCTTTATGCTTATGCTTATTCCAGATCAACAAACTGCTAGCGTCGCGCACGTACTACTCACTGCCTTGAAGCGCCGTAACCGCCAGGTTGATCGCTCCTCGAACACCGATGTATGGATCTGAAGCGGGTACAAGCTCTGGAAGTTTAATATAGCCTTGGTTGGACTGGTTTACGCGCAGGTCGACTGCCTCAAAGAGATCGGGTCTCTTAAAGACTCCTCCGCCCATTATAACGACTGTAGGCCGGTGCATGAGAGCGATGTTACCAACCCCACGCCTAAGATATTCTGCTTCTCTAGCCCATACTTCCGGGTTTTCTGGATCTTCGCCAGCTCTCCATCGTGTCTCTAAAGCCCCACCGCTAGCAAGACCTTCCAGGCAGTCTCCGTGCGCCGAGCAAGCACCCTCAAAAGAATCTTTGGCAACACGTCCAACTGCCTGATGACCCATTTCTGGGGTGCCTTGAGCTCCGCCAACTAGGACTCCGTTAACTAACGCGGCTGCGCCAATGCCAGTTCCAACATAGATACAGGCGCTGTTAGCTTGGCCTCGTGCGTGTCCATATGCGTACTCACCTCTTAAAGCGCCATCGACGTCGCCCATAAACCCAATAGGCAGGTCCGGGCCGCGGCGTTCTCGTAATAGCCCTAGGACGTCAGCGCCATTCCAGCCTGCTTTTGGAGTAGCAAGCGTACTCCCATAGGTAGGCGATGTAGGGTCGAGGTCGAATGGACCAAAATGTGCAACACCAATTGCTTGTACCTCGGGGTAACGGTCAAAAAAGGCATTAACTTGGTCGTACGTGTCCTCTGGAGTACTTGTCGGAAATTCCTCTGAGTCATAAAATTCGCCTGCACGATTGCCTACGGCACAGACAAATGTTGTGCCTCCTGCTTCAATACCGCCTAATGCTTCGTTGTGTAGTCTTGTCATGAATACAATCTACTACCACGATAAAGGAAACGCAATTTAAGCACGAGGACTATGTCGAGTGACGAACCTAATGCGGTCTCGATTGGTAAGAGCGATAAACAGCGCAATAAAAAATGCACTAGCGCCTAGTCCCATCTCCCAAAGGCTCACATGGCGCACCTCAAGAAAAAAGGTTAGTCCCAGTAGTCCAAGCGCCACAAAATCATAGAGCCACTCTAGCCACGTCCACCTCGGAAATAATATTTTTACGGCTCTGCCGCCGTTTGCAATGACCCATACGCGAAGTTCTTTTGCCCAAGAGTTATTAATAGAAAGCAGGCCTAGCCCAGCCACGATTAATGGGATGCCGCCTGGTCCAGGTAGCCAACCGGTTGCAATGCCAGCTACAATCAAAAAATAGCCGGCCGCGTCAGTCAAAATGCGTTTTCCGTGGCGCTGCATCAGATTCATGGCATTAGTATAGCGTACACAGAAGTTAAACCCTCATATACCTGGAAAATGTCATCAAAAGCCGCTATACTTAACAGGTTACAATGAACAACGAAATTGTAGTTAAGGGAGCTCGGGAGCACAACCTTAAGAACATCGATGTCACTATTCCGCGTGGCAAGTTGGTAGTTATTACGGGTTTGAGTGGCTCGGGCAAGTCAAGTCTGGCATTCGACACTATTTACGCCGAAGGCCAGCGTCGCTATGTCGAAAGTTTGAGTGCTTATGCACGGCAGTTTCTAGGTCTTATGGAAAAGCCGGATGTTGACCAGATTGATGGCCTAAGCCCCGCAATTTCAATCGATCAAAAATCAACTAGCCGCAACCCACGCTCTACCGTTGCCACGGTTACCGAGATTTATGATTATCTACGCCTGCTGTTCGCGCGCATTGGTGTGCCACACTGTCCAATCGATGGCCAGCCGGTTGTCCGACAAACGACTCAGAATATTGTGGACCAAATTGCCGCACTGCCAAATGGCGCTCGGTTGATGATTTTGGCGCCTGTGATTGTTGATAAAAAGGGTGCCTTCGAGCATATTCCCGAGCAGTATCAACGGGCTGGTTTTGCCCGTGTGCGGGTAGACGGCGTGGTATATGCGCTGGATGAATTCCCAGAACTAGACAAAGCAAAGCGTCACCGTATCGAAATTGTGGTGGACCGTTTGGTAAACGATGATGAATCTCGCACGCGTTTAGCGCAGAGTGTAGAACAGGCACTTGAAGTTGCCGAGGGCAGGGCAGCGGTACTCAATGCTGATGCAGAAGAAACTACTAGTTATAGCTTGATGTATGCCTGCCCGGATCATCCGGAAGTAGCGATTCCTGAACTGGAGCCCCGCAATTTTAGCTTCAACAGTCCGCATGGTGCCTGCCCAGTGTGCACAGGTCTGGGCAATCGCCTAGAAGTCGATCCAGAATTGGTAATACCTAATGGCCGCTTAACTATTGCCGAAGGTGCCATTCGCCCCTACAACCGTATCAATATGGACAACTGGTACATCAAGAAACTGCAAGCTGTGGCCGATGAGTTTGGCTTTACGCTGCACGAGCCAACCGCGCAGATCAGCCCCGAAAACATGCAACGTATCTTGTACGGCACGGGTGATAGAGCCTACAAAGTCTCGCTGGGCGGTGGCCGCTCGTTTAATACCACGTATGAGGGCGTAATCCCAAATCTAGAACGTCGCCACAAAGAAACTGAAAGCGATTTTATGCGTCGTGATATCGAGCGCTTTATGCAGGAGAAGCCCTGCTATGCTTGCCATGGTCGCCGTTTGAAGCCCGAAGTACTCGCCATTACCATCGGTGAAAAATCCATTATGGATATTTGTGAGCTTTCTATTGATGATGCGGTTAAGCACATGCAGTCGCTCAAACTTAGCGACCGTGATATGCAAATTGCTCGGCTGGTGCTCAAGGAAATCACTGCCCGTCTTACATTCCTGCAGGATGTCGGCCTCAATTATTTAACATTGCTTCGCTCCGCTACCACGCTGAGTGGTGGGGAAGCGCAGCGTATTCGTTTGGCTACCCAAATCGGCTCTGGTCTTATGGGCGTACTGTATGTGTTGGACGAGCCGAGCATTGGCCTGCATCAGCGTGATAACGACCGGCTAATCCGCACGCTCAAACATCTGCGCGACCTGGGCAACAGCGTAATTGTGGTGGAACACGATGAAGACACTATCCGTACGGCTGACTACCTGCTGGATATCGGCCCTGGTGCCGGTGTACACGGCGGACATGTAGTAGCAAGCGGTACGCCAGCAGAAGTTGAAAAAGTTCCAGGCAGCATTACCGGCCAATACCTCAGCGGTACAAAGGTTATTCCTGTGCCAAAAAAGCGTCGCAAAGGCAATGGCAAGAAAATCCGCATTGTTGGCGCTCGTGAAAACAATCTGCAAAATGTAACAGTCGATATTCCGCTAGGCGAATTAGTAGTGGTGAGTGGCGTCTCTGGTTCTGGCAAATCATCGCTGATCAATGACATTTTGGCTAAAGAACTCCAGGCACGCTTGCACCGAGCTAGCACTGTGCCCGGCAAACACGATGACATCGAGGGTATTAAAGAGCTCGATAAGGCTATTATTATTGACCAAAGCCCTATTGGCCGCACGCCTCGTTCCAACCCTGCCACCTACACCGGTTTGTTCACGCCAATCCGCGAGCTATTTGCCGGAACGCCCGAAGCTAAGCTGCGTGGCTACAGTGCAGGACGCTTTAGTTTCAACGTCAAAGGCGGGCGCTGTGAAAACTGCGCAGGGGATGGCATTATTAAGATAGAAATGCACTTTTTGCCGGACGTGTATGTGCCCTGCGAAGTTTGCCATGGCAAACGCTATAACCGCGAAGCGCTCGAAATCCATTACAAAGGCAAAGACATTTCTGATGTGCTCGGCATGACATGCGAACAGGCCCTGGCGTTTTTCGAGAACATTCCGGCCATTGCCCGCAAGCTACAAACTATGGTTGACGTAGGACTTGGCTATATTAGTTTGGGTCAGCCAGCCACGCAGCTTTCGGGCGGCGAAGCCCAGCGTATCAAGCTAGCTAGCGAACTCAGTCGTCGGGCCACTGGCCGCACGCTGTACATCTTGGACGAGCCAACAACCGGCTTGCATATAGCAGATGTTGAGAAGTTGCTGGGCGTAATGCATGCCCTAGTTGAAACCGGTAATAGCATGGTAGTGATCGAACATAACTTGGATGTGATCAAATCGGCAGACTGGCTGATTGACATGGGCCCTGAAGGCGGTTCGGGCGGCGGCCGTGTATTGGCTGAAGGAACTCCCGAGCAGATCGCTAAGGTCCTGGGTAGCTATACTGGTCAGTTCCTAAAAAGAATGCTGTAACTCTTTAAAGGGGCTACCCTTAGGACAAGGATCTCCCGGCTGCGTCCATCTCATTGTACATGGATTGTTTGGAGCTGCGAGCCCTGTGATGGCGTCGACATGCCACGGTTTGGAACTTATCTTGTGTTGACGTCCACTACAGCAAGGCGTACGATCAAGCAATAAGTAGAGGGAGAAAATGTATGTCCGAGTCGCTCGCCATTCCGTCCACCTATCAACCAAACTTTGAAGGGCATGGGGATGTACTGGATCGTCATCCACGGCCTGTGCTTGAGGCTGAAGCAGGTAAAACGGTTCTAAACGGTACGATCCTCGTGATTAATGGCGAGACCAAACTTGCTTATCGACAAGCTGGCGTAGAGTTTGGTCGCCCAGATGAATACGAGTCGTCAGTTTGGGTTGCCGATGGTGTATCTGATGGCGGCGGTGATGACGGTGTCGCCTTTGAAAAACGCTCCGAGCCGTTAATTGTGGCGACAGATGATGATGAGAAGGGGCTCGGAGTTGAAGATCCTAGGGCAGTCGTTAGCAGAGAAAAGGGCAGGCAGGTAATTCGATTTACATATAACGCTGCAAATCTCGATGAAGATGGCGGGACGCCCCAAGTCATTATCAAGCATGGCGAAGCTTCAGATGATTTAAGACATTTCCGTAGGCATGGGCGCTTAGTTGGGAGCGGGAGCCCTGGGCAATCTCGTATGAAAGCCGGTGTGTTTGGTCCGATGAGAGATGATGGGACGCTGCCTGTTCTGTGGACCGCTTTTAGTGAGTCCCCTGCAGGGGTAATTATGAAAGCGTTTAAAACGCCTGCCGAGCTTGAGGCAGGGGGTATTTCTCCGGAAGAAGTAGCAGATATGTACATGAATAAGCGTAGGGAGCATGTACTACTAGCGCCTTCGTCCCCACTTGAACGTGGACCCGAAGTTGGTGCTACACCTATCGAAACCGACAAAGGTTTACTGATGTTTTATTGTCCGCCTAATCCTGGACCTGAAAAGCAGTGGGGTATTGGCGCACTCCTCCTTAATCCTAGGACCTATCAAGTTATAGGAAGGATTGATGACCTAATAGTACCCTCTATCGCTAGCGAACTGAGTGGTATCGTCAATAACGTCGCTTTTCCTTCAGGGAGCACTTACGACAGAGAAACAGGGAGGGTTCGTGTCTACTATGGAGCCGGTGATAAAGAAATGCGCATGGCTGAGGGTGACATGGATGAGCTACTGCGTAGGCTGCTCGCAACCGGGGATACACCCGAAAATCGTGCCAGAATGGCCGAGGCTCATTATGAGCAGTTCAAGGGGCGCTTAAGCTTGACCCCACACCAGCTTGGACAGCTGACAGTCCGAGCTCTTAGTGAGCCTAATTGGCCGTACTAGTAGATAGGCCGCAGCTGTAACTAAATACTCGGTACAGTAATGTTAATAAAAGAGGAGGTTTTCTATGTTTAAAGCACAGGCAGCATTCAGTGGCATTTCGGTCAATGATCTAGATGCGGCGAAGCAATTTTACACCCAGACGCTCGGTCTTGTATTAGATGATGAAACGATGGGCCTGCAGTTTAAGCTACCAAATGGCGGTGGGCTGTTTGTCTACCCAAAGCCCAATCACCAGCCGGCAACATTTACTGTTTTAAACTTTGTGGTCGAGAATATCGATGAGGCTGTTAGCGAGCTGACAAAGAGTGGTGTTGGCTTTGAACGCTACGACGATATGCCGGGTGGGCAAGATGAAAAAGGGATTGCTCGAGGACTTGCTGCACATCAGGGTCCCGACATAGCCTGGTTTAAAGATCCGGCTGGTAACATACTGGCAGTACTGCAAAGCGAATAGGGCTTGTCTATATATGAAAAAGGGCCGACACATGTAGTGTTGGCCCTTTTTGTTACGGAGGAGTAGCGTAGCTAGTCGTTCTCTCGGCTGCTTGGCGCTTTCTTCAGTTTGTTCTTTAGGGCGGCCCGGATTTTAGGGTCTCGTAAAAGATGGAATAAGGCCGGCAGCGTAAACACCAGCAGGATGCCTACAATTAGTGGCTCGATGTATTTATCAATATGCGGCACTTTGCTACCAATATAGTAGCCAAACAAGCTAAAACTAGTTGCCCAAGCGATATCGCCAATGGCGTTACATATAAAGAATAGTCCACGATTCATCTTTGCGGCTCCGGCACTAACGGGCGCAAAAGAACGGATGATTGGAACAAAATGCTCAACTAGCATGGCACGGGCACCATATTTTTCGTAGAATTTCTCGGCTTTCATAATGTATTCTTTGCGGAAAATAATGCCGTCCTTTTTACGGAACAGGCGTGGACCCAAGCTTCTGCCAATCTGAAAGCCGGTATTATCGCCAATAATAGAAGCGAGCGCTACGACAATGATGAGCGAAGTAATCGAGAGCTTGCCGGTGGCGGCAAGTACCCCGGCGCTTAAGAGCAGGGTGTCGCCCGGGAAAAATAGGCCAACCATCATGCCTGACTCGGCAAATACAATTGCGGCAATAAGCAGTAGACCGCCGGTTTCAATAAGGTGTGTAACATTAAACATATGCCTACTATTGTACCAGTTTGGCTGGCTTATATGCATTTTCCGATCCGTTAGGATAAGCAAGCGCGACGATCTCCTTATAAACTGCCCTAGAGGTTCAGGAAATGCACATGAGCCTTGCAGTTTCGTGATAGGACAGAAAAATGTTACAATATAGTAAAAGAAGGAGGTGACAGCTGATATGTCTGATCAAATTACACTTACAGTAGATGCACGCGAAATCTTAGGTAAGGGCGTGAAGCGGCTGCGCCAGGACGGTATTGTGCCAGGGGTTATCCATGACCATGGCGGTGAGTCGGTGCATATTCAAGCAGAATATCGGGCACTACAGAAAGTGTACTCAGCTGCCGGCAAGCACCACCCAGTACTCTTGACTGCAGACGGCAAGAAATACACTGCACTGGTTAAAAATGTTACGTTTGACCCTCGCTATCACTCTATGACACATGTAGTTTTCGGCGCGGTGAAGGCTAATGAAAAGGTTGACGCCGAAATTCCGGTGCACCCTACCTACAATGAAGGCAATGAGGCAAGCCCTGCCGAACGCGCTGGATTAATTGTGCTGTCACAGCTGACCACGGTGCAGGTTAAGGCATTACCAAAAGACTTGCCTGATGCACTGACATATGACGCCGAAAAACTGGTAGCTGTGGGTGATCAGATGACTGTTGCCGATCTGCAAGCACCTGCGGGCGTGGAAATTGAAACAGAGCCCGAGCACGTGTTGGCCACGGTGTTTGAACCGAGTGCGCTAGCTGCTGCGAACGATGACGCGGGTGGCTCTGCAGACGCTGGAGACGAGACTTCGGTAGATGCCGAACACGAAAGTAGTGCTGAAGCTGGGACCCAAAAGGGCGAAATCCGTCCCGGTGGCAAAGAACAAAAAGAGTCTAAAGACGAAGGTCGTAATCCCGAGAAATCCTAAAGGAGCCTAGGTGCGCTCATAGAGCTTCGGGCAAGGATAGGTCCTCCGGCTCGTTACATGATATATTGCCGCCGCTTCCAACTAGCGCTATTGGCGGCGAAATGAATTCGCCTGTTCTGGCTAGTACGCTACCTTAGTTCGCTATACTATGTAAGTATGGCACTCCATTTCTTTAAGCCCAAAACACTACTCGATAAATTTTACGAAATTGGCATCCTGATTAAGGGTGTTGATGGGCTGTTTGAGCTGGTTGGCGGTACTTTACTGTTGGCCTTGAGTGCGGGAACAATTGCGCATCTTACACACTGGTTAGTGGATGCTGAACTGGCCGAGGATCCACATAGTTTTATTGGCAGACATGTGTTGCATGCTGGGATGCAACTAGCGCATGGCCACAATCTGTTTGCGGCATTGTTTTTGCTAACCCATGGAGCTGTTAAAGTTGGATTGGTCGCATGTTTACTACTTAACAAGCCATGGGCCTATCCTGTTGGGCTAGCGGTGCTTGGCTTGCTATTGTTGTATCAAATCTATCAACTGGTCACGGCGCCATCGTTTGGCATGGCATTTTTAAGTGTGCTCGATGTAATTATTATGTGGCTCATTTGGCGGGAGTGGCAGCAAGTGCAGGCTAAGCGGGCAAACGCTACTCCTCAATAAAGCCGCCACTTTGGTGGGCCCATAGTTTGGCATAGGTGCCTTCTTTTTTCAGTAGTTCTTTGTGGGTTCCGTCTTCAGTGATCTCGCCGTGGTCTAATACCAGAATACGGTCCATCTTTTGAATGGTGCTCAGGCGGTGAGCAATAATGACGGCGGTTTTACCTTCCATAAGCTCCCAAAGCGCCTTTTGAATCAGTTTTTCACTTTCGCTGTCAAGCGCACTTGTGGCTTCGTCTAGCACCAAAATTGGTGCGTTCTTAAGTATCGCTCTAGCTATGGCGATTCGCTGGCGTTGTCCGCCGCTAAGTTTTACGCCGCGCTCGCCAACCAAAGTGTCGTAGCCGTCGGGCAACTTTTTGATAAAGTCGTGAGCATACGCCATGCGAGCAGCCTTTTCAATTGCTGTTTGTGAGGTTTTGGGACTGCCATAAGCAATATTTTCGCGAATGCTTCGGTGAAACAAAAGTGGCTCTTGTGGCACATAAGAAATTGCTTGGCGCAGACTGGTTTGTGTAACGGTCTTGATGTCCTGATCGTCAATAGTAATAGTGCCATCGGTAATGTCGTCGAATCGGAGCAGTAACCGCGTTAGTGTGGATTTACCGCCACCGCTATGGCCCACTAGTCCAACTTTCTGGCCGGCCTTAATGTGCAGGTTTAAGCCTTCAAAAATATTCTCACCTTTGGCGTCTTTATAACGGAACCTTACGTTAGTGCAATCAATAGCGCCGTTGCTGACGACAAGTTCTTTAGCGTCCGATGCGTCGCAGATTTCTGGCGCCTGGTTTAGAATAACGGTCATTGGCGAAGCATTCAAGAAAGATTCTTCAATCTGTCGGGTCATAGTGTTGACGGTAAAAAAGCGGTTGATGATTGTGAGCGTATAAGTAAAGGCGAAGATGCCACCGGCTAGTAGTGAGCGGTTATGGGCGGTAAGTACAATGAGCCCAAATATCAGAGCAATTTGCGTAAACAGCAGTAGTCCAACCCGCTCATTCTCACTGGTAACCGAAAGCTGCCAATCGTGGATTTTTGCTGCCTCCAGTTCGGCGTTTATAGTGCGGTGCGTGGTGATCTCGCGCGATTCTTGGGCAAACGTCTTTACGGTGACAGCGTTTACGATACTGTCCGACAGGTGGGATATCATTCTTTTGGCGATCTTTAGCCGCTCGACGCGTACGTTGGAGCGGCGACGGGCATCTAAAAATGTCCAGTATACCAGGATCGAAAGCAGGGCTGTCAGGCCCGCGCCAATGATCCAATTACTGACACATACCAGAACTAGGCCGATAATGATGGTAAGCACAAAACCGCTGCCGGTTATAAAAAGTGCGCTAAAAAGCTGACCATATGACATTACGAAATCCATCGCATCAGAAACCAGCTTGCCGCCTATTTGATTACTATAAAACCCGACGCTACGCTGCAAGAGCGTGGTGAATATTCGTTCATTGAGTCGCGCGGCTACTTTGGCTTGAATGGCCATGCAGGCGCGGATGCCAATAATATTTAAAATAACACCAACAAAAGCTGTACCGGCAAACCAGATAAAGTATGTCCAGAGCCCTGGTCCGCGAGTGATAAGATTTGCTAGTACTTTACTAGCAAAAAATGGTGTAAAGACACTCAGAATAGCGCTGCTAATGGGTAGTAGCAGCGCCAGCCATGCTTCCTTTTTAAATTCTAAGGTTGCCCCAAGGTAAAGTCGCAAGGTCTCTTGAATATGTAGTTTGCGTTTTGATTCGCTAGGTTTAGCCATATCCTCTATTTTACTCCTCTATAAAACCATCAGACTGGTGTGACCACAACTTAGTGTATATCCCCTTAGCTGCAAGCAGTTCGTTATGTGAACCAAGCTCAACAATCTTTCCTTCATCCATGACGGCGATCTTATCCATATGTCGCAATGTACTTAGGCGGTGGGCAATGGCAATCACTGTTTTATCGTGCCAGAGGTTTTCCAGTGCTTCCTGCACGAGTACTTCGCTCTCACTATCAAGCGCGCTGGTGGCTTCGTCTAGGATCAGCAGCGGTTTGTCGTCCAAAAACGCCCGGGCAATAGCGATGCGCTGTCGTTGCCCTACCGAAAGCTTTACGCCACGTTCGCCTACTTGGGCATTATATCCATCGGTAATTTTCTGGATGAACTCATCGGCATGAGCCAGTTTGGCGGCCTTTTCAATCTCCGTTTGGGTAACTGGGTGGGTGCTGGCATAGGCAATATTTTCACTAATAGAACGGTGAAACAGCGTAGTATCTTGTGGGACATACGCGATTACGTCTGTAATATCACGGGCATTAGTTGGGTTGCCGTCGAGCAGTATCTGTTCCTCTGGTACGTCGTAGTAGCCAAGCAGTAGCTTGGTAAGTGTTGACTTACCACTGCCGCTCTTGCCGACAATCCCCAGTTTTTCGCCTCGCTTTAGCTGTAGGTTTAAGCCGTTTAAGACAGGGGTGTCTGTTTTATCAGGATAAGCAAAGTGCAGATTACGCAGCTCCAGTGATTTAGCGAACTGTGTTTTGTGGGGCGCTTGTGAGCTTGTTAGTTCCAGATGCATCAGGTTGACGTCGCCAAACAGGTAGTGGTGCGCTTCTTCTACGCGGGCCAGGCGTAGATTGAACTGCGACACGAGCCAAATGAGTTGCCAAATGGTGTTGCTAAAAATTAGCAGAGTGGAAAGTACTACGCTGAGTTTGGCGAGGCTTAGCTCTCCGTGTAAGAATAGATAGACGTTCAGACCTATCGCCGCCGGCCAGATCAAGTCGCGCACAAACTCCGACATCACACCCCAAAAGAACATAGCCCAGAGCTGGGATTTTTGGTTAGCTTTTAGGGCGGCTTGTTGCTCTAGCGCAATAGCCTGGATTTCCGTTGTTTCTTTGTGAAACGATTTGACGTTTACGAAATTGGCGATAGCGTCGATGATCTTGGCGTTTTTAGTAGACTGTACATCAGCATCCAAACGCTCGTAGCGAATACTACTGCGAATGGCATAGCGTCCAACCAGGCACATGCCAAGGACGCTCGTGCCAAAAATCACACCCGTTTGCCAGTTCACACTTGCGAGAATTACTAATATGGCCACCAGACCTACCAGTTGTCCGGTATAGCTATAGAAGATGTCACTTAAAAACTGCCGCTGTTCTTGGCTAATTGTTGTGATGTATGACGACAATTTGCCAGTGAACTTATCAACAAAATACGGATAGGGTTTTCGTATCACTTGTCGGAACAAAATGTTTTCATAGTGAAAGCTGAGCGGTGTAATGAGTTTTAAGTGTGCAAATTCAGCCGCTCGCCATGTCATATTGTGGAATGTACTACAGAGAATCAAAATCCATACGTATATTACCGCTTGATGACCATGGACGGGCGGCGTCAATGCACCAACTAGTTTCCCTATAAACACCGGTATTACGGCCAAAAATAGGTTGGACAGGGTAAAAATGGCAAACGTTATACCGGCCTGCCAGCGGCCGCGCGCTGCCAAGTAGCTTAAGAATGAGCGCAGGGAATAGGTGGTTTTACGCTTAGTCATCCATGAACCCTCCACTTTGGTGGGCCCATAGTTTGGCATAAGTGCCTTTTTGTCGGATGAGTTCTTTGTGCGTGCCTTCTTCGACGATTTTGCCTTTATCCAGCACTAGAATGCGGTCCATTTTCTGGATAGTGCTTAAACGATGGGCGATCACAATGGCAGTGCGGCCTTCCATGAGTTTCCAAAGGGCACTCTGAATTAGTACTTCGCTTTCACTATCTAGTGCTGATGTTGCTTCGTCTAGCGCCAAGATCGGTGCATTTTTAAGCATCGCTCGGGCGATAACCACCCGCTGTCGCTGTCCGCCGGAAAGCTTGACCCCACGCTCACCTACCAGCGTATCGTAGCCGTCGGGCAACTCCATAATGAAGTCGTGCGCACTAGCCATTTTGGCGGCCGCCTCAATGGCTTGTGGGCTAGCGTCAAGCTGACCGTACGCAATGTTTTCGCGAATGCTACGGTGGAATAGCAGCGGTTCTTGCGGCACATAAGCTATCTGAGTGTGCAAATCTTCTTGGGTGACTTTGGCGATGTTTTGACCGTCGATTAGTACCTCGCCGCTCTGGATATCCGAAAAGCGCATTAGCACGCGCATCAGGGTACTTTTGCCGGAGCCGCTATGACCCACCAGGCCGATCTTTTCTCCCGGCTTAAGACGAAGATTTAATTTCTTAAAGACCGCGTCATCAGCGCCGCTATGGGCGAATGTCACGTTTTTGAAGTCAATCGCGCCGGCGTGCATCCGCAGCTTTTCGGGACGTGCAGGGTCTTGTACTTCTGGCTCTTCGGCAAGGGTTGCCGTGATATCAGCGGCGTCTCCAATAGCCCGGTTATAGTTGCGCAAGCTGTTGTTACTGAAGTTGAACAACTGGTCCACGATTATGGCCGTGTAGTTAAATATCAAAAACACGGTGCCGATGTTGGCATGGAACTGCATCACGGCAACAACCGCCAGTAGCAATGCCGTAGCCGAGATTGAGCGGTTCATGATACCCAGTTGGTTCATTTGGCGTTGGTGTGCCCGGGCGAACCGTTTCCCGTAAGCTTGTGTTTCTTGGGTAACCCTTGCAAAGCGCTCGCGCTCGTACGCAGTGTGTGCAAAGCTTTTAATGGCCATGGCGTTAGTAATGGCATCAGCCAGATAACCTGTTTGCTTGCTCTCTTGGGCGGCATGTTTGCTGCTTAGGCCGCGCACCGGTCGCGAGACTTTAAATGACAGGCTTAAGTAGATGAGGGCAAACGTTACGAGGGCGACTGCAAAGATCGGAGCTCGGAATGAAAGGATGATCGCCGCAATCACAATGCCCGAGACCATGCCATACACTTGGTAAAAGGTGGTATCGGCCACACGCACGTAGCCACCGGTGAGCTTGTTGGTCTGTGAGACTAGCGAGCCGCTGAAATTATTAGCGTGGAAGTCAGCACTGCGGCTGAGCAGATGCTGGAATACATGCTGTGCAATGTCCGTTTGTACATGATGCTCTAGGTACCACACGAACGCATCCACAGCTCGCCAGCAAGCGATTCCCACAATCAGAAGCACTGCATACGTTACGATTTGCGGACCGAAACTAGCCCATAAATGCCCACTAGTATAGTGGTGTTGACTCAAACGGCTCAGCACGCTTGCCAGAATCAGCGAAGGTAGGTAGCCATTTACCAGGATAGTAAGCGGTACTACGACGAGTGCGCCAGTAAAGGCCTTGGGGTAAGCACGGGCTTTGTTCAGGTAATAACGAATAACACGTTTGGCGTCAGAATCTTTTGATTTTTTTTGAGACAAAGTCATAGGCACGGTCCTCCTTGGCACCGACCCTACAGGTGTAGTAGATTTTTAGAGTTATTTTAGATTGAACGACTGGCTCACGCTGCCAGTTTGGTTTGTTTACGAGAAAAGACGAGCGGAAAGGGTAAGGGCCATACGCTGTGGTGGTTTCTGATCTGTCATGGGTGTCGCCCTTTCCTTTACGTTATTAACCTATGCATTATAGCATCATAGTCAATGCCTATAGATCAAAATATGTTGTTATAAGTACATTAATAGGAGGCTATGGACTAAATAGCAATTCATAGAGTGTGGCCGAGTCGCTTATACTTTACATACTTATATATTTATGTTAAAATATATAAGTTATCGGTTTACCGTTAACCTGAGAAGGAGCGATCGCTAAGCGATTGCAGCACATTCCCACCCACCCCAGCTTAGCTGGACGGCACCTAGGAGAAAGCTCATGTCCACCGACACGACCACCCCGAAGACGTACCAGGCCTACGACTTGACCTCGCGTCAGGTGATCGTCGGCCAGACCTCTCTCCCGAGCTGGTGGTTCGGCGAGATGGCTCATCTGCTCACCGAGGCCGACGCCGAGCTCGTGCAGTTCGTCGAGCCCCGGCCCAACTCGGAGACCCCGATCGACCTCAACCAGGTCGAGGACACTTACGTCATCATCGCCAACGCCGTCTACACGCTCGTGAGCGCTAAGGACGTCGTCGCCCGATACTACGAGAGTCCTGCCGCGGAGAGTGAGAACGATGACCAGAACCGAGAGATCATCGAGGATGACTCCGCGTCGCTTCAAGCCCGTCGCAGGCCGTCGGTCTTCCTGAGCATCGGCTCTACGCTCACCATCGCCTTCATGTTCGTGGTCGGCTTGACCGGGACTGCTCTGGGACACCCCAACAACGCGGTCCGCGTCAACCAGGCTCTTGCCTTCGTCATCGCGTATGGCTCGGTTCTGCCGAGTGTCGGTGTCGCACTCCTCCGTTCGGGGGTCAACCTCGACGACCTGGACATGAAGGTGTGGCGCCGGCCCCGTGTGATCATCAATCTGGTGATCTTCGGGTTCGGAGTGCAGATCGCGCTCTGCCTGCTGAGCCTCCTGGTCTCGCTCATGATGATCAAGTAGGGATTCAAACGCAGGGCTGCGGCTGTCACAACTGTGTGACGGCCGCAGCCCGCCGAATCCACCCTACCTACACGCTTCGCAGCAGCTCCTTCTCAAATCAACCCACTACTTTTATCAAACAACGATCTTTTGCGCTTGGCTAGTGGAAGCTTAGTCGGCGACCGGGCAAGCTAGCAAATATGCTTCAAATCTTTTATAATTAGCGTCAATGCAAAAAATCTTGCTTTACTATAAATTTACGCCGCTTAAGGACCCCGAGATGGTTCGTTTGTGGCAGCGCGCCCTCTGCGAAAAGCTGAACCTAAAGGGTCGTATTTTAATCAGCAAACACGGTATCAATGGTACAGTGGGCGGCGATTTAGAAGAGCTGAAAACATACATCAAAGAAACCAAGCAGTTTGTAGGCTTTAAAGACATCACCTTTAAGTGGAGCGACGGCGAACGCGATCATTTTCCAAAGCTACAGGTAAAAGTTCGCGATGAAATTGTAGCCTTTGGTGCTGCTGAAGAATTAAAAGTAGATGAACATGGCGTGGTAGGCGGCGGCAAACATTTAAAGCCCGAACAGGTGCACGAGTTGGTGCAACAGCGTGGCGATGATGTAGTGTTTTTTGACGGTCGCAATGCTTACGAAGCGAAAGTGGGCAAGTTTAAAAATGCGGTAGTGCCCGATACGCGCACTAGCCACGATTTTATAAAAGAGCTGGAAAGTGGCAAGTACGATGCATTAAAAGATAAGCCGGTGGTTACGTACTGCACGGGTGGAATACGCTGTGAAATCTTAAGCAGTCTTATGAAGAACCGCGGCTTTGAAGAGGTCTACCAAATGGACGGCGGTATTGTAAAGTACGGCGAAAAGTATGGCGATGACGGCTTATGGGAAGGTAGCTTGTACGTGTTTGATGACCGCATGGGCATGGAATTTTCTGATCATGCCAAAGTTATCGGCAAGTGCATTCACTGCGGCAGAGCAACGAGTAACTATGAAAACTGTGCGCTCAAAAGCTGTAATGATCTGGTGTTAATTTGCGAAGTTTGCAAACAAGACTCAAAGTTGTTGTTTCATACAGCTGATTGCCGCAAACAAGCAGCAGCTGAAATACTAGCATAATGAAACAGCTAAGACTGCGACAACTGGGTGATCCGATGTTGCGCGCCAAAGCGCGGGCGCTCAAGCAGCAAGAAATTGTCACCGAGTCTATCCAGGAACTCATTACGGATATTCGTTATACTAACAGCCAAAAGCAGTACGGCGTAGGTTTAGCCGCGCCGCAGGTTGGTGTCAGCGTCGCCCTCAGTGTTATTGGTATAAAGCCAACACCCACGCGACCGAATTTGAGGTCGTTTGAGTGCGTAATTATCAATCCTGAATACAGCGGGCTGGGAGCAGAAGTGTCACTATGGGAAGGCTGCCAAAGTGCAGGCAAAGGGCGTAACACGCTGTATGCTCAGGTTCCCAGACATGAGAAGATTCAGGCTAGCTGGTACGACGAAACGGGTGCGTTACATCAGGAAATATTAGAGGGCTTTATTGCCCATGTCTTTCAGCACGAAACCGACCACCTAAACGGTATTTGTTCGTCGATAGAGTGCGTGACACTAGTAGCTACATGCTGGCCGGAGAATACGCCAAGCGTATACTAAAGAAGTGAATAAAGCGCTGCAAACAAAGCTGAAAACCCTGCCAAAGGAGCCGGGCGTATATTTTCATAAAAACACGGACGGCGAAATTATTTACGTGGGTAAGGCTGCAGTACTTAGAAATAGGGTGCGGCAGTATTTTCAGGTATCCCGTAACCGCGATCCCAAAACGGAGGCGTTGGTAGAAGAAATATTCGACACTGATTGGATGGTGGTGGATAGTGAGCTGGAGGCTTTGTTTTTAGAAGCCGAGATGATCCGGCGCTATATGCCGCGTTACAATATTTTACTGCGCGACGACAAAGCACTCAGCTATATCCGTATCGATTACGACAGTGACTATCCGACGGTAGGTACCACCCGCCGGCCGCTGGATGACGGTGCACGTTATTTTGGCCCATATTTCAGCCTTCATGCCGTAAAGCAGGCGCTCAAATACCTGCGCCGGATTTTTCCGTTTGCCACTCGCCGCATTCCGGGACAAAAACGAGCTACTTTGCATTATCATTTAGGGCTCGATCCGGGACTGGAAGAGGGTAAAACCAGCTTGGAAGACTACCGCAAAAATTTGCGCAAGCTCATCGCAATTATCGAAGGCAAACGAACTGCTATTGTGCGCGAAATTGAAGCCGACATGAAACGTGCGGCCAAAGCTCAGGAGTTTGAACAAGCGGCCCGGTTCCGCAACCAATTGTTTTTGCTGCAAAATTTAAGCAAGCAGGTAATTTTTAGCGACAAAGAATTTTTGGATATCTCTAAAGATCACGCCCTTAATGAGCTGGTAGATGTGCTAAATCTGCCTGGTTTTCCACGCCGCATCGAAGGTTACGATATTTCACATATGCAGGGCACTAACGTGGTTGCTAGCATGGTAGTGTTTACTAACGGTGTAAGCGATAAGGGTGAGTACCGTAAGTTCAAAACGCACAAAGAGCACAATAACGATTTCTTCAACATGAATGAGACAATTAAGCGGCGGCTAAGCGAAAAAAACGTCAAAGCTTGGGGTAAGCCAAGCCTGTTTTTGATTGACGGCGGTAAGGGTCAGCTAGATGTTGCTGTTCGGGCTCGTGACGACGAAGCGGCGGCCTGGAATCCAGCACTGGCAGCTATACCATTTATAGGCCTTGCCAAACGTGAAGAGCAAATTGTCATCCTCAAACCCAAGCCCGTTGTAAATTTGGGAGGTCTGTCCTCCCAAAGCAGTCAAAACCTGCGAGCGCAAGGTGGGTCTAGGGGTAGTAATGTTGAGTTGAATGTGGAGGCGATGCATAAGCTGGGCGGTTTTGCTACGGAAACAGACGACTTTATTTTAGTGAATCTGCCACACCACACTAATGTGGTGAAGCTGCTACAGCGCATTCGTGATGAAAGCCACCGTTTTGCTGTAAGCTATCACAGCACACTCAAAGTAAAACAGCAAACAGCCAGCCTGCTTGATGAAATCCCAGGTGTCGGCCCCATAACGCGCAAAAAGCTTATTAAAACATTTGGCAGTGTGCGTGGCGTGGCTCAGGCTAGTGGAGCTGAACTGGCAATGGCAGTAGGCGAGAAGAAGGCTGCTCTTTTGCGGCGGCATCTTGCTTCGCAACGTAATGAAAATGCTGAAACAGCTCCGGAAGCACGCTTAAATAACGAAGCGTAAGCTACAATAATGCTATGACTGCCCGAACGCATGATCTTGCTGCCGCTACTGCTTTAGCCGTTGCCGTTTTGGCGTATGCTCCCGAGTCTTTGCGGCTTTCTACGGTACTAGTGGCACTCTTAGCAAACCAACTGGGTGGCATTACTCCCGATATTGATCAACCGACGGCACCACTTTGGCGCAATTTACCAGAGGGGCATTTTATTGGCAAAGCGTTCGGCAAACTTCTTGGCGGGCATCGATTTATTAGCCATTCGCTTTTAGGGTTGGGGCTGTTTGCCTATCTAAGCAATCTGCTCTTGCATTTTTTGCATCCGGTAATGCCGCATGTAGACATAAGATTGGTCTGGTGGTCATTTCTTATTGGGTACATCAGTCACTTAGTAATGGATTCGTTGACTAAAGAAGGAGTGCCATGGCTACTGCCGATTCCATTTAAGTTTGGTGTGCCGCCGCTGCGAAGCCTACGAGTTACCACAGGCAAAGCATTGGAAACATTTGTGATTTTACCGCTGCTGCTGGCGGCTGATATCTGGCTGTTTACAAGTCATTACACAACATTTATCCGCTTATTACAGCACGTGGTTTCGTAAGCAGGATGGTAAAGCTTAGGTAAGTAGGCGATCAATCGCGCTTATCAGCTACCCGGCGCCAGATCTTAGCAACTACGATAGCTACGGCAGTAGCTAGTGCAATATCAATAAGCAGCCCGAGCGGATTAAACTGCCCTGTGTGTCCGGCTATAGCTGTCAACGGTTTATCGTCGCAGGTGGCCTTTTGTGTGGTAGTTGTGGTGTAACTGTAAGTGATGGGTGAGCCGAGCTTATGATTGTAGGCTGT
Source organism: uncultured Candidatus Saccharibacteria bacterium (assembly GCA_964478195.1). Classification (GTDB taxonomy): domain Bacteria; phylum Patescibacteriota; class Saccharimonadia; order Saccharimonadales; family UBA4665; genus JAJZCD01. Next base: position 55,502 of record CAYZGW010000001.1, read on the forward strand.
AGTAGTGCTAGCTTGTTGCAGTTCATGAATGCAGGCAAGGCTGTCATCGCCGTTTGATGAAGACTGTGAACTGCCAGGGAAACTATCAAAAGTTTTGCTGGGCAGAAACGGCGAGAGGAGTAAGCCACTTAGGAGTATGAAACAGGCAAAACCTACTAGACCGGCCCTGCTGGCGTGAGCCCGATGTTCTAATGCTTTGGGTGCGACTGCAAAAGGACGTGGTGGACGCTGTTCGCTTGATGGGACTGCCGGCATACCAATAGATGTAGTTGGCGGTGCTACTATGGCAGGTGTTTGAGGCGGCTGGGGCTGCGCAGCGGTCATTGCCGTGCTGCGTAAAAGGCGTTGAGCTGTCTCCGATTGCTGCAAAGGGGCGGCAGGTTGTACTGGCGCAGGTCGTGGTCGAGGCACTGGCGACTGTGGCTGTGGAGGTGCTGGGCGCAGTGATGGTGTGGGTTTGCCTATGGAGTGGGGTACTGGTGGAGCAGTTTGAGGTATGATAGGCGCGGGAGTTCCGGGCGGACGTGTAGTGGGCGTGATGGTATTAGATTGTGGTCGCCTGGTAAAATCGCTAAATACAGGGCGATGGCCAGCTGGCACACGTGCACGACCTGACAGCGGTCTGCCAGGTGTTAGATCTTGCGGTCTACGGCGTATGGGTTCCATCATCCACCCTTTCTTATACTTTAGTTACTAGTGTAAGCGAAAGCGGTATAATTACAACGGTAATTTGAGCGTGGCTCTAGAGGTTAGATGTATATTTAAAAAGCCTCGCACTGTTTAAGTGCGAGGCCATATTTACTTGACGAATAAGTTTAATTACGGCTTGGGCATAGTAATATTTACCATCCAATGCATGCCAAATTTGTCGGTGACCATACCAAACTTGTCACCCCAGGGCTTTGCGGCCAATTCGTCGGTGACCGTTCCCTCGTTACTGAGCTCTTCAAAATAATGAGTCAGTGTAGCTTCATCGTCGCCCGAAAGAGACAAACTGATATTTTCGCCTTTTTTAACGCCACCGATTGGTGCTGTGTCGCTGAGCATAAGCCGGATATGGTCCGCTTCAAGTACGCTATGCATAACTAAATTCTCTTGGCCAGCCGGTACCGGCATATCTGGGAATGCGCTAAAGCGGGTAATGTCCGCTTTGCCACCAAAAATCGTTTTATAAAAATCTATTGCCGCTTCTGCTTCAGTGTCAAAGTGTAGATAAGGATTTAGGATTACTGACATAGGATAACCTCCTGTTAGTTACACCTATAGTATCCTCTAAATAAAGCATAAACGCTAGGCGTACGGCAGCATTACATTGACTTGCAAAATGGCGCCCATGATACAATTACTACTAACCTATGGGGGTTAAACCAACGATTACCATTTTGGGTACTGGGTACGTTGGGCTGACTACTGCCGTATTAACGGCTGCAGCCGGTATGAAAACGTACCTGGTTGACCCAAACCCGACAAGACTCGAAAGCGTACGAGCTGGCAAGTCGTTTTTTTATGAGGCAGGCCTAGATCCGCTCATAGCAAAAGGTGTAAAGGGTGGGCTTATCATTCCAACCGCTGATTACTCCGAGGCCGTGCCATACAGCGACATTGTTATTTCTGCGGTTGGTACACCGGATAATCCAGATGGTAGTTCTAATCTGAGTTATGTCTTGGCAGCTGCAACTGAGGCAAAGAAGTATCTAAAGACGGATGCGGTGTATGTGCAGAAAAGCACTGTACCGGTAGGTACAGGTAGCAAAATAAAACAGCTCTTTGCGGATACCCGTCAGGAAATATCATATGTTTCTAATCCCGAGTTTTTGCGTGAAGGAACGGCGCTTGCTGATAGTTTATGGTTTGACCGAATTGTTGTAGGCGGGGATGACACTGCTGCGCTTGCGAAAATTGTGCAGGTCTATCAGGAAATTGAAAGAAGCCGCGAGGCCATTGCCAAATTGGCCGGCTTAACGGCGCCAGAACAATATCGGCAAGGGCGCTACATTAGTGTCGCGCTGGAGAGCGCCGAGCTCATAAAAGTTACCGCAAACGCGTTTCTAGCTCTAAAGATTTCGTTTGCCAATTCTATCGCCTTACTGTCTGATAAAACAGGCGCTGACATACTAGAGGTAATGGATGGCGTAGGGTTGGATAATCGAATTGGCCGGGCATTCTTAAATGCTGGACGTGGATATGGTGGTGGTTGTTTCCCAAAAGACGTTAGCGGATTAATCGCCGCCGGATTAGAAAACGGTGTAAGCCTTGAGATTATGCAAGCTGCTCAGGCCCTTAACGAAACAATGCCGGGCTATATTGTAGAAAAGCTGCAGAAGGTAACCAGCGGTTCACTGGACGGTGTTGCGGTAGCGGTTTTAGGTTTAGCATTCAAAGCGGGCACTAGTGATGTGCGTAGATCGCCAGGTATAAAGATGGCTAACCTCCTCGCTCAATCTGGGAGTCAAGTCAAGGTGTTTGACCCTAAAGCCACGCATGAAGCACGTGAACAGCTAAGTGATGCAGTAGCTATCACGGCAAACATAGAGGGTGCGCTGCAAGGGGCGGATGCGGTGATCCTAGCGACCGATTGGCCTGAGTTTACAGTATACCCAGCGGAGAAATATATGCATTTGCTCCATGGCAATATCTTTATAGATGCTATGAACGCCTTTGATAAGCAGACAGTTACTAGGGCGGGCTTGCGTTACATCGGGGTCGGTCGTTAGCTACTGCGTATAGGTGATTTGGCATCTTTGGTAACCTCAATTCAACCCAGGGCCAAGTTATTATAAAGGCCCATAGCTTATAGTTCGGCAGACATTAAACTTTGCTAAGTCTTAGTGAAGTAGATGTGTGGGCTTATAATTTTTGAAGTTTTTTACGAGCTATCTTTTGGGTCACTTTAAGATAATTTGCAAGTTCCGTATTGGTAATTGTACCGTCAAATAAGTGGTACATCTCATGCTGTAAGTGTTGCTCGATTGTGGCAAACTCTTTAGTACCTTTTTTGGAGAGAACGGCTAAGCGTACTCGGGCGTCGGTACGATCGAATCTGCTCTCTATAAGACCTCGAGCGCGCAGTTTGCTCAGCAAAGATGTGATGTATGTTGACTGCACGTCGAATGTCTTGGCAAGATCAGTTACTCGTATGCCACCCTGAGTAGTTGTAGTAGAAACGACGCAGAGCGTAAGCCATTCGATTTGGGTGAGGTCAAAGCGTTTTAGGGCGTCTTGACGGAAATTGCTGATTGCTCGTGCAGCAAAAATATGCGCCACATCAAGCTCACTAATCTTGGGTCGGGGGGCGGACCTTAACAAAAGAGTGCCTCTTGCCGGGTGAGATGGGTGGTATATGAATGCAACAGAAACATTATCAGATCTTTAAATGGGCCTTCCCAAATTTCATGTTAAGTTAATTACATTTTAATGTCTTTTTCATGCTATGCCAAGTGGTGTGCCCTTGTCTGGCTAAAAGAGTATAGTACGCGAAGATATATAATTGCTGTTATGTTTCTAACTGTCTATAATTTTTCCTATGACTAGTCGTAGGTTTTTTAAGACTGGTGAAGCTTTAGCAATCGTTGGTCTGTGCTTTGCAGTATGGAATCTGTATCAGCAAGCTACTACACTGGGGACGCCGTTACCTACTCCTAAATCTATTACTCAGCTAGCCCCGGATAGTATTAGTTCGATTGATATCGCAAATAACAGCATAACGTCGAGTGATATTGCCGCCGATACTATTACGACAAGTAATCTTGACATAAATCTGCAACAATGGATCGCTAATGCAACAACTAGCCAGTGGGTCGTTAACAGGCAACTTGTAAATCTAGACTCGCTGTTGAATGGAATTACACAGAATCTTGGTGCGCTGTCTGTAGATAATGCGACGCAAACGGTGCAGACGATTGCCGGTATGACGTCCGATCAGGTGACAGCGCTTCTAGACTCGCTGCATGTGCTAAGTGGTCCAATCGATGCATCCGATATAGCAGACGGGGCTGTTACGCACGCGGCGCTCGCTGTGGGTAGTGTAACAAATGATATCTTAGGGTTGGGTAGCGTGCAGACAAGCAATATTGCAAGTGAAGCTATTACCGGTCCACTGCTCGGGCTTGGTGCGGTCGGGACTGATAATGTGGCTGTAGGTGCTATCACTACTGCTTTGCTGGCCGATGGTAGCATTACGGGCAGTAAAATTGCTAATGCGGCTATTGGGACAGCAAATATTACGGACGCAGCAATTACGAATAATCTCCTCGCGAATGGGGCGGTTGGTAATGCCAATATTGTGGTCGGTGCTATCACTGGTAATCTTATTGCTGCGGGCACCATTACCAGGGGGAATATTGCAGACGGTGCTGTAGTCACAAACTTATTAGCAGATAATAGTATCATCGGGACGAAGATTGCGGCTGGAACTATTACTGCTGCAAATATCGCGAATAATGCAATTAGTACCGCACAGATTGCTCCTAGTGCTGTCACGGCATCATTACTTGCGGATAATAGCGTAAGTACCAACGCGCTTGCTGACGCATCTGTAGCAACTGCAAAATTGGCTAATGGTGCGGTTAGTGGCGCAAAGCTTGGGAACGGTGTGGTGGGTACGCTAAATATTGCAAATAGTGCCATAACAAATACATTGATTGCCTCCGGCGCCGTTAATTCGGCTAGTATCCTCGATGGCGGCATAGACGGTAACGACATAGCACTCGGAGCTATTACCGGCCCGCTACTAGCGACTGGCAGTGTCAGTACTGCGGCACTTATTGACGGTGCGGTTAGCACGGCTAAAATTACGGATGCCGCTGTTACCGGCTTAAAAATTGCCAGCGGTGCGGTTGGAACCGGCAATATAGCCTCCAATGCGATTACAGGCAGCCTCATTGCTGCAAATGCTGTCGGCTCTACAAATATAATTGATGGAGCGATTGCCACTAGTGACATTGCTGCTGGCGCCGTAACGGGCACATTGCTGGCCGACAGCAGTATAACCAGCGCCAAAATAGTTGATGCCACCATTGTAGGTGCCGATATTGCTTCCGGCGCTATTCAAACGGCACTGATTGCGCCGGGAGCTGTCACAAACAGCTTGCTCGCTTCTGGAGCGGTAAGTTCTACTAGCGTTGCAGACGGTAGTATTGGCACGGTTGATATAGCGCTCGGTGCAGTTACTACCAATCTCATTGCGCCTGGGGCGGTCACAACGGCAGATATAGCAACCGGTGCCATTACTACTAACCTGCTAGCTGATGGCAGCATTACCGGCTCCAAGATTGCGTCTAGCGCAGTTGGGACGACTAACATTGCCGCCGGTGCCATTACTAACGCGTTGCTGGCTACGGGCTCGGTAAAAACGCCGCAGCTTTCCGCTGCCGCACTTACTCGTACAGTAAGTGCACCGATTGGCAATGTTAGTATTGCTTTGTTTGGCAGTAATGAATGGCCGGTGTTCGTAGCTCCTTCAAACGGTACAATTACTAAGATTACACTCACAAATAAAACCGCACTTAGTTTGTCGGCTACAGCAACTATTCTAAAAAACGGTACCACAACTGTTGCTTCTACGCCGCTTTCTGCGCTATCAACCGCTATGACACCCTATGCACTGACGCCTGGTGCCGGAGCGAGCTTTACCACCGGCGATGTCTATTCGCTATCTATTAGCGCTAGTGTTGCGGTTAGCCTTAGCAATTTTTTGGTAACGATTGAATACGTTCCGTCGGAATAGAGTAGCCACTAGTAGCCTACGCTACGGCTTAGTGGCACTTTGCGTTAAGGGCGTCTGAGCGCCAAAACTGAGCATATCAACCACTTTATCTATGCTTGGCCGGTACACTATGATGCGTTTAGCGGCGTCATAAATGAGCAGTGTATCCTTGTTTTGTACATGAGCGGCCAAGGTTTTATTGGTAAGCTTTGCTTTGTTGGCAATAGTCACAACGGCGGGAGCCGCATTGGGCAATACAACTAGCCGTGAAATGCGGGTAACAAGTTGTTTTTGTTGATTTTCTGGCGTGTTTTGCGCATGTTTGTATTTAATATAAAATATTGCGCTGCAGGCAATTGCTAGCAGGCAGAGCAGTATCAGAAAGAAGAGAGGGGTATTGGAACGTTTTGACGCTCGTGTTTCGGTGGCATTACCCGGCATAACTCTTTACCTCCATCTAAGCTATGTATCTTTAGTAATATTACTCGACTTATATTTTAAAAGCTACTAAACGATTGACGTAGATAAACAATACCCACAACGAAAGCGCCAATTCTCTTGCAAGAGAATTGGCGCTCGCTACTTTGTAAAATGTAGGCGTAAGTTTAGATTTCGGTTTCGCCGATCGCAATAGCTTCTTGCTTCTCGTCGTCGGGCATGGTTTCGACATCATGAGCAAGAGTCTTTGGAAAGCTAATTGCCACAACGATGAGGCCTAGCATTGCTGTTACCGCAAGCAATACGAATGCCAGGTGAAAACCATGTATAACAGCTGCCTGTCGCGCAACAGGACTTGCAATCGTAGCTGCTGTTTTTGTGTGTGTGACTAAGATGGTCGAGACACTGGCGATGGCTATAGCGCCCCCAATTTCACGCATCATCTCCACTAAGCCTGCGGCCAACCCGGTCTCAGCGGCTTTTGCTTTGCTCATTGCGGCAACTTGCAGGGAAGGAGCTGCAAGGCCAATAGTAATGCCAGCCAGAATAAACGCCGGGAAAATATCCTTAAAGTAGCTAGCATGAACGGGCAGGCGAGTAAGCAAACCCATGGCAACAACAAGGAGCAAGACGCCACTTAGGAGTAGTTGGCGCACGCCGAATTTGCCAATAAGCTTTGCGCCAGTAGCGCCGGCCGCAATAAAGGCAACCACGGAAGTGCTCAGCCAGGCCACACCAGTTTTAACTGGGCTGTAGCCGAAGCCTTGCTGCATGAGCAAGCTTCCTAGGAAAATAAAGCCGAAGAAACTACCAAATACAAGTAGGGCGCTTAGGTCTGCTGCGACCATGTCACGGTTTTTAAGAATGCGACCGGGCAAGAGTGCAGACTTAGAGCGCGACTCGATTAAGGCGAACAGTGCAATTAGCGCCGCTGCACCGCCAAATAATGAGAGCGTTGCTGCCGAGCCCCATCCGTAGTCGGCTCCTTTATTGAGCGTATACACAAACAGGAGTAAACCGGAAGTTATAGTGGTAGCACCTACGGTATCAAAGCGTTCGGTATGGGCCTGTTTTTTATCTTTTGGCAGGAACTTCACGGCGAGCGTCATCAGCAATATGCCGATCGGTACATTCATAAAGAAAATCCAACGCCAACCCGGGCCATCGGTTAAGAGGCCGCTTGCAATGACACCTACCGATGCCGAGGTACCACCCACGGCGCCAAAAATGCCAAGTGCAGTGTTGCGCTCGCGGGTTTCTGTAAAGGTCGAGGCAATGATTGATAAAGCCGAAGGTGCCATCATAGCTGCACCAAAACCCTGTACGCCTCGGGAGACAAGCAGTAACTGGATGGAATGCGACAATCCTGCGACCAACGAAGCAGTAGTAAATAGACCCAGTCCTGTTAGGAGTATTTTGCGCTTACCAATGATATCACCCAGTCGCCCACCAAGCAGTAAGAAGCCACCAAGGAGGAGGCCGTAGGCAATAACAATCCACTGCAGGATGCTTTGGCTTAAATGGAGGTCGTGCTTAATTGTCGGAAGTGCCACATTTACAATGGCGATATCCAGCACGACCATAAAGTTGGTTAGGCAGGCAATCGCCAGAATTATTTTCTTTTTTAGGGGGCTCACGGGGTATCTACCTCTTTACTTATTATTGCTTTGGCCTTAGCGCTTGCTTCAAGTAGGCGCAATTAGACAAGGACATAGCAGATTTTTTAAACTTGTACTTTGCAAGCCTAGCATAGGAGACTTTCATTTTGCAAGTGCTTTTGCTATACTGCTTCCTATGGAACTGGCAGAGATGAGATCAGATTGTCCGATTAATTACGTACTTGAACTAGTTGGCGACAAGTGGAGTTTGTTAATTATCCGCGATATCATATTTGAAAATAAGGCCTCTTATAGCGACTTTCTGGCCTCTGGCGAAAAGATTGCTACTAATATCCTTGCAAGTCGCTTGGTGCGTTTGGAGGACGAGGGCTTTATACAGAAGCTACCTAATCCTGCTAACAAAGCGCGTTTTACCTATGCACTCACGCCAATGGCGGTCGATTTAGTGCCAATGTTTATTGAAATGACTCTGTGGAGCGACAAACATTCGCCGATGCCGATACCAGTAGAGCGCCAAGAAGATCTAAAAAAGATTAAAGCTAATAAGCAGGCGTATATCGAAGAAATCCAGGCGCGTTTACGAGCACAAATAGCCAGACCTCTGTAAAGCCGCTGACTATCAGTAGTTCTGCCTGAAATGTACTGGCCTTAGAGCCTTATGGTACAGGTACCCGGCGTACATCAGTACTGAGCGCAGTCAGTAAATTGTAGGTGAAAAGACCATGTGTGCTGGCAATAGTCTCAATGGTATTCTGGTCGGCGGGGTTATTGCTGTATATGGTAACCTCTGTACCCGCTTTGGCAGAAACTCCCTCTAGGCTAATCATGGCGTGGTTCATACAGACCCGTCCGACAATTGGAGCATACTGCCCATTAATGCTAACAATTCCAGCATTACTCAGCTGACGATTGATACCCTCGTAATAGCCAAGCGGCAGAATGCCAATGGTCATAGCCTTTGGTGCAGTAAATGTGTAGTTGTAGCTAACTCGGTCGCCCTTGTGCAGCATGATGGTTTTAGTGATTGTAGATACTAAACGCAGGGCTGGCTGCAAATCTTTGAGCTGCGAATGCAGTTGGTGACCCATGGGGAAAGGGTTAATGCCATAGAGTCCAATTCCTAGACGAATCGCATTAGCGTATTTGGATTTTACGCGGACACTACCAGCGCTCTGAGCAATATGCAGCAGTTTTGGATGGGCTCCAGTTTTTCTGATAGCTTCGACGCACGAATCAAACTGTCGAACCGCAGTGACAACCGTTGATTGACTGGTACCATCGCTGTCAGCCAAATGGCTCATAACTCCCTCGAGCTCAAGGTTTTTGTAGCTAAGAATGAGCTGAGTAAGCTGAATAACATCTTGAGGTGTTGCTCCGTAACGATTCATTCCGGTATTAATTTCTAAGTGTACTTTCACGCGCTTGCCGATTGTACCAAGGGCGTGGATGCTTGCAGGAGTATCTACCACAAAGGCGAAGCGGTTGTATTTTAGGTGTGCATAATTCTTGGGCAAGATAGCGCCCATAATGAGCACCGGTTGATTGCTGACTTCCCGAACACGCAACGCCTCAAAGTAACCATCAACCGCTATGTAGGGAACGTTGCGTTCCTTTAGAATCTTTGCGACCAGGGGGATGCCGTGACCGTAGGCGTTGCCTTTTAGAACTGGAATGATTTGCCGGTTGTCTAAACTAGTAAATAAGTCAAAATTATGCAAAATTGCCGACCGAGAAACTTCAATACGATTGTGCGTAGCGTAGCCTTTCTCGAACTTCCGCAGTAGAGTGTCGACAGTCTTGCGTACCAGCATATAGAGTAATTTTAACAAATGCCTAAACTCCACACGGCTTAAATTACTAAAACATATATTTGTATGTTATTCTTTTATGTTATGAGTGAGTTTTCTTTTGGAGAGGCAATACCGCCCTCGTCACACGACGTAGGTGAATTATTACATCAGCACGATTCAGACCCATATGGCTATTTAGCCCATGCAACTATGATTTATGACTGGGGTATCGAGGCAGCTGCCAGGTTTGGCAGTAAAAGGGAGGCTGAAATGCTTGATGGTTTGCACGCCGAGGTTGCATTGGCGGGAGCTCGTCTTGGGGATTCGGTGCTGTTTAACACGGGCTGGCAGGGTATACAGCAACCTCTAACAAAATGGCGTGTTTATGCCGAAGCTATTAGCAGTGGTGCGGGTATCGTTACAGATAATACACACCTGGACGATCTGACTACCATACTCCATGACTATGAATCGACAAGGGATTGCTACGCGTTAGCTTGTATTGAGACGGCCAAGCTGCGCATGAATGTCACCGGAGCGCCTGCAACTACTTACGAACGGCACGAACTTGATGAGCAATTACGAATTACAACCAGTTTGATTACTCAGCACGGCGTGGGCTCTCATGACCAGGACCGGGTGACACAGGCTGATCAGTTGCGCTACGACCTTGCCAACGTTCTACTTGAAAAGGGGCTATTTGATGATGCGGCCGAGATTATTAGCGGCGCTCAGAACGTAAGGCTTGGTCGAATAATTGCAGAAGATATACTGTTGCATACATTCGTACCGCTTGCAGAAGCTGGTAAATTCAAACCACGCGCATGGCGGAAGGAACTAGAGAGGCAAAAAATTGATCGTAAGTCTGGGCAGGCATTATCGCAAGTAGTGAGCGCCTTTTTAGCTGGGTCTACGGAGGCTCCTCGCCATCATGTAGGATGGGTGCGTGAATATCGACCGGCACGGTATGGAGCTTGGTATGCAACAGATAATCGAGGTAGTAGTAAAGAAGCCCTTTTGCACATGAGTACGCTTTTGAAAGCAGGCTACATTTCGCAGGCGCGTGACCAGTATTATTACAGTATATTTACGAAGGGCCAGCCGTGGGAATTTGATGAGCCTGGACCTTATTTTGCTATGAGTACGCTGCTTGCTCAGCACGACACGGCCCGACCTGACCCTACGATCATTGGCGATAGTGTGCAACTTGAGTTGGGGATGGCTGCGCTTAGGAGCGCCGCTTACTACGACGTTCCATCACTATATGGTGGAATGGTTAGCGCAACTACGCATGCGCTAACTAAGATTCAGGCGATGCCTCATTCATCTGCTCGTATTGTTGCAGCTCTGGAGCTAGCTGCTATCCAGCCAACCCAGGAAGGTCAGCCAATACGTGATCCTGTCTTAATCCAGGAATTGGAGCGGTCACTTACGGTGTTAACGCGTCTCTCGCGAAGTCGTAACGAACGGTTGCCAGCGTCGCTTAAACCGCTTTTCAAGTCTTTTGGAATGTTGCCATTTAAGATCAGGGTTGATACTTCCCGTGAAATACTCGCTGTCTTTGAATCTGCGGAAGCTGATAATATTGAGCATCACTTACCAAATACTGATTTTTAGGTGAGTGCTTTGGGGCAATTATTGCTATTACATGCCTATTGTTTTATAATATTACCGTTCATTGACATCTATATGCCAATGAAAGCGCTTGTGTTGAACTTTCTACGGATGGGCGACTGATTTGCCATGTGTCATGGCGGCTTAGTCGCCCACCTGTAAGGTGTCCACAAGATTGATCCATTTTTCTTGTTGGAGTCGCACCAGATCCTCTGGCGCGTCGGTATCCCGTCTACTCTCCATTGGAGGAGAAGACATGTCCGAGAAGATCGAAGACATCAGCGTAGGCCCGGCAACCGCCGAGTCCAACGTGCCCACCAACGACCCGACCCCGACCGACGTCAACCAGACGCCGGCCACCGCCCTCCCGTCCGTCCCCGCCCTCCGCGACATCGTCAAGCCGTGGCAGCGCGAGCCGGGCAAGCCGGGCCGGATGTCCGCATGGGAGAAGGAGCTCAAGGTCGCGCACGGCAAGACGGAGGACGGCGTCCAGAACCTCATCGACCGGCTGGTCGAGGCCTACGCACGCTCCGGCGCGCTCCACTCGGACAACGTCATCCTGCGGCAGCGCGTGACCACGCTCACCGGGCAGGTGGAGGCGCTGAACGCCGATGTCGCCGGCTACGATGACCTCAGGTTCGCGGCGCGGCGCTTCGTGCTCGTGTCCGGCCAGATCACGGCGATCACCGGCCTGGCTCCGGACGACGTCGACCTGTTCATGGGTGACGAGAACTGGGCCATCAGCTGGACCGTCGTCGACGTCGACCTCACCTGCAACTACAGGGAGCTCACGCTGACCGCGAACGGCGACCGCATGACCCTGCTGCTCTCGAACGAGGGGCTCTCCGGCCGGCAGATCTCGACCATCCTCCCGTTCTTCTTCACGGAGCCCGACGACCCGGAACCCTCGGACCCGTCCGAGACGCTCCTCGGCGCCACCAACTCCACGTCGGCCTCCGGCAACACGTTCAGCTACCTCCTCGAGGAGTACGACTGCGGTAATCCGGACTGCCCGATCCACGGCACGTACGGCATCACGACGATGCTCGGGGGCAAGTCTTCGGCCAAGTCGGCGCTCATGTTCGGCGTGCTCGACACCTTGCTCAACAAGGGTCGTCGCGACGGTCGCACCGACCTGAACCCCGGCTACCCCTTCGGCGGCTGACCCCAACAAGAGAACCACAGGAACTGAAGATCCTGGCAATGTGACCCCTCGGGCCACAACGTGAACTTCCGGAGGAGCTGCTGACTGGTGATCGCTATGGCGATCGAACAAAACCCCCAGCCAGCAGCCCCTTCGTGACACAACCCTATATATGTAATTGGCGACCAATTTGGTCGTTTTTTGTTTGGCAAAACTATATCGCAACTGCAGGCGCATAGCTTGTAACGCCTAACGGTAAGTTGGAATGTACTACAGGTGGTAGTATAGTGCTCATATGGCAACTGCAGCGCGCGCAATTATTATAGAAGACAAAAAGATGCTGCTTATGCATCGCAATAAAAATGGCAAGCAATATTTTACGCTGGTGGGCGGGCGCGTACAAAAAGATGAAACACCCCAGCAAGCGGTGGTGCGCGAAGTACAGGAGGAAACCGGGCTTGCTATAACCGCTTGTCGATTAGTGTATTTAGAAGAACACTCCGAGCCTTACAACACACAGTATATTTTTGTATGCCAAGTAGCGCCCCATGGTGTGGTCGCGATTCAAGACGCCTCGGAAGAAGCGATGCTCAATAAAATTAGTACCAATATGCATAAACCGTTATGGGTTGATGTTGCATCGTTTAGTACGCTTCCGTTCTTAACTATGAACCTGCAAGCTGTTATCGCGGAGGGCCTTAAAAAGGGGTTTCCCGAGCTACCCGAACGCCTGTAATAGTCGCTGTTTGGCTACTGAGAGATGTTTAAAACGAAGCAGGGTTCTTCTAGCGGCTTTGATGGTAGAATAAACGAATGTTCCGAGGATTCAGTAAGTACAGGTTAGTGTATGGGCATCTATGGAGTACGTACGGCCAGTCATGGACGGTTCGCGTTGCTTTTGTACTCCAGCTTATGGCCCGTGTCTGTAAGCTTATTGCTCTACCTGTTGCTATCAGCCTCATTATTGCCAATCTCTCTAAGAGAAACTTTGATGGCGCGCAAAAAGCGGTGCTGCTGTATGCTTGCTTCTCGTTTATCCTTGGGGCTTTAACGCCACTTACGAAATACATTGGTATGCTCGGCGAAAACAAAGCGTACCGAGACATTACGGGCAACTACTTTTCCTCTCTGGTAGCGGCAGACCTGGAGTATTTCCATTCTAATCTGGCGGGTTATTTAACTACTGCAACTCGGCAGTATGTGGACAGTTGTATGACTCTAGCGCGCACGCTACGTGATCGTTATCTGAATACGGTGCTCAGCATCGTCTTTCCGCTGGGGGTCATTATTTATCTGGATGCGCGTCTCGGGCTAGTAGCGCTGGGGCTTAGTGCTACACAAGCTATCTATTTGCTGTGGGCTTCGCATATAATTGAAGGACCACGAACTCGCTCCCGGGAGATGTATAAGCGTAATTCTGGGCGCATGGCAGATATCGTCTCTAATATTTTGGCCGTTAAGGCTACTGCCCAAGAAGCAGCACGTGTGGGTCAGGTACGGCAAGGATCTGAAGAAGAAGGTCGACTTTTTTATGAACGTTACAAAACGCAAGCTACGCTGATAGCATTCCGGGAAGCCATCACCGTTACATTCTTTTTGATCTTGCTGTGGCTTACGGTTCATCGTATGGCGGGTGGTCATATCAGTATTACGGCCGCCGTTCTGGTAGTTACTTATACCGCTACCATTCTTACTGGCATCTATCAACTATCAGATGATTTGGATGAACACGACGATTTAGTTGATAAAATTATTCCGGCATTTGAGATTTTGGGCCGCGAGAATAGTATAAAAGACCCAGTCGCGCCCCAAGTACTTAAAAAGGTGCGCGGACATCTGGCATTCAACAACGTTTCGTTTGCATACGAAAAAGCTAAGGGAACGAAGCCTGTATTTAGTAATTTTTCGTTAGATATTTCGGCAGGCCAGAAAGTTGGTGTTGTGGGCTTCAGCGGTGCTGGCAAGAGTACATTGGCTAAATTGTTGTTGCGCTTTAACGATGTTAATGACGGGCAAGTGCTGCTCGATGGTATCGACGTCCGGGACCTTAAACAGACCGACTTACGCAAGCAGATGGCGTATGTGCCGCAGGAACCTCTGTTATTTCACGCTAGTGTTCGCGACAACATTGTACTGTCTAGGCCGGATGCTACCGAAAAAGAGATACATGAAGCGCTTAGTGCTGCTCATGCGTTAAAATTTGTTGAGCAACTTCCCGAAGGACTTGATAGCATTGTGGGTGAACGTGGTGTAAAGCTTAGTGGTGGCCAGAAGCAACGGATCGCTATTGCCCGGGCTGTTTTACAGCACTCCCCAATCATGATTCTAGACGAAGCTACCAGCGCGCTTGATAGCGAAAGTGAGCAAATCATAAAAGACTCCTTCTCAAGGGTGCTCAAAGGTAAGACGGCAATTGTGATTGCGCACCGTTTAAGCACATTGTCTGAGATGGATAGAATTGTCGTGATTGATAAAGGTAAGTGTATTGAAGATGGTACGCATGATGAGCTGCTGGCTAAAGACGGTGTGTATGCAAAGCTGTGGCGTCGACAGCTGAAACATGTCGAAGATATAAATGGTTTGAATTCTGCTATGGATTTTCCTGAAGCGAGGCAGATGCTCCGTGACGTCTGATCCATACGGCTTTACAAAGTAATTTGGCAAAGACGCGCCAAGTAGATTCCCCAACTTGCGACCGCTGTAGGGTTGTGTTAGAAAGTAATAACTTATGTTAACCTCGGAACCGTGCCAAGTCTTACAACCGATCTATCCGTCGCCTGATGAAATTGGGTATGAACCGCTCCACGAACAGGTGCGGCCCAGGCCTATCGTGCTACCTCATCCGCGGGTTATATTAGAAGACTACATTGCGCTTATGGGGGCATGCGGCAATCCGGATATTGTGCCCGATTACCGCCCTCTCCTTATAGCAGCTGTGCGGCGTCATATGTACCTGCAGAACCTGAGTGGCGGCTTACTTAGCGACTCCCAGCTGGAGATTGATGACGAGGTGTTTTATTCACCGAATGTAAAAGAATGGCACTCAGGGCTTCTAGCGATAGAAAGCCGCCGATTGGCACGCTCAGCTGTAACCGTTGGCCCGGTAATGGACACTACCGAAGGCTATGCCAGTGCTATGGAAGATGGCTTCCGGTTTGCTCGCAGCGTATTCACTGGCCAGGAAGCATTGTTTTTTATTGAGCACGGTACCACTTTGAGTCAGCCTGTGAGAGTGGCCCGCCAAATAGGCTCAACAATGATTAGCCATCTGATAAAAAATTATCCCGTCGGTGCAAAGATTGTACACTCTATGGACGCACTTTCGTATGCTATTGCAGCTAGTCGCCTCGGGACGCTTCAACAGGATCTCAGTCAGGTTGCAATAACTCGCAACATTGCGATCAGGGAGAGATTTCTTCCGAATAAGGTAGTGGTGAGCGGTACGGGCGCGGAGAGTTGGGATGCGTCCTGGCAAAGGTCAATGCAGGATAGCTTAGTAATGAAAAGCAAAAACCGCAGTATGGTTGGCAATACACTGAACAGACGTTTTTATGATGAGCCTCGGCGAGCCGCTCAGCAGGAGTTGCGCGAAAAGCTCGACGCGGCGATAAATGTAGTAGTTATTGAGGGTTCTCGACCAAGTTATGGCGCGGTGGTTGACCTAGCTGGCATGGTAGCGCTCACCATGCTTCACTCGGATCGCCGGCTGGGTATCTACATGGAAGAATATGCACCTTTAGTAGATTCGCCACAGGTTTCGGGGCAAGAGGCTGATGTAAAAGCCGCCAGCCGCCAGCGCGCATTATTCATGAGCCATCTAGGTCGATTGTTTATGGATTTTGAATGGCTAAAAGAGCAGATTCTGGTTGCAAGTTCAAAAGCAGAGCTAGAAGCCTGGGCTCTCGACCAAGTTACAGAAAATAATCGCAGATGGAAATGGTAGTACAGGACTCTTCTTTGGCTATAAGGCAGCTAAGAATGGGCGTCTTTTACGGTAGCTTTACACGGTACTGCATCATTCTATAGGCTAGAGCTACTGTGCTTGGTCATGAGGCCAGCCGTCATTAAGTAAGTGCAAAATGTCTAAAGGCTGATATATCCTGACTCTTACTTCCAAATTATCAAATGCGAACACGTCTGGATAATATTTCTGATACCAACTCTTAAGGTTTTTGTATAACGAACAAAGGGCAGTCCAATGACGTTAGTTCCACATTTTCATGGTCAATTATAGCTTGTAGCTTAAAGTCATCATTGACGATGAAGTTATCAAACTGTACATCCCAGTGAGCAGGAAAAAGCTTGCTACCGTCGAAGGTGCTTACATTGTTGCTTACCGTATGTAGCACTCTTTTGGCGGTTGTATCATCTGTAATACCTTTGCCTTTAAGCTGTGAGACCAAAGTTTCGCTAGGATTGTTTATAAATTGCGACCACGACTCTACTTCTGCAAGGCCTAAATCTGCTGAGCTGACTTTGTTTATTAATTGTAGCGATTTACAGATCTCTGCGATAAGAGCTTCTCGCTGATTATCGGTAGCCAAAAGCCAAATGCTGGCAAGGGACGTTCCTGCAAACTCATAATTATGTAGCTTCTATCTATAATAATTATTCTATAACAAATAAAAACTCCTCTGTTACGAGGAGTTTAAGCAAAAACGATTTGGTATAGCGCTATTAAAATTAGAACCATTTTACTGCTTCAATGACCGTATTATACGATCTGGCGTATTTAATATTTTTAGCGGATGTACGTTTTAACTTGTCTATCAAAGCCGCTGACTTGGGCGGCAGTTTTGCCTCGAAAAACTTCAAACTTAAGTGTACGCTTATCAGTTAATTGCGCCAGCACAGTACCTACCACTTGATCATTACTATTATCAGCTTTTAAACCTTTAACATACGACGAATTGTCCCAGCGGGCACCACTTGGGGTTAGCCAATTACGCACGACCAGCTCAATTTTAACAGCTCCGTCAGACTGGTCAATTTTGGCAGAGTTGGGACTCCCGGCCCTAGCAAAATACTGGCGGGCATCGCTGCCGTCGCCACTACTGGTATCAGGGTTGGGTCCCGAAAGCGGATAGCTAGCGTAGTTGCCGACCGAAACGACCGTAGCCGTAGGGTCATACAAATCTGGGGCGATTGAAAGGTGTCCAGCCCAATAATATTTGGCTGTGTTGTCGGATGCATGGTAGCCGCCGCTCCCTTGCAGGAACCAGTTGCCCATCAGTTTTCCGTCAATATCATAGTCAATTTTGCCGGCAACCGGGTCGGCCACCCTAGGGTCTTTAGAAATAAGCACCTGCCTAAGATCCGCCCGGTAATACGGCAACGGGTCAGCAGTATATACTTTCCAGGCTTCTCCACCGTAACTGGATGGGTTAACAAAACCAGTAAGAGGTTTTTTGGTGTTCCAGACAGCAAAGTCTAGCGTTTGGCCGCCGATGTGGCCAATTAACTGGCCGGCCTTAACTGTTATGGGGATATGGGCACTATCGATACCGGGCTCCACGCTAGTCACAAGGTCGTAGTAGTAAAGAAAGGTGCAGGAAACCGTAAAAACCAGCCTGATGCGGCCATTACTACCGTTTTCGGGTGGGTGGACTTCTATGTCGGTAATCTGTGAATCGGCCATAGCGTAAACCGGGTAGGTGTCTTTGGGGGAATTAAATATTGTGGGCGAAAAATACTGGTGGTCAATCGGTGTAACGTGGCCTCCAACGGTCTCGCCGTAAGGTATCAATATACTAAAGTCAGCGGCATTCATTGGGAGGTGTGTGAAAGTAGTTTCGTTGCTGCCGTTACAGTGTCCGCCACTTAATGACTTGCCCGCTGCTATAGCTTTGTCATCAGTCGAAGCGTTACTACTTAGTATTTTTGATGTAGTAACGCCGTTTTTATGATTACTAGCTACACGCCAGCCGGTAAAGCCCACGACAGCAACCACAGCTATAAATAGTAAAAGATAAAACGGGTGAGCAAAGCCCTTTTGGTTTTTATGCATATCTTAATCTTAGCTGAATAGCTCAACTACGTATATAGTGCTTATGTTCGGTGCGCCAGAGGATAAAGGTGGAGCTCGCCTTAGCTCGGTATTCTAAGATTTATGTCAAAGCCTGCGGTCTTTACGCTTGGTGACCGATAAAGTGAGCTAGTGTTCCGACCGGCTTAGCACGGCCTTAGTAGTCTAGGTTTTCTGGCTCTTCGTGCAGATCTTTTTGGCGATACATTTCATTCACGACCGCGTCAATTATTTCAGGGTCATGCGATAGCGGCAATTGTCCCTCGCCAGTCAGTATAGTCACACGCGGTCGGGCAGGTTGCTGGTACAGGTCAGGGGATAGGGGCAGTGGTTTCCAGTGGCTTAAGTAGGTTTCCCAGTCGGAGCTATCTGGCCCAGCGCCGGGTATGGTAACCTCATACAAATCCCACCGTCCTAGGTGGCCGCCCTGGGAGTCGATGCTACTACTGGTAGGTAATGGCCTCATTGACACTTCGCCACGTAAAATTTTACCTAAAGTCGGCCATTCCTCAGCTTTTCGCGCTAGGCTTTCGCTTAGGTCCGGTATGTATGCGGTGGCTAGGCGTTCACTCATATTAATTACGTATAATAACACTGTAATGGTAAAATGTCAATTAAATGGTGCAGGTTTAAGGTTTCTAATTGGAACCAACTCAAATCCAAACTGTTTCGATGGGGTGAGACGGCTGGTCAGTCCCTGCTATTTACCACCGAATAATACTAACGAGTAGTGTCGTTTCAAGGTATATACCTGCATCGGATTGCCATTGAAGTCGGGTGGTGCTAGATCTCTGATTAGGGAGAACTCGGAGATGTGTTCATGTATATTAACTGAAATTTTCGACGTTAGATCCTTAGCTTTATCAAGGTTTAATGGCGTATTGAACCTTGCCAAAGTACTGTGGGTTATATCAGGCGGTATTTTTGTTCCAGGCAGCAGGCTAATTCGTTTCAACAATGCCTCACGAATGCTGTTGAGTGCTTCAGATTTTAGCGACTTGATGATTATGGCTCGTGGACTGACTAATAACTCGGTGAAGCTAATGTTGAATGGCTTAATGGTACTTAGGACATCTTTTACGGTTTCATTATAAGCGGTATACCATTCATCAAAGTACTGTCGTCGAGACTTGCCGACGTATTCCGTATCACAAATAATTTCCATTAAGGTAACGTGCAAGCTTGATGGTTCCTGCAGCCAGATTGTATTGCCAAACAGATCCCGCAACCTATTCTGTATGAGCGTGGCTTGATTAGTAGAGTCAGGAGAAAGAAGTCTAACGATAGAATGTTCGTCTTCGGAATGGTCAGTTGGCGTGGGGATTGTTTTCATAGTGATTATCATAGCAAAAAGACTTCATTAAGAAGTCTTTTATCCTGGCACTCTGCGTTTACTGCACGAATTGGAGCGTTTAGGGCTAGAAAATTCTATATAAACAAATCGTCTTTTTTAATGCCGTTAATTCGTTTGCGGTCAATCTGATAACGGTAGAGGTTTGCAAAGGGGAGCGCAAGGATCGCTAGGGTCATACCAACAGCAGTAGACGGACTAATGCCGGGACCAAGTAGCATCACCCATCGGGAGCGGAATATTGATTCCCAGCGCACCGAGTAAATGGCGTAGTGGATGTCGTGAGCTATGATGTAGCGGTGAAAATAAAGGTATGCAATCCAGCTGACGCTCAAAAGTACGAGCGTTAGGACAAATTGTAGCTTTATGGCTGCCAACCGTTTCAAGCGGCCAAGCAGTGTTTGCGGCCAAAAGAACAAGCCAACAACAATTATAAAGCTGGCGCTAATGATCCAGTTATAATAATTTGCTTCCTGGCTGAATCTCCAGAGCAATGCTAGAGGGATTAACAGCAGCTGTAGCGCAAGACCGAGCTTAAAAATTACGTCACGTTGTTTCATGATAATTGTTCCTTAATTAATGTTTTTACAATAGGCTGTTGCATCAAACCATGCAGATTACGGACCACAAATTGCTCCAATATGTGAGCGCCTGTATCAGTTAATTCATAGACTTTTCGATCAGGACCTTTCTGCACGGGTTCGGACGTAAATGTAACCATCCCCGCCTCGCTGTAGCGGCGAAGGGCACGGTACATGCTTTGATCGTCGGCGGAGACCGCGTTTTGAGTTTGTGACTCTATATAGATTTTGATATCAGCCATATATTTAGGTCCGTCTTTCAAGGCGAGCATGATCCAGAGTGTGAGCTGCCCACGTTTGTAGACCTCTTCCCAGCCTTCAAGTAACTGGGCTTCATATTTGCTTAATGTAACTACCATACCTTAGGTACTATACTAAAGGAATAGTGTATAGTCAAACTATACCTTTTCCTACCATAAATGATTCGAATACTATCAACAGATAAAGAAATGTCTACAAAATAAAAAAGATGACCGTATATGATCATCTTACCTCTATAAACAGTGAATGGTACACCCGAAGGGATTCGAACCCCCGACCTTTTGTACCGGAAACCAACGCTCTATCCAGCTGAGCTACGGGCGCATAACTTCATTATC
>CAYZGW010000002.1:0-65864 GCA_964478195.1 uncultured Candidatus Saccharibacteria bacterium
GTGGGTTCGAGTCCCACTGGGCCCTCCAGTCTATCCTTAGTACAACACTACTGCAACCAAAGAGCCGCCCATCGGCTCTTTTTGCTATACTACCGGTATGCAAGACCAATCCAAACTCAGCCCGGCTGACATTGAACTTATTAAAACTGCCGGTAACCATGCCAGGGAGCGATTCAAGGAAGATTTTATTAGTATTGCGGGTGCGTTACGAACAAATGCCGGTAAGGTCTACACGGGTATTAACTTGAAGTACAGAGTGCGCAATACAAGCACATGCGGCGAAACGATGGCCATATATGCCGCTCTGAATGATGGTGAAACCGAGTTTGATACGGTTGTAGGTGTTAAATACTTTCCCGAAACAGATTCTTTTCAGGTTGTGAATGGTTGCGGTTGGTGTCGCCAGCTTTTTAGCTACAATGCCCCTCTTAAAGTAATTATTGATAATGATGGCGTGCTTGAAGTGATTGAAGCTGAACGGCTAATGCCTTACGCGTTTTTATAGCCTAGAACGTTGTAACTCCGGGTAAGCTGAGCCTCTGCGTGCATCACTCATTGTCGTCTGCCCTTTAGTATCCTCGATACATCTAAAGTAGGGCTCATGGTTAATAGCATTTGCTTTGGTATGCTACAAACTATATGCGGCAGCTGCGACGACAGTGCAACCAAACTACTTTGCTTATTGTAGGATGCGTGGCATTTTTACTGGGTTTGGTGCTAGGGAGAAAAACTAGTGTCGATGGCTGGGTTGCGCTTGCTAGCTTACCGTTTACGATTATGGCGCTGCGTCGCCGCACAATGTTTGCTGTACTGTGCGTAGTGCTCGGGGGAATGCTTGTGGGCGTATGGCGCGGCGCTGTGTATATACACGAGCTGCAACCGTATAGGACACTGGCAAAGCATAAAGCGATATTTATTGCTACCGCTGATGCGGACGCAGTATATGGGACTAATTCGCAGCTTAGTTTTGTGGTGCGCTCCGTGCATATCACCTATCCTGAGGGCAGACTTGTGCCGGGTACGGTCAAGGTTAGTGGTTTTGGCGAGACTATGGTGTATCGTGGTGACCGATTAGAAGTACGGGGTAGCTTGTATCCAACACGGGGAGCAAATCAGGCAACGGTTGGTTTTGCACAACTGCATAAGATAGGGGGTAGTTCGACGGTTGTTGATACACTGCGCCGTAAATTTACAGCTGGCATACAGAGTGCACTACCAGAACCGCTTGCTTCGTTTGGGTTAGGGCTCCTGATTGGGCAACGCAATACGTTGCCAGCTGCGCTTACGCAGGCGCTTCTTATGGTAGGCCTCACGCACATTATTGCAGTGAGCGGATATAATTTAACGATCTTACTGGAAGCATGTAAGCGGCTAATTGGTGAGCGGTCCAAAGTGGCTTCAACGGTCACTGCGCTGACTTTAATTGGTGGCTTCCTGCTGATAGCTGGCACAAGCGCCAGTATCGTGCGTGCAGCGGTCGTTAGCGTACTAGGCTTAAGTGCTTGGTACTACGGACGCCAAGTTCGCGGAGTGTTGCTTATACTGTTAGCAGCCGCTGGTACGGCCTATGCTAACCCTGTGTATGTTTGGGCAGACATTAGTTGGTATCTGTCATTCCTGGCCTTTTATGGAGTGCTTGTGGTTGCTCCTGGTATTAAGCGTAGACTCTACGGGGAAAGGGAGCCTCAGTTACTAATACAGATAGCACTTGAGAGTGCTTGCGCGGAATTAATGACACTGCCGCTTATCCTACACATTTTTGGCCAGATGTCGCTGGTGAGTCTGCTTGCCAATATGCTGGTTGCAGCTTTTATTCCGCTTGCTATGTTGCTGAGTTTTATAGCAGGTCTTGCAGGTATGCTAGTCGGCAGCATCGCCGGATGGTTGGCCTGGCCAGCACGGATACTCCTTGCTTATATGGTGGATGTGGTAAATCTACTTAGCCATATACCACATGTCTTTCAGCAAAATAGGTATCTAACGGCGTTAGATACGGCATTGTTCTATGGTTTTGTTATAGCCGTAACAGGTGTGTCGTATGTGTTCCAAAAACGAAGACGTCTTGTGGCTACGGCTACCGAAGTAGCGCGTGCGACCTAGGGCTTTGGTAATTATCTGGCAGACGCTTATACTTATGTGTGCATGAATGAGGAGCTGAAATTCGGAGCGTTTAAAAACCTACAGCCCAAAGGGGTAATTCGTCGGTTTTCCAAGAAGCGCACTATCTTATTCCAAGGCGAAGTGCCGCAAAGCGTGATGGTTTTGCAGGAAGGCCTCGCAAAAGTGTACGGCATAACTACTGGTGGCGATCAGCGCACCGTTACGCTTTTGAGTGTCGGCGATATCTTTCCAGTAGAGTGTATATTTAATAAATCACGCGTAAGTTTATATTATTACGAAGCACTAACTGATTGCTCGGCCCTTAGCTTACCTAAGGCGGTGTTCTTAGAGGCGCTAGAGTCGGACAAGGCATTAAAAAATCAGATCTTTGAGTCCTATATGGCGCATTATACAAGCGCAACTATGCATATATATGCGCTAGAGCATTCACATGCTCAGGAAAAGGTGGTGTATATATTGCAGTACCTAG
The DNA here is from genome assembly GCA_964478195.1 of uncultured Candidatus Saccharibacteria bacterium. Lineage (GTDB taxonomy): Bacteria > Patescibacteriota > Saccharimonadia > Saccharimonadales > UBA4665 > JAJZCD01. The sequence goes on from CAYZGW010000002.1 coordinate 2,591, forward strand.
TGGCACGTTTTGGCGAAAAGCAGCCAAATGGATTTACTAAGATTGCACTGCGCTTAAGCCATCAAGATATCGCTGAAATGGTTGGTTTAACACGTGAAACAACAGCTGTGGAGCTGCACCGATTAAAAGATAAAAAACTAATTGATTACCAGCGGTTTGCCTACTATGTAAACGTCTCGCTACTGATACAGGCTACAGGTAGTGATGAATTTGAGAATGTTGCAGTGTAAGCACGCTGGTTCTGTTATTTGCTATTTTATACCTACTGATGCACAATGAAGACAAAGCTAGGTGTAGGGCAGTGGTCTAAGTAAAGTTTTGTGGCAGGTTGCACAGATAAACTGTAAAAGGTTGGCTCAAAGGTGTGCGTTGCCTTACAGACTAAAGTCAGAAAAACCACGTACAATAACAGGGCTAAAGGGGAATAAATAACAACTATGGCCAACGCAAATGCCAAAAACGTCCAGGTTCTGATCATTGAAGATGAGCAGCTGCTGAACGAGGCATATGCTCGAGTGCTCACAGCTGCTAATATTTCGCTACTCCGTGCCTATAACGGCAAAGAGGCTCTTGAAGTTTTAAAGGCAGAAAAACCGGATATTATCTTGCTGGATCTTCGTATGCCGGTCATGGATGGCATTGAATTCTTGAAGCAGTTGCAACCCAAGAAACAACTGCCCAACACAAAGGTTATTGTTTTTAGTAATTACGATGATCAGCACGAAATTGATGAAGCCTTTGCACTCGGTGCTATGCACTATATGCTCAAAGCCTGGGCGACACCAAATGAACTGGTAAAGCTCATACACGAGGTAGCGGATAGTCCGCAGTTTGCTGCGTAAGTTTTTCTTGAATTTATAAGATAAAGCTGCTAATTCTGCGGGTTTGTTTACAGCTTCATTGTTGCTGCGGTTGTATAGTTTTCTTTAGCACCGAACCGCGGCGCGCTAGAGGCGAAAGGAATAGTATGGACTCTAAGAATCTCGACCGAAAAATCAACAACTTTCTGCACCGAAAAGAGCTAGAGTTTCCTGGGTTGTCGTTGCTTGGCGGACATAACTACACCGCACGACAATATGAGCGGCGCTATGGTAACAGCCGACGGCCACTCTTGGGCTAACCCCCAAAAGTCTAGCGCAGAAACAGGTGTCTGCGTAGGGGCATCGGTTTCCTTTTTGTGCATAAATCTGGTATGATAACAGATATAGTTGGAGCAAAAGAGATACCATGTCAGGACATTCAAAGTGGTCGACCATCAAGCGTGAAAAGGGGGCTAAAGATGCCGCTCGAGGCGCGGTTTTTACTAAATTGGGTAATATGATCGCTATTGCAGCTCGTAGTGGCACTGACCCAGAAACAAACTTTGCACTACGTCTTGCTATAGACAAAGCCAAGGCAGCTAATATGCCAAGTGCCAATATTCAGCGTAGTATTGATCGCATTAAAGACAAAGATGCCGCTCAGTTGCAGGAATTATTGTATGAAGGCTACGGTCCGGGGGGTGTGGCTATCTTGGTAGAAGTGGCAACCGACAACATTAATCGAACATACCCGTTGGTAAAACTGGCATTTAGTAAACATGGTGGCAATATTGCCGAAAAAGGTGCGGTGGCTTTCCAATTCGACCACAAAGGTGTGATTCGTGTAAAAGCAACTGGTGATGATCTGCTGCTTGCGGCTATTGATGCCGGTGCCGAGGATGTACAAGAAGAGGGCGATGAAAGTGTGGTCTACACGGCCGCAACTGACCTTGCAAAAGTGCGGGACACGCTTAAGGAGGCCGGGCTAGAAATCACCGAAGCCGAGCTTACCTATGTGCCCAATACTACTATTGAAATTACCGACGAAGTAACCGCTGGAAAGATTATGCGTCTTATGGATGCGCTTGATGATGTTGATGACGTACAAAATACGCATGTTAACTTTGATATTGATGAGTCGCTGCTTGCCTAGCTAAAGAGCCCGAAGGGTTTTTGCTTCAAAGGTATTTAGCTATACTGCTTATATGCGTACAAGCAACTGGATCACTCGATTTCTGCAGGTGTTAAGCTAATGCGAATCTTAGGGATTGACCCGGGTACAGGGATATTAGGTTTTGGTATTATTGAAGCAGAGCGTGGCAAAAATTTACTGGTTGATGGCGGTGTAATACGCACGCCGGTGCACGAGGACGACGCAGTGCGTCTGCTTACGATTTATGAAGAGCTGACCGATATTATTGCATCCACGAAGCCAACGATAATGAGTGTAGAAAAGCTATTCTTTGCTCGCAATGTAACCACTGCCATGACAGTGGCGCAGGCTCGTGGTGTGGTGCTGCTGTGCGGTATGCAGGCTGGCATGCAAATCTATGAGTATACGCCTATGCAGATTAAGCAGGCCGTAACTGGCTATGGTAAGGCTGATAAAAAGCAAATGCAGGAAATGGTACGAACCATCTTGGGCCTTAGTGAGATACCAAAACCCGATGACGCCGCCGACGCAATTGCAGCTGCCCTAACGCACGCCCAGTGTAATTTTTGACAGACTAACTCTTGATTATCGCAGTATATTGTATAGGTGGCTAATTTAGGTCCCGCTAATGTCCATGAGACATTAAATGTGTTCCGAAGCCTGACAGAAGCGCTGATTGAGGTAGATCCGCTCGCTTCATCTCCGCTTGGTAGGGCTGGCTTGGAGTCGTATTTTCTAGCGCTGCAAGATATGGCCTGTTTGCACGGTGGTGCTCTAGGGCAACGACAGCAGATTATTAGGAACCTCAGTAGTCCAGGCCATATTGAAGTAGGGCGCGCAGCTACGGAACAGACGGTGTCACTCTATGCTACTGTTTTGGGCGAAACGGCGATCAGGGCGGCGTCTTTGGCGGTTGGCTTGGAGTATAATCGCTATAACGAGAGTCATCATGAGGGCTTTTATCCTAAAAGGGTCTCTACAATGCTTTGCTATGGTACGCCCGTGTCTTGGTATGTCTCGCTTAAGAACTGGCGGCCGCCGTTTGACGTATCTGAAACTGGCAGTGAGGGTCCGGGTATCGGGGCGGCTGCAAGGGCGGATTATGGCAGAAGTCTTGGAATAGTGTTGGGTGTTATCCGGCAATTTAATGCGATACTTACTCCAATGGCTGGCGCTATTCATCCGGATCATTCGAGCGAGTAGCTGATACAGATAGATAAAGCTTGCGCTTTGGACTGGCGCTAGGCTGTACTATATTGTATTTATGGCAGAATCAATCTCATTCGTTCCCGCTACTTTACTGAGCACCTTTCAGAATCAAGCCGAGACTCTTTATAGGGCAGATAGGCTTGCTGTCTACCCGCTCCGAGGCATAGCGCCGGTACGTTTACGGGCAGCACTGGGGCGTATTGTTGCTCAGCATCTAAAAGGCGATGAAGAGCGGCAGCAAACAGTGATGCAAGGGCTGGAAAATCCTAAATTTGTCAAAGTGGATAGAACAGAACTTCACGACAGAAGGAACAGTAGTACGCTGCGTGTAGCGCTTCTGGGCGAGATGGCTGCAGAAGGAGGCTGGTTCGATACAGAAGTTACATATTCAGAATCTAAGAAACCAGGCACAAGGGGTTTACGGTTTTCAGGACTTACTACTTGCATCAATTCCGAGACCGGCGGAGAGAAGCTTGAAGACGATTGGAGAGCGCTTTACAGGCTTGCACTCGATTGTGGAGGCCTTAACGACCTAGACCCTATACCACTTGATGATTCGAGGTACGAAAGGCTGGGGCTGGGTCTCGCGTTGGTTCATGCAGTTAGTGAAGGAATTCTCAAACCTTTAGCTAGCGGGGTGGTGTCCGCAGAACTTTAGAAGGCCACTCTAGCACCGGAGTTATTGTTCCGCCGTGTACTACATGTCACAATAGAGTCATGATTGCGACACTAAGCGGGGTGGTGAGCGAAAAGCTAGCCGATATGGTTGTGTTGGATGTGCGTGGCGTAGGCTACGGTTTACAAGTGACCGCTGAGGATTTTGGCCGATTACCCACTAGCGAAGCTGCTAAGCTCTATGTGTATGAACATATCCGCGAACAAACCTACGATCTGTTCGGGTTTGTACAGCTGGATACCAAAAAATTGTTTGAACAACTGCTAGGTGTAAAAAATGTGGGGCCAAAAGTGGCGCTAGCTGTTTTGGATATTGGGACCGCACCTGCAGTGCGTGGTGCAATTGCAGCAGGCGACGTAAAGCTGCTGCAAAGCGCGAAAGGTGTAGGTAAACGTGCAGCCGAGCAGATTGTGGTGGAGCTGCGTGACAAAGTGGGCCTGAGTGCTAGCGATACTGCCGAAGGCATAGTGTCCCGCCCAGGCATTAATACGCAAGATGAAGCGGTGGAAGCGCTTATTTCACTGGGCTACACGCCGCAAGATGCGGCGGCGGCACTCAAAGATATTGACGCAGCACTTCCTAGTGAAGAACGCATAAAATTGGCGCTGAAGCGATGAGTATACGACCGATTGCGCCAAGGCTATCTGTCCAATTGAATGCTTGGGACAATGAGGTTGCTGATTCGCTTGAGATTGATGATTCACTCGTGGAGCTAGCTGATTTTACTGGAGTGGTGCGTTTGCAAATTGATAGCTCAAAGCTAAGCGGCGTACTGCTAACAGGTTTGGTGTTGGATAAATTGGAGCTAACTGATTCGCTAGGAACAAAGCTGGAAGCTGCAGCACTGCGTACTCACAAAGCGAACTTGCTGCGGGTAATACTAACTGATTCTCGGCTGACTGGCGCAGAATTTGCCGAAGCCCACATCGAAGATTGTACCTTTAAAAATGTAAAATTTGATGAAGCTGGTTTTCGCTTTGCCAGTTTTAAGCGGGTGCGGTTTGAAGATTGCATACTACGTCAAGCAGATTTTAGTAGTGCTAGGTTTGAACAGGTACTATTTACCGGCTGTGATCTGGAAGCGACTAACTTTATGTCCGCTAACTGTAAGGACCTGGATGTAACTGCCGAAGACCTAACAGGCGTGAAGGGCATCTTAGGCCTAAAGGGCGCGACGATCTCTGAAGTGCAGCTGATGCAGCTAGCGCCGCTACTAGCAACAGAACTGGGCTTTCATATTAAAGAAATATAAACCAATCTTACAACAAAAGTTTGCACAGTGCTTAAGCTTATTGCAGTATAATAGTGAACAATGATAGAACGGATTGTTGGAGCAGCGCCGCAAGCGGATGATGAGGTCGAGCAGGAGCTGGAAAATAAACTGCGTCCGCAAGACTTTGCGAATTACATTGGCCAGGACCGCTTAAAACAGAACTTGCAGCTGGCAATTCAAGCAGCCAAGAAACGCGGTGAGGCATTAGACCATGTACTGCTGTATGGCCCGCCGGGGCTGGGTAAAACTACCATGGCGAGTGTTATCGCCCATGAAATGGGTGCACAAATACGTATTACATCAGGACCGGCGATTGAGCGGGCCGGTGATCTGGCAAGCCTGCTCACTAATCTGCAGGATGGTGACATCCTGTTTATAGACGAAATTCATCGCCTGCATCGCACGGTTGAAGAGGTGTTGTATAGCGCTATGGAAGATTACAAGCTGGACATCATGCTTGGTAAAGGCCCATCGGCGCGGAGTCTGCGGTTGGATTTGCCGCAGTTTACACTTATTGGCGCTACTACACGTACGGGTGCTCTCGCTGCGCCACTGCGCGATCGGTTTGGGCACATTCATCGGCTCGAATTTTATACGCCCGAGCAGATCTCTCAAATTATTACCCGGGCTGCCGGCATTTTAAACATCAAAATCGATATCTCAGCAGCTCTTAAGCTTGCTGAGCGTAGTCGGCTAACACCGCGTATCGCCAACCGCTTGCTCAAACGAGTGCGTGACTACGCGGACGTGAATGGTGATGGTATTATTGACACTTCTATAAGCACTCGCGCGTTGGAGCTACTAGAAATAGACAACCTGGGCCTAGATCCAGCTGATCGTATGCTGCTGGCGGCTATCATTGATAGTTATGACGGCGGACCGGTGGGTGTTGAAACTCTAGCGGCACTTACAGCTGAAGAACGCAGTACCATCGAGGATTTTATTGAGCCATACCTGATGCAAATTGGCCTTTTAGAGCGTACACCGCGTGGTCGCAAAGTGACACGCAAAACGTACCAGCATCTTGGCAAACAAGCACCCAAGTCGTAGCCATCGGGCTTACTTACATTACAAACCTAGCTAACCTGCTATCCTCGATCTGTATGTAATGACCTCAAAGTGATGAGCCTACTAAATCCTCTTGGTTTTTGGTTCCCCATCCGTAGGTAGTACTAATGTATGTCCACCGTAAACTAAGGCTTTTGGTTGTCTATTTAGATTTCTATCGACGGCCGTAGAACCGTATGACTGGACATACGCTCCCAGTCTTGCCGATTGTCCGGACGCAGGTGGCGTGGCTTTCGCATCGTCAATTTGTGCCCCAGTAGGCCTGAAAGCAGACCATGTTTCTGTGCGGCGCATCCGTACCGCGCTACCTTCTCGTATTTCATCTCGTATTTCACTACGGTGCCGTGCTTTTTGCAAATCATGGCCTTGGTCGAGCATCTCGAGATCGTCACGACTTGGATCGGCGGCACGTAACATTTCATTCGTCCAGTCAAGGGCCGGTAGGCCGTATGCACCATGAATCGCCCGCTTTTTCACTGCCCACTCAACCCCTCTGCGGCTAAGCTTCTTAATGTCTCCCTCTTTGAGCTCTGCGATAACCGCTTTCCATTCTTCGACTACGATCTTATCTTCAGCTGTTAGTAAGCCTCGCTCTGCCAATTCATGTGCTCTATCGATTAATGATTCGTGAGCATTAATTGAGCTAATACCGGATATGGGTGCTGATAGGTCTCCATATGCGGTCCGCCACGCTAAGCGAAGAAGTGCCTCATTATTCAAGCTAATCGTTGGTGGTATTCCATTACTAATCATTTTAGCCACAAGAAGACCCGTGCCTCTGTCCATGAACTGGGCCCACGGTGATGTATGCGCATCCGGTGAAGTGTCACGCAGCATAGTTTTTAGCGTACCATCGGAAGGTAAGTTAGTACGTATGTCAACTAAGGCCGTAGGATTCATATACCCACCATAGATCTCTCTAATATGCGGGACCCTTTGATGCCTTGCGTACGTTACCTGATTACGAGGATAGAAGACGCCGCCAGCTCCAAGAAATGAGGCGTTAGTGGCGCGGTGTAATGCAGCTAGGACTAAGGATTCTGGGTTAAAGGCACCCGTTTCATTTCTAAACGGCACAATATACTTATTAGTGTATGTCCGTACTGCGTAGTCCCCGAAGCCTGGCAGGGATCTACCGAGGTCAGGTGTACTGGGGTCAAGTGATCGTTTGTGTAATGAATACGCAGCAATAGTCCCCTCATTGACCGCCCCATCAAACATATCAATAATATGTTGTTCACCAGCCTGCTCCCCGACGACAGACTCCGTAGCTGTGGCGTACATCGGTGTATGGTACGTTATCGTTTGACCGTCGTATAGGGTAACATGTCCCCCATTTGACAGATAAAAGGTATGCGCCTGGTCGTGTGTTGGCGCTGGTTCATGCAACGTCGGCTTATCGGCAATCCAGGCTTGAAGTATTTCGCGCTGGAGGCCATCACCAGGTAGGGTCAGGTCATCCTCGGGCGATTTGCTTACATACACAGAAAACTGTGTAGCATTTCCGACTTCATAAGCCGCATCTCTTGCCATTGGTTATGTATAACAAGATTTTTACGTCTTTGCAACGTGAGCTAGGCACCTACTTGCTTACAGCAGAAGGGTCAAGAGGCAGTCCAGGGATGGGTATAGTGCTAAAAATCCTTGAGTATTAGGTCGTTATACGACAGAAGCGATATACTAGGTAATATATGCAAGTCACGCCTAAGGCCGATGCGGTCCTTCATCAGAAATTACCGATTGATGCCGACGAGAAAATCCTAGCTGTATATAAACACCACTGGTTTGCTTATGCTAGCAGCTGGATGGTTGGCTTAGTGATAGCAGTTGCAGTGGTAGCACTCGCTGCTGCACTCACTGCCGTCGGTGGACCTGACGGTACGCTTGTACAGGATCGTTATCAAATTATAGCCGCAGCCAGCGTTTTTTCGCTACTAGTCCTGGCTGCTACCTGTATACCAGTATATCTGCGCTCACAGGAGCAGGTAGTGCTTACGGAAGAGGCATTGGTGCAGGTGCTGCGGCCAACACTATTCGCAAATAAGATTGATCAGCTAAGCCTAAGGCACATTAGCGACGTATCAGTAACTCAAGACTTCTTAGGCACTATGTTTGGTTTTGGTCATATTACGGTCGAGACGCCGGGTGAGCAGAACAATTATCGTTTTTCTACCCTTACAGACCCCCATGAGTCGGCTCGGGAAATTATTGCCGCGCATGAAAACTTCGACGCCGCACTGCATTCTGGTCGTATGCCTACCACCATGGAAAGGGTCGCACAGCTACCGCCGCAGGTATCAACAATAGACCCCGAGCAATATCAGCAGTTTTTACAATATCAGCAGATGGTCGCCCGTCAGCAGCAAGGACAACAATTTGGTGGTACCCCGCCTGCTGGCCAGCCGGGCGTGATGCCGCAGAACAACGCTCCTACAGAAGCTACCTTGCCGCCACAAGATCCCACGAGCCAACAGTAAACTCTACGGCTAGCTTGGGCTACTCGTGGAACGGATTTTGCCGTGCACTATCAAATAGCGATTGCACGTTCACGCTATTATCTTGCAGGTTCTGAATCTTTTGCACGGTAGCTGCGTCGATATGAGGCTGGGCTACAGTTTGAGCGGACTCTTCGCTAGTATTAGCAGGCGTATTGCTAAAAACGTTGATGCGCCACACGATAAAGCCATATAAGCTTGCGACCAACAAAAAGAAGATGAACGCCCGGTAGGCGTTTGCTTTGCGCGTGAGGCCCGCGAGCTGGCCCGGAATATCATTTACATTTAAGTGGATTTCACTGTTTTTCATGGCTTTATAAACTCATTTATCACTAGGGTAAAAGCTACTTTGGCGGGACTTTTGGGGTCGGGGCTGACAGTGATGCCGCTTACTTGGGCGGTACGGCGATTTTGCTCGAGCTTATCCAGGAAAGCTAAGAACTGGCCGTAAGTGACCTCGTCGGCGCTGGCAACAGTTATAGTTAGTTGTAGCTGATAAACGCCAGCCATACCTTTTACAGGGGTTAACTGCGTGAGATTTGGATTAGCTTTGACGGTTGGAGCGATTGTGCCGAGTGATGAAGTGGGGAAGGTAATCGATGATAGCTTTGGGATGCCACTCTGGGAAGCTAAGTTAACAATTTCGCGTACCGCCTCTGCCTGGTCTTTGTCTTGGGGCACAATGGTCTCAGCAATGGTATTCAAATCGCTGTATTTGGCAACATCTTGTTTATTTTTGATGAGCGAGGTTTGTAACGCATCTAAGGCGGCGCTGTCGCCGCGAAGTTTAGCGAGTTTTGTGGCTCGGCTGCTCATGAGTTTGTTGGCGCCGTATGCAACACCTAGGAAACTGCCAAACATTAAGACGAGTGAAACGCTAAGTACAAGATAGAGCTGCTTGGCCTTCATGATTTATTGCCCTTTACGTCATTGATGAACAGGAAGGGGTTGTTCTGAGCAAATAGCGCACGAAGAGTAACAGTGCAGGGGTAGGCAGTATTGCCGCCGCCTTCTGTCCCACCGCAAGATATACTCACAATATCAGCTTTGCTAAAGATCTGGTTTTTGGGATCGGCCAAGTTCACTTGCAGTTGTGTGGCAGTATTGTAATCAGTAGTTTGGGCTGTTATGTCGATTCCACCTTGTGTTTGAGTGATGGCTAAATTTGTAAGTATGGCGTTACTAGGCATGACGCTTGCTAATTGTTTAAGTAGCTTGGAAAAGAGAATCTCCTGAGATAATACTTGTACGACCAGCTTTAGATTATTTGATATAGTGCCAACTTGCTTTTGTACGTTTGCGAGGTGCTGAACCGCCAGCAGTTTATTGGTGCTGTCGATTTGTTGGGACGTGCTATTAATAGAGTGATTGAGGTATAGATAGCCACCGCCGGCCAGAAGTATGCCACCGGTCAGCGTGATTATGCACGCTGTGCACCACCTAAGTAGCGTACGATTGCGTCGTGCATAGCGATAAGCAGCCTTGGTTTCGGGTGGCAACAAATTGATCATGCAAACACCTCTTGAGGACTGGTAGAGGCGAGTCCGGTAGCGGTTACATAGGACATACGCTCGGTTACGTTAAACGGCTGTAGATGACCAAAATCTAAGTATGAAGTAGGGTCAAACGCTCGGACGGCTAGGCGTACATTGCTGGTAAGGTACTCGACGAGTCCAGGCATGTTTGCGCCACCACCGGCAATAATGACCTGGGAGATTTTACGCTTATCATGAGCGTGTTCTTCGTAGTAGCGCACGGTGCGCTTGATTTCTTTGATCAAAAGACTAAGCGTTGGTGTTAGCGCCTTTTCTATCTGGGCTTGTTTTTTACTGAGGCCCAAGCCGTATTTTGCTTTTATGAGCATTGCTTCCTTTTCGGTAACTTTCAGCTCCTGAGCTATGGCAGCGGTAAGGAGGTCACTACCACAGGCTACGGTACCGCTAATAGCCGGTCCATGGTCATACACGGTGATGTCGGCGCTATTACTGCCGAAATCAATTAGCAGTGACGGGATGTCGCTTTGCGCGTCACGTGCAAATAAATGAGCGCCGGCACCGCTGGAGGTCTGTATGGCTACGGCTTCTAGGCCTAAAAGATGGGGAAGCACTAAGTAGGAGTCAATAATGCGCTTAGGCATGGCAACGATAAAAACATTAGTCTGGTCGTTATCAGTGCCAGCGCGAACGTAGTCTAGATACAGATCATCAAGTGCGGCTGGTACATATTGCTCGGCTTCATTTTGGACGGCTTCAGCCAGCTCTTTATCGTTTAGTTTTGGCGTTTCCATAGAATGGGTAAAAGCTTGAGCTATAGGCACCGAAAGCACCACACGGTTAGTAGTAATATCGCCAATCAGATGATGCTTAAAAAGACCTAAAACTGCTTCGGCTATAACTTCGGGCGCTACAATAACACCATCCTTGATGGCATTTGAGTCAAAAGTGGTTTCCCCGTAGCCAACAATTTTTAAGCGTCGCTTGTCAGAGGTAAGCTGCATGACCCGAACTTTTCCATGGCCAATATCAAGCCCAAAGAGTGGCTTGTCCTCGAATAACAATGGTAGTTTGTTTGTCATCTTGCCCACATTTTTAGCATAAGCTTTTTCCTAGTATAGCATTCAGGGGCAGTACAGGGGAACTAAAGAATTTGCTGATAGCTTGAAATGGTCCAGGTTTTAGAGCCAGACGATAGGGTGGTGCCAAACACTACGGTGCCTGCCCCCGAAAGGTCAACGGTTTGGCCGGCGGCTGCGCCCACGTTACCGCTGCCGGAGAGCGAAACCTTGCTCCAGTATGCATCAAATACCATGCCAGCCAGGTTGACGGCGCCACCAACACTAATGTTTTGCTGAATCTGAGAATTGTACAGGTTGGTGCCGGTTGGTGTCGACGCCGGATTGCCGGTGGCATTTTTAAAGCTCACGTAGTCAATACCTGCCCCGCTGGCATTGGCGATCATGCTGGCGGAGCCACCTACGCTAACAGTGCCGTCGACAACAATGATTGGTCTCGTGGTACCAACCCCATCAGCTACTTTGATCTTAGCGGCGCCACCAACAGAAAGGTTACCTGGAATGTAGATGTTACCCGAAACGATAAAGGTGCAACTGCTAGCCCAGCTTATGCTGGCGCCGGTTAGTTTGATGTTTGCAGGAAGGGTAACCGTTTTGTTGCCGCTGCAAGCATAGCTACCACTGGTTCCCGACGCAGTAGTGGTCACGCCACCTATGATGCCCGAGCGATCGTAATATGGTTGTGAAACACTGGGTGCGGTACAGCCGGCCTTTAGTCCTTGCCCGGTACTACCACCTTGGATGTTATTATTCGGACCCGTGCTAGTTTGGCCGGTAGCACAGACCGAACCCCACATCTTGGTACTGTAAGCGAGAGATATTGGCTGGCTGCCATCTGTGCACACCGTAGGATAGGTTGACCCAGGGCTTGATCCCTTTGGACAAGCGATATTGGCGACATCAACGGTAACTGGATTCGCTTGTGTGCCAATGCTGGCGGCTCCCGTCATGGTTATGGTGCCGTTTACGTAAACACTAGAATTAGTAATTGATGCACTGCCGCCTAAAATTAAGCCACCCGGCCCCGTTGACACCGAGTACCCACCCGACGAGGTACCCACCACCGTTACTTTAACTTTGCGCATACTAACCGGGTGAGTAGTTTGGCCATAATGGTAGGTTGTGCCGATGGCAGTGATAATTTTGGCATTGGTATCATCAGGACTGGCCGCCACTGTTGCAGTAAACGTCCCGTAGCCCTGCGTAGTGTTATTGAATAAAGTCTGCGGTGTAGCGTAACCGGCAAAGTTATCGTTTTGGTTCAGTTGTTCTACTGATTGCTCTACGCCGGCTTCAGCGGCCTGCAGGGAGTTGTTAACGTATACATCATCACTCGCTAGGCGGTATTGGCCCGCGACCGCACTAATCAAAGTAAAACCGATCACCATGAGCACGGTTGATATAATCAGTGCGCTTACCAAAATCATGCCACGATTGTTGAGTGGCTTCAGCGGCGCTTTGATGCGGGAAGTGGTGAATCTATTAGCCATTACGGAATACCATCCTTGTTGCGTATTGCGCGGTTATGTCATGGTTGTATTTATGCTGTAGTAAGGTAACGCTAAGCTGAACAGAATGGGCAGTTGTGGGGGTTGCTACGGACCCATCGCTGCCATAATATTGCACCGCGAAGGAGCTAACATTGTCCAGCACATCGGCATCGGCGGGACAGGACGAATTAGCAGCACTAGGGGGGCAGGTAGTAACAGCAGCGTTGCCGCTATTCGGTGCGGCTAATATGCGGCGATATAGACTGCCGCTACTAACGTAATAAACAACATTATTTTTAGCGCTGATATAGTCATGCGCATCATCAAAGATAATATTGTGACGACTATCTTGGGCGGCAATAGCAAGCACCAATGTGTTGCTATTAGACTGCCAGCTTAGTTCGTCGCTGGGAGCGCCTGGCGCATGGGCGTCTTGCCAGCGGTTGTTATCATCGGCGGAAGTTGCCAGGCGAATATCATTGGCAACGCGGTTTAAACCTGTTTCGGCATTAGTAAGCAGGTCATATTTGACCGTCTGTTCGGAACTTTGCTGTAGCTTGTCTACCGAAAAGCCAATAATGAGTCCAGAGATGGCTGTGGTAAGCAGCAGGGCAATCAATAGCTCAACCAATGTAATACCGGCTTGGTTAAGTTGCTTAAGCTCGCTCACTGCGTAATTCCAATCACACCGATGAGTGAGGTTAGCTCTACGTGACGGGTAGTGCCGTGATCACTGTACGAAATAGTTACGTCAACTCGTTTTAAACCTGTTTGTGGTTCGCTCACCGCAACGGTGCCCGTACGAGGTCCGGGCAGGGTGGTAGGCAGGCTGCTGGAAAAATCTATGTTTTGGCCGCTGGTCAGACCGTTATAGCTAGTATTACGCAGGCTTTCTATTTCTGTTTGGGCGGCATGTGAAGCGCTCTGTAGCCATGCTGTCTGTTCCTGGAGCCTTTGAATGCTTAAATACACTTCCGTAATGCCAGCAACGGCAAAACCAAGAAACACGATAGTTATTATCACCTCAACAATCGTAAAGCCTGCTTGTTTTTGCATAATGGCAGTTTGTACCGCTTATCCTTTGCTGCTCATTATAAAGAAACCTAAGGAGGATGTCTAAGGCAACTATGTCTGCTTACTAAATACGGGGCCAAAAGGCCCCGTATTTAGTAAGCATGCGCAAGTGTTAACTGTTGCTGCTCTTGGTGTAGACCGTGCTGCTACCTTCTAGCTGGGCTGTCAGAGTAAAGGCTGTACAGTTGTTGGTTGAGCTGCTGGCTGCAGTGTTGTCGCAACTTGTACCGCTGGCTACATAACCATACGCTTCCTGTGAGGATGATGATGCGGTACCAAGGACTGATGCGCCCTTAGGGCTTACTAATGCCTGTGGGTCAAGGCCCTTCATGCTGGCACTTAAGAACGAAGAGGTCTGTAGGTCTTTAAGTGTTGGATAGTAACCATTCTCGGCAAAGAATGCTTCAAGGTGACTATCAACCGCATTAATATCTGTTTGTCTTTGACTGTCGCGCGCTTTTTGCTGAATACCGGTGAAAGTCACGATAACCAGAGTCGCCAAGATCGCGATGACGACGATGACGATCAAAAGTTCCACAATCGTGAAGCCTTTTGACTTATTCTTCAGTGAAACCATAAGGGCCCACCCTCCTATTTGATAATTTGTTATGTTGATTTGCTCTTCGGATACCGCTAGACGCGACAACCACAGTAGCCTAGCGCTCATTATAACCATAAGCAGTGGAACGTCAAGACGGCACGAAATACGGCTGCGGAAAGATGCCGGCCTTAAAAGAATGCCAGGATGGTATCAGGACGGATTGTCAATCTAGTGGTATAATGGCGGCACGATGGAGCTTGAAATACGGGAATTAAACCGAAATACGCCTGAGGCATATGCTGCCGCAGCTATTTGTCAGGCCGAGATATATACAGACAGAGGTCCCTATAGGTTACGCTGGTATGACGGCCAGGAAGTGTACGCGGCATTTATACAAGGTGACATGGTAGGCATGTCACAGGTATACCCAGATCCTGCAAATAGAAAAAGCTTCCACGTTGCGAGGCTGGCTGTTACTAGTGCATTTCAGAGGCAAGGCATCGGTACCGCACTAATTGCACATGCAGCCAATCTTGCTCGCGAACGAGGCTACGAAAAGCTCTCCACATATCCCATAACAGATAGAAGCGAACTATTCTATGCCTCTCAAGGTTTTGAGCAGAAGGATCCGGATGGGTATTTTAAGGATATGTTTCGAAACCTGATGCTAGACGATAGGTAGCTCTTACGTGCAATTAGTTGCCAATGTGAGTGCTAAGGTTGGCAATCGGCCCCATAACACTTGCAGCAATCAGCCCTACGCCAGCACCCATAAAGATAATCATAACCGGTTCGATAACTGAGGTCAGGCCATCAATAGCAACCGATACCTCTTCCTCGTAAAAATCAGCCACTTTTACTAGTACCACGTCCGTTTTGCCAGTTTCTTCGCCCACCGCTAGCATTTGCGAAACGATGCGGGGGAAATGTGGACTAGTGGCTAGAACTTCAGAGAGCTGTTTGCCTTCTTTCACTTGCTGAGCAGCATTGGCCAGTTCCTGTTCAATCACTTTGTTGCCAATGGCACCGCCGGTTACTGCTAATGCGTCAAGCACTCCAACTCCTGCAGCCATAAGCGACGAGAAGGTGCGCGAAAACCGTGCGATAGCCACTTTGGTGATCAGAGTTTTTACCACTGGGATTTTAAGCATCAATGCGTGGAATTGAAACTTACCTTTTGGCGTTTTGATGTAACGCAGTACAAAATAGATAATGACGGCAAAAATAGGTAGCACAACCAGTGCGTAGTGCTGGCAGATATGGCTGATTTCAAGCAACGCACGGGTGTAAATGGGCAGTTTTGCGCTGGGGCCGCCAAGCTGAGCAAAAATAGTAGCAATCTTGGGCATGACTCCCAGCATAATGCCAAAGAAGGCAATGATGGTGACACTTAAAATCACAATCGGATAGGTCATAGCGCTCTTGACCTTTTTCTTCATGCTGGCATTTTGCTCAACCTGCAGTGCTAGACGTTTCAAGATTTCGTCTAGTATTCCACCTTCTTCGCCAGCCCGGACCATATTTACAAACACTTCATCAAATACGCCTGGGAATTTGGCGAAGGCATCAGCTAGCTGGGAGCCGCTTTCTACCTCTTTCGTAATAGTAGCCAAGACTTTACGGAAGTAAGGCGAGCTAGGGCTTTCTTGTAGCGTTGCTAAACCGCGGGCCAGCGGCACGCCAGCTGAAATCATAGTAGAGAACTGACGCACAAATATTACCAGATCAGAACTCTTAACCTTCTGGCCGAACTTTACTCCGCCGCCTAGGCCCTTTTTAGCACGAGTTTCTTTAACGACTAACGGATGTAAGCCTTGATGGGCAAGTGCGGTAATAGCTGCGGTATGATCGGCAGCTTCTATTGTGCCATGGATGCTTGAGCCGTCTGATCTGGTTGCCTTGTAGGTAAAATGCATACGTTTTTGCTCGGTTAACTTTCAGCGGTAACGCGCAAGATTTCTTCAATAGTAGTTAGTCCTCGGAGCGCTTTTACTAGGCCGTCGGTCTGCATGGCAATCATCCCCTCTTCCACGGCCTGCTTTTCAATATTCTCGCTTGGGGAAGTGCTGATAATAAGCTGTTGGACGCTAGTGCTGTTAGTGAGCACCTCATAAATCCCCATACGCCCGCGGTAGCCGCTGTGACCACAGTTTTCACAGCCATCATCATGTGCTTTCCAGAGCCTGGTAATGGTTTTTTCGGTAGTTGATGGATCGGCCGCAGAAGACTTATTAACCTTGCTAGAAACTTTGGTGCCAATGTTGCCTTCTATAGCTTGCGCTTCTAATTTGTGCAGATGGCTCATCGCCTCGGTGTTTTGCAGTTTGAATGCCTTGGCGAGTCGCGTTAGCGTGGCGTTGTCCGGGGTAAACTCTTCGCGGCAATCGGGGCAGAGTTTGCGCACTAAACGTTGTCCGATCACGATGCGCACTGTGCTGGCGATCAAAAATGGCTCGATGTTCATATCAAGCAAGCGTGGTAGACAGGTAGCAGCATTGTTGGTGTGGAGCGTGCTGAACACGAGGTGGCCGGTAAGGGCTGCTTGTACGGCTAGGTCGGCTGTTTCGCCATCACGTATCTCGCCTACCATGATAATGTTAGGATCTTGACGAAGGAGTGCACGGAGACCGCTGGTAAAAGTCATGCCTGCTGTAGGGTTTACCTGTGTTTGGTTAGCACCGACTACCCGGTATTCTACTGGGTCTTCTACGGTGCTAATGTTGACGCCGGGGCTGTTTAGCATACTAAGTACGCTAAACAAACTGGTTGACTTCCCTGACCCGGTCGGTCCGGTAACCAGAACCATACCGTGCGGCTGAACGATAGCATGTTGTACGGCGGTAAGGGAGTTGCCCCAGTAGCCGAGCTCTTCAAGTGTTGCCGCTTTGCTAGACTCATCAAGGATACGCATCACCACTTTTTCGCCGTCCACAATCGGTAGCGTCGATACGCGTAATGCATAAATGTGGCCGTTAACCGATATCTTAAAGCGGCCATCTTGCGGCGCACGGTGTTCATCGATCTTGAGGTTAGCCAGGATCTTTATGCGGGAAATTAACGAGCTTAATACCTTGCGCGGCAGTTTGTTAGCTTCACGCAAAATACCGTCGACGCGGTAACGCACTAGCACAAAGTTTTCTCTGGGCTCGATATGAACGTCGCTGGCCCCTGCCTTCACACCGTAGTCGATAATCAAGTTGACAGTCTGGGCGATGGGCGAGTCTTCGGCTACATCTTCCTCGTCAACCACTTCGTCTTCTAGCTCTTTGTCTTCGATAGCCATTACTCTGGCAAGCTCAGTGCCGACATTAGTGTCATCGTATAGATCGAGTGCGGCCTGAATATTGCTTTCAGTTGCAATATGAACGCGTAGTGGTTGTCCGAGCTGTTTCTGCAAGAAACTGATGGCTGGGACGTCGTCGGGGTCTTCCATGGCCACATACACCACGCCGTCTTCATCAACGTCAAATGCTACTGTGTCATATTGTTTAGCGATACGCTCGGGTATCAGTTTTAAGATGTCTTTATGTAGTTCTTTGGGATCGATTTCCACAAACGGTACATCGATTTCCTCGGCGTAGAGCTTAGTTAGCTCCTTTTCGCTCAAAGTGTTGGTGTTGACAACAATGTCCTGGAGCGCTTTTTTCTCGTTATTTTCCTGCTCGCGGAGCGCTTTTAGTTTGTCCTCGGTAAGTTTACCGGTTGCAATCAGCAACTTCTCCACTAAATCATCTGATATGCGCATAATTACTTGCCATTATATACAAAAACCACAAGCAGCATAACCTCAATATGCTGTTGTAATTTTGGGAGGTCTGTCCTCCTAAAGAATATAAATGTGGCGTAGTATAGAGATATGCCGCGGAGGAATGTTATAAAGCAAGATGTAGCCGATAGTTTTCAGCATGTCTATGCCCGGGGTCATAGCCGCCATAGAATCTTTGGTGATGAGCAAGATTACATTACGTTCCTGACGCTGCTGCAGCGTTATTTATCTGCCGAAGAAGTGCGTGATGCATACGGTGTTCCTTATCCTAATTTCTATAACAAGGTTGAACTACTGACCTTTGTGCTAATGCCAAATCACTTTCACTTGTTAATTTACCAGCATCAGCCCGGGGCTATGGCACAGCTTATGAAAAGCCTGCTCACAAGCTATAGCCGTTACTTTAATAAGAAATATAAGCGTAGTGGCTCGCTGTTTGAATCGCGCTATAAGGCTTCTATGGTCAGCGACGATTCATATCTGGAGCATATTTCCCGGTATATTCACTTGAACCCGCGACAGTGGCGTGAGTATGAGTACTCCAGCCTGCCGTATTATTTGCAACGCGATGAAGTGTCGTGGCTACGCCCAAAACGTATTCTAAATTTATTTGAGAGCCCAGAGGAATATTTGGAATTTGTTTCGGATTATGTTGAACAAAAGAAGATGATGGACATTCTAAAGCAAGAGTTGGCTAACGATTTATAAGTAAGATATCGTTTGGGAGGTCTGTCCTCCCAAAATAGATTGTACGTTGCTTTTGAGGGGCGGGCCGCGTATACCTGTAAATACAATATTATTTGATGCAGGTAGCAATCTTTAGCTGCCGTAGACGAAAGGACGAAGGATATGGCAAAGGCAACAACACCCAAGACTGAACCGACAAACATGGCTGAGGGCGAAGGCAAGAGTAAGGCGTTGGGCTTGGCACTCGAGACAATCGAGAAACAATTTGGTAAGGGCTCGATTATGAAGCTGGGCGAAGCTCATGCAGTCGATGTTGAAACGACACCAACAGGTAGTCTAAGTCTCGACCTAGCGCTTGGCGGTGGTATTCCGAAAGGACGTATTATAGAAATTTATGGCCCGGAAAGTTCCGGTAAGACTACGCTGACTTTACATGCGATTGCTGAGATACAAAAGGCGGGTGGTACGGCGGCATTTATCGATGCGGAGCATGCCCTTGACCCGGCATATGCCAAGCGTATCGGCGTAGATGTTGAAAATTTGCTATTGTCTCAGCCGGACAACGGCGAACAGGCTCTAGAAATTACTGAGACACTGGTTCGCAGCAGCGCAGTCGACATAATTGTGGTTGACTCGGTAGCTGCACTGGTGCCCCGCGCAGAAATAGAGGGCGATATGGGTGACCCACAAATGGGTCTGCAAGCCCGCTTGATGAGTCAGGCGCTTCGTAAGCTTACTGGCGTAATCAGCCGCAGTAAGACCACGGTTATCTTTATTAACCAGATCCGTATGAAGATTGGTGTCATGTTTGGTAATCCCGAGACCACTACCGGCGGTAACGCGCTGAAGTTTTATGCCTCGGTGCGCATGGATATTCGCCGCATTTCGCAAATAAAGGCTGGCGACGCGGTAATTGGCAACCGTGCCAAAGTTAAGGTGGTAAAAAACAAGATTGCGCCGCCGTTCCGTGAAGCAGAGTTCGACATTATGTATAACCAAGGCATTAGTACTGCCGGCGATATCCTGGACCTGGCGGTTAAGTACAACATTGTTGAAAAGGCTGGCGCCTGGTTTGCTTACGGGGGTGAAAAAATCGGCCAAGGTCGTGAAGCAGCTAAAACCTATCTGCAAGAGAACCCTGGAATTCAGGAAGAGGTAGCAGTAAAAGTCCGAGAGGCAGCAGGCAAGGAGTAGGCTATGGCAGAGGACCGCGACCCACAAGACAGATCGCTTGCCGGCTACCAGGCGTATGTGCGGCAAGTGACTCAACAGCGTGGCTTCGACCAGGAAACCGTTAGTCAGAAATTCATGCTTCTGCTAGAGGAGTCAGGTGAATTTGCAAAGGCGGCTCGCAAACGAGCAAATTTGGCACAAGCAACCGATGCGGCAATTGAAGATTGTAGTGATGCTGCAGCCGATGTGTTGGCAGTACTGCTGGATATCTGTAATCAGCTAGATATTAATCTAGAACAGGCATTTGTAAATCGCGAGCATAAGAACCAAACCCGGACATGGGAGTAAAAGGGCTATGGCCTGCATGATGATTTCATGTTTCTTTGACGAGACAAATGTGGAATCGTTAGAAACTACGAATGCTATGAAGGGCTGTTTTAGGCAAGCTTTGATTGCGGTAGGGCAGTTTTAGGGCGGGTAGTGTGATCATTACAGCCATCAAACAGCAGGAGCGACTCAAGGGACGCTACTCGATCTATGTTGACGGGAAGTATGCTTTTAGCTTGAGTGCCGATGTGCTGCTAGAGGAAAAGATTGTTATCGGCGTGCAGGTAGACGAACGTCAGCTGAAAGCATATCAGAAACTTTCAGCTGACGACAAAGCTTACGGACTGACGCTTGCTTATGCTGTCCGTCGGATGCGAAGCGAGTGGGAGTTGACAGAATATTTCCAAAGAAAAGGTTATGACGAAACATTGTCTCAAATGCTCTTAGAACGTCTAAGTAGACTTGGCTTAGTTGACGATGTCAGGTTCGCTGAGGCTTGGGTGCGTAATCGTCGGCAATTAAAATCGGTAAGCAAGCGACGCTTGCTACAGGAGCTTCGCCAAAAACACGTTGCCCCTGAAGTAATCGAGCAGACTCTCGACGATGACGAAGCGGATGAAGGCGCAGTCCTGAAAGAATTAGTGGCCCGCAAGCGCAAACAAGCACGATATCAAGATAATCTAAAGCTGATGCAATACCTGGCGCGTCAAGGGTTCGGCTACGATGATATTAAAAGTGCGCTAGCAAATGAGTCCTAACGCATAATATACGTCTGCGAGGTGTTACTCTTGGGTGTCAAATAGCCATTCCTGCAGTGGCTGTGGTCCCCTTTAGCAACTCGTTTATAATTATCTTCCTATCAGTAATCTCGTTAATTTGATTACGGTCAATACCTAAATTGCCACCTGTGAGGTTTTTGAACATGCTCTGCGCCACGTAAATCTTCTGAATGTACATAGTTTCTACCTCGGTAGCGTAGTCGCTAACTTTCCCTAGCCGCTCTTTAGCAACGGTTACAACCGGTTTGCTAATTAATTTGAAGTTTATGTCCATGACATTTTTTAGACGCACCAGCTCTTCCGGAGGTGTCAATGCATCGTGGTCGTTTACTACAAATCCTTGGGCGACCACATCACGAATGTCCTGGTAGAGCAGCACAAGCTCACCCTTATTAAAACGGTCACTACAATAAAAACCTTCAATCTTCAGGTTGTTGGGATTGATAATGGGCTCCAAAATGGTACCAACTTGCTGGCCAGTGCGGAGACTCATTACAGGCCTGTTCAACAGACTACCGCTAAGTTGCAACATGCTTATAGTATACAACCTCTAGTCATCGACATGTAGTTTGTTGTAAAAACTAAGGTAATAAAGTGCTCAAGCTTGCAAGGCGGATGAGCCTTCAGTAAACTCGCAGGTACATTCACATCTAAGCGAGGGTAACTATGAGATTCCGCAATTTTTTCCTGCGGGTGGGACTCAGTGTATTACTAATCGGCTGCGCTACAGGTGCAACGAATAAAGCTTTTGCGACGACACCCCCTGTACTTGTGCCGCCTGCTGGACTCGGCATAACTAAAATAAAGATGACGGGTGATGAGTTTATAACACTACAAAATAACAGTAGTACGACTATCTCTGACCTCAGTAAATATTGGCTGTATGCGTTTAGTAAGACGAATCCGCTAGCAGTCGGTGCCACTAGTAGTGCTCAGCAGTTGCCTGCGGCTGCGTTGCCAGTCGGTGCCTCGCTGCTTTTAAGTGGCGGTGGTTCGACTTGCGGTGCAACGGTGACGACAAAATTATCACTGAGCTTAGGCGATAGCACAGGCGCGCTGCAGTTGCTAGGGAGTACTCCGGAGGGGCTGATTGTGCCAACGCCAATTGACGCAGTATCATGGAGTTCAGGCGCCGATGGGGATATTGCCAATGTTCCTAAGAGTACTGTCGATAAACAAGCGGCCTACTATCGAATACAGGCGTCGGCAGGGTCACACAGCTGGCAGTTGGCCGACGTGGCGGTAGATGCTGCTACTGGCGTTGCTAATCTTTGCCAGCTAAACGTTGGTACTGCAGGCCCCGTGCAACCTGTTTCAGATGGCGGCTTAATGCCATCTGTCGAACCGACCGCAGTCATTATTGGCTTGGCAGATAGCTCAGTAGCACCTTCAGCAGGTGCAGTCTTACCGGTTGCAGATGTGGGGCTGGCGGCGCCACAGCTTACCGAGGTACTACCTAACCCGGTTGGTACTGGCACTGATGCATCAGACGAATTTATTGAGCTTTACAATGGCAACGCTACTACCTTTGACCTGAGCGGATTCACCTTGCAGACCGGTACTGCAATTAAGCATAGTTACGTATTCCCTGCAGGCACTATGCTGCCGGCCAAGGGCTTCGTGGCATTTTATTCTGCCAAGACGGGTCTAACACTTAGCAATAGTGGCGGTCAGACTGATCTGCTTGATCCGTTTGGCACTAGTCTGTCACATACGGATACATATGGCACTGCTAAGGATGGGCAAGCGTGGGCGCTGGCGAATGGTGTGTGGCGCTGGACAATTGAGGCTACCCCTGGAGCAACGAATGTCATTAAACAGCCGAGTAGTACTAGTGCGGTTAATAAAACATCTGGGAGGACTAGTAAGAGCACTACGGGAGTGAAAGGAGCGGCAACTACCAGCAGTATGAATACCGGCTCGGCCGTAGCCACAACTCCTAGCACTACAACTGCGCCAATCCATCCCCTAGTGCTTGCCGCCGTTGCCGTACTCGCGGTAGGATATGGAATATATGAATACAGGCACGACTTGGCAAACCGAATCCATCAGTTCCGCGCAAACCGAGCAGCTCGCCGAAGCCCTCGGCCACAACCTGCGCGGCGGTGAGACGATTGAGCTGGTGAGCGATTTGGGCGGCGGTAAGACTACTTTTACCCGTGGACTGACACGTGGGGCGGGTAGCACGGATAGAGTAGGTAGCCCTACATTTACGCTCAGCCGAGAGTATAAAGCGCCTAAGTTTACCATTGCGCACTTTGATTTCTATCGTCTGGGCGAGGCGGGCATCATGGGTGACGAACTAGAAGAGCTCCTCGGTGACCCGGCATACGTAGCGGTAATAGAGTGGGGCGATATTGTGCATGATGTATTGCCCAAAATGAGGCTTACAGTGCAGATTGAGCAGACTGGCGACGACACCCGCTTGATCACCATGGTGTACCCAGAGCAGCTCACTTATCTAGTGAAAGGGGTTAAACGATGATTATCCTAACGATTCGTACCGATAAACCCGAAGCCGAAATTGGTCTGTACGACGGTGAAAAACAGCTGGCGTACGAAATATGGCAGGCTCACCGCGAACTGGCCGAGACATTACATCGCAAGATCGAAACACTGTTAACATCCCAAGAAAAAAGCTGGCCTGATATACAGGGAATCGTCTGTTTCCAGGGACCGGGAAGTTTTACAGGACTTCGTATCGGGTTAACAGTGGGTAACGCGCTAAGCAATAGCTACCATTTGCCAATTGTCGCCGAGCAGAATCCGGAGTGGTTAGAACACGGAATTAAACGACTCTTAAGCGGCAAAACCGACGAGCTCGCACTGCCATTTTATGGTGCAGACGCTCACATTACGCTACCTAAGAAGTAATTGTTTGTTTGACGACATTACACGCAACAGCGTATATTTAAAACAGGAATTGTTGTTTTGGGACAAATCCAACCGGTACGATTTTTATTTGATATCCAGATTCTGCACATAAGGACTAGAGAAGTGATAGCGACGTCCTAGGGCTGTGATCTGTTAGCACAGAAAGGAAAAATATGGCAATAATTGCAGTGCTACTCGCTGTGGTTGGTTTAGGTGTGGGTTACGGCGGGAGTACGTATACCCAAAAACGCAAAAATGCTGCTGTAGAAGACAAGGCCGCAAAGGAGTTGTCAAGAGCTAAGAAAGAAGCAGATAAAATGCTACAAATGGCACGTGATGATGCCGCTCGCATAGCCGACGATACACGAAAAGATGAGAAGGCTCGTCGCGGGGAGCTGAAAGACCTAGAAAACCGTTTGGTGCAGCGTGAATCAGCGCTCGATCGCAAACTAGATGAGCTTGACAAACGCACTGTGTCGCTCCGTAAAGGTGAGGACGAAGTAGAGCAGCTGAAGGGCGAGATTCGCGATATTCGCACTAAACAGCAAGAAAAACTTGAAAAGATTGCGAAGCTTAGCAAGGTTGAAGCTGCTGAAAAGCTAATGCAAATGACCGAGCGCGATATTCGTAACGACTTAACTGGCGTTATAGCAAAACTGCAGAACGAAGCCAGAGATAACGCCGAAGAGCAAGCCGGCCTGATTATCGCAACTGCCATGGAACGCATGGCCAGCGAAGTGACTGCCGAGCGAACCGTTACTAGCGTGAAGCTGGAAGACGAAGAAATGAAGGGCCGGATTATCGGTAAAGAAGGTCGCAATATTCAGGCGTTGCAACGTGCTACAGGTGTAGATATTATGGTCGACGACACGCCAGGCTACATTGTGCTGAGTAGCTTTGATCCGGTCCGCCGTGAGGTTGCCCGTATCGCATTGGAACTACTGCTTAAGGATGGCCGCGTGCATCCAGGCCGCATCGAAGAAGTGGTAGAGAAGGCACAAAAACAGGTAGAAAAAGATGTAGTACGTGCCGGCGAAGATGCTGCTCGCGAAGTGGGGGTGCTTGGTATACCAAAAGAGGTACTGCATTTGCTTGGTGAGCTAAAATACCGCACCAGCTACGGCCAAAATGTACTTAAGCACTCTACCGAGATGGCGCATATCGCCGGCATGATTGCCGAGGAAATCGGTGCTAATGTAAAAACTGCCAAATATGCTGCGCTAGTTCATGACCTCGGCAAAGCACTGACGCACAAAATGGAAGGCAAGCACCATCACATTAGCGGCGAGATGCTACGTAAATATGGTGCGCCCGAAGCGGTGGCGCTGGCTGCCGAACAACACCATGACGACGTAGAAGCTACCAGCACCGAAGCCCTGATTGTCCGCGTCTGTGATGCTATTAGTGCCTCGCGTCCTGGCGCCCGCAACATTAGTGCCGAAAACTTTGTGGAGCGAATGAAGGATCTCGAAAACATTGCCAACAGCTTCAAGGGCATTGATAAGTCATACGCTATTAGCGCTGGCCGCGAAGTTCGCGTGTTTGTGCGTCCGCAGCAAGTTGACGACCTGACGGCCATTCGTTTGGCGCGCGATATTGCCAATAAGATTGAGTCGAGTATGAACTACCCGGGAACAATCAAAGTAAACGTCATCCGTGAAACCCGCGCTGTAGAGTTCGCCAAATAATGGATTTGCCTCAGGAAATCGAAGTCAAGTTTTTGCGGACTGACCACGACGAAGTTCGGGACAAGCTTAAGGCTGTCAGCGCTACACTCGTCCATCCTATGCGCATGATGCGCCGAAACTTGTTTGATCATCCGGATAGCCGTTACCAGAAGGCGTTTCAGCACGAAAAACTGCGCTTGCGCGATGAAGGCGATAAAGTTACCTGTAACTATAAAAAGAAAGCAGCTGACTCTCCTTATGTGCACGAGCTAGAGACTGCCGTCGGTTCCTACGAGGACATGAAGCAAATTTTGTTTGCCATTGGTTTTAAAACCTATAGCTATCAAGAGTCTAAGCGCGAAACCTGGCAGCTGGATGATGTAGAAGTGGTGCTGGATGAGTGGCCATGGCTAGATGCATATATAGAAATCGAAGGCCCTAGTGAAGCTGCTATTCAAGCGGCCGCCCACAAGCTTGGCTTTGATTGGACAGATGCTTATTTTGGCAGTGTCGACACGGCTTACCGTGCACAATATCCTAAGATGACTGCCGAAGACAGTATTGCGAATGTGTCAGAAGTTCGCTTTGGCGACCCTTTACCGGAGTACCTAAAGAATTTACAGTAAGCTATATGAATATTCTCTACATTGGCGATGTGATGGGTGAAATGGGTCTGAAGGCTGTCGAGAACGTATTACCAGATCTAAAACACGAACATGGCGTAGATTTTGTTGTAGCCCAGGCCGAAAATCTGAGTCTAGGTAAGGGGGTTTTGCCCGAAGATTTTACTCGTTTGCAGGCGGCAGGTGTAGATTTCTGTACTGGTGGCAACTGGACGCTGGCTCGCGATGAAATCTATCCTGCGCTTGATGATCCGGATGAGCCAATTATTCGCCCGGCAAACTATCCGGAAGGTACGCCAGGCCTGCGCTATAAATATGCCGAGACTTCCAAAGGGCAAGTACTATTGATAAGCCTGATGGGGCAGATTGTTGGCCGTGATGCCGAAAAAGAGGTGGATAATCCACTGCAAGTTATCGACAAGGTTCTGGCCGACGAAGCGCCCGATAAACGGATAGCAACAATCGTAAACTTCCATGGCGATTTTAGCAGCGAGAAGTTTATCATTGGTTATTATCTGGACGGTCGGGCAAGCATGGTGGTAGGCGATCACTGGCACATACCTACTGCGGACGCTGATGTGCTGCCCAAAGGCACGGCCCATATGACGGACGTTGGGATGTGTGGCTCGCTTGATTCATCTTTGGGTGTGCAATTTTCCTCTGTGATTCCACGTTGGCGCGACGGCTATCAAACTCGTAACGAGCTGGAAATCGCTGGTCGCATGCAGTTCAATGCACTACTAGTGGACGTTGATGAAACCACTGGCCGCGCCCGCTCGGCTCAACATATCCGTAAGGTCTGGTAATTCTCATAATTTTACCGTATAATCACCACTGTTAATTCCCAGGGGTTTGCGGCTACGTATCCCTGGAAAAGAGCAGCCCGACAAAATGTGAGCCATTTTGTCGGTGCGATAGTTCAAACAAAAGTGAGAACTATAAACTAAGCCGAAAGAAATACCTTTCGTGCAAGGCTATATGAGAAAAACCGTAGGTTTGTCTCATATCCCTTTTCGGGGAGTGGCGCAGTTTGGTAGCGCGCGCGGTTTGGGACCGTGAGGTCGCAGGTTCAAATCCTGTCTCCCCGACCAAATAGATCTGTTCGCACTGACCGAGAGCTTTGGTTCTCGGTCAGTGTCTTTTTAATCAGTTTCTGTGACACTTAGGTCGATGTCCAAACCCCTAACAGGAACGTACCCAGGACGTTCCTGTTAGGGGTTTTCGCATGTAGGGCTGTTGCAACGAGCCATGGGCGGTATTTGTCTGCACAACTATTCACAAGTGTAGTAAAAGTATAGTTTCCACATATTTCTTAGAATCATAGTAACCCACAGGTCTGGGTCTACAGAGTAATAGGGCTACTAACTGCCTGAGGAGCTGTAAATAAGCTCAAAGAGCCCTCTAGCAATATTCTCCTCCCTGAGGTCTAAAAAGGCTTCTGCGGTATATAGGTTTGTGGGGTAAGCCACCAAGTCGCTACCGCTTGCACCGGTACGGAATGCCAATCGTTGTTCTGGCAATAGGACGTTGCTCTTTTCCAGAAGCCGTACAAGACTAGACAGGCTTTCCTTGCGCTTAAGCATGAGACCCGGGTATAAGATTTCGGCTCCGTTATCTATTAGTGCACCGTAAGTAGGCGCCGCTTCCGGTGTTGGACTGATGTTTTCTTGCCCACAAGCAATTTCAGGAATGGTTTCCAATATTCCTGCTGTCATAGAAACTCCTAACAATTTGGGTATTTATACTGAAGTATTTTTTGGCAAAAGTAGACTGCCTTTGTCGGCGGCTATAGTACACCTCTTACAGAGATGAAGTCAAGAAAATAGTGATCTTAGTCACAATAATGAGCGACAATCTGGAGGGGGTTGCTTATTCATGGTTAGGTAGTGAGATCGGATGTGATAGTATAGGTGACATGCATGAGGTGGTCATTATTTTCGCGAAGTATGCAGTGGTTGCGCCGGTGCTAGCGCTAGCGTATATGTTTTTTAGACTTAGCCAACGACGTAAACTGGAAATGGCGGCCCTTTTGGCAGCAAGTGTAATGCTAGCTCTTTTACTTGCTAAGGTCGCTGCAGCACTGCATCAAGACCCGCGCCCTTTTGTACGTGATGGCGTGACGCCGTATTTTGCTCATGGGCGCGACAATGGCTTTCCGTCGGATCACACCACCTACAGCGCGTTAGTTGCGTTTGTGTTGTTGCGCTACAGCAAATGGCTGGGTGCCACGCTGTTAGCCCTTTCACTGATGATTGGTACTGCCAGGGTAATTGCAGGAGTGCATCATGGACAGGATATAATTGGTGGTTTTGTGATAGCGGCCGTGGGCGCTAGTCTAGGCTTTGCGGTGCTGTTGGGCGGCAAGGCTTTGTACGCTAAGCAAAAAAGTACCACACAGTCTGTCTAGAGGTGTCCTTTATAACAGGGGACAAAACTGGTAAAATAGCCTCTAGTATTTCCGGTTAGCGGGGTGTAGCGCAGTTTGGTAGCGCGCAGCGTTCGGGACGCTGAGGTCGCCGGTTCAAATCCAGTCACCCCGACCATTCATTGCTTTTATCGGACCTTCCAGGGGCCTCTACTGAATCGTAAGGAGAAAAATATGGGCGACACAAACAGCACTACAGTACAATCATATGAAGATCATATTCAGGAATATATCGATGGTACGCCGCAAGAAGTTGAGGGCTTAGTAAAAGAGTGGCTTGATAGAGCTCTTGAGAATCTGCCGCAGGATGCCCGTATATTAGAATTTGGTAGTGCGTTTGGTCGAGATGCGGCCTACGTTCAATCTTTAGGCTATACGGTCCAATGCACGGATGTGACAGAGGGTTTTGTCGCCCTCCTACGGCAAAAGGGCTTTAACGCGCGCAAGCTCAATGCTATTACTGAAGCAATTGAAGGCTCATACGATTTAGTTTTAGCGAATGCAGTGCTTCTGCACTTTACCCGCGAAGAAACGACCGCGGTACTGAAAAAGGTGCTTGGTTCCTTGAATGTAGGTGGTAGGTTTGCCTTTACGCTTAAGCAGGGCGAGGGTGAAAAATGGACAGAGGATAAGCTTAATGCGCCCCGTTACTTCTGTTTTTGGACTAAAGATCAAATTGCTGGGGCGCTAGCAGAAGCAGGCTATACTAATGTGCAAGTGGAAGGTGATAAAGAGCTAAAGAACGCCACCTGGCTACACATTATTGCGGGTAAATAGGCCCAGCCGCTAGCGGTACCATATCACGCTCGACACCTTCTTGGGAGATACCATATCGCTCGGTTTGACCCTTGCGTGGACCGCCGCGTATGGTGCGCTCCATAAGATAACCACCTTGCAAAATGGCTTGTAGCTCGCCCCAAGGCGCCATAAAGATGACATCTTCTGTAAGTTTTATCAGCCTACGCGGATCGTATCTGGGCCTAAACAGGCCGGGCGTATCTGGATCGGGTTCATATACGTCATTAAAGTCTGAAGGGCCTTTGTATTCTTCGCCACTTACGCTACTGCAGACCCAGTCACCTGCATAGGCGGTATCGGTTGTAGCGCCAGATTTAACGGGCACAACTTCGCTTTGCCCGTCCGGGATTTGCCTGGCGCGGATTGGGGTGGTCTTGACGTAGTAGGGTGCATCAGCGAAAAGCCGGTCGAATTCCGGATTGTTGAGATCAATACGGCGACAGTTGGCAATTTTTACTTCTTCAGGCGAAGTCCATAATACAACCAACTCGTGCGTATCCTCCGGGCGCTGGATGTGCTCGAGAAACGAGTCATCAAGTGTGCCATCATTTCTCCAATGGGCGCCATATATACGTTGGCGTTGTTTAAGTATATCGGCAAACTTTTGGCGCTTGGCATCATCGGCAGCGGCGACGGCAGCTGCGAGCTTATCGCCTATTTCGCGGTCAAGCGCGCCATTGATAACTGCCCGGATAGCAGTGACATTCACACGGCCGCCTGGCGGAACACGGTTGCAATAATCAACCATCTGACTGGCGGCAATCATGCCGGCAGCACCGACATAAAGCTGGCGGTAGTTCGGATAGGCAACGAGTAGATCTGACTGGGTGAAACGATTGTGGTCGCCAGGATAAACACCTCTTGGGAAGACAAACGTGTCAAAGGGGCGGCCAGTGGCACTCGTTAGATTTGAGCCTGGCACAGGAGGGTAGTACCAGTCAGCGGCCTGGGCGGCCATAAATGTCATATCGCCAGTTTCAACGCGGTCGCTAAACCTATCAAGCAGCCCGCCTGCAATGTGTCCAATATCTGGCTGTTCTGGATCATCGGGATCGCCATCATACATAACAACTACGGGGATTCCTTGCTCGTAGAGATGATCTAGGCGTGGAGTTAGCAAGTCAAGCACGTGATTCGCTGCGGCCGGGTGGATACCTCCGTTCTTACCCGCTCCACGTATGGTAAGCATCTCGCTGCCGCGACGCATGTGTAGTCTTGAGGCTATATCCCAAGCGGTTGCCATATCTGTGGCGGCGTGACCGAGTGTGGCTATATCAAGATCCCTGGGCGGTATAGACCCGCTAGTTTCGGCGTTTGTCATTGGTTCTCACTACTAAACTTGATGTATATTTTATATCATATAGTTCTGGGTTTTACGATTTCCTTTTGCTATGGATTTACTACTAGTAGTACATAGCAAGTTTAGCCTTGTATGTAGTATGCGCAGCTTGGTTTGCTAAAATAGCAACTCTACGGGGCGGCCAAGGCGTACAATAAGTATGAATGTATGCCCTACTAAGTGTTCTTGCAGTATTTTTGGTACTATCCATAAGCGAATTTGGTTGGCGTAAACATTGGTTTGCTGGTGATTCTGAAATTGGCCGCAAGTTTGTACATATAACTGTTGGGTCGTTTGTAGCCTTTTGGCCATTTTTTCTAACATGGAACGAGATACGTTTGCTTAGTACGGCCTTTTTGGTCGTGGTGGTAGTGTCAGAGCGGTTTAAGGTTTTTCGGGCTATACATAGCGTGCAGCGTCCAACGTTTGGCGAAGCGTGCTTTGCACTGGTAGTGGGCGTATTAACCTTTATCACCCACAGTAAGGCTATTTATGCGGCTTCGCTTTTACAGATGAGTCTTGCTGATGGATTAGCGGCCATAGTTGGAGTCCGCTATGGTCGTAACAATACGTACTATCTGTGGGGGCATGCTAAGAGCGTGGCGGGGACGCTTACGTTTATAATTACTTCCTTAGCGCTGCTGGCTGGCTATAGTTTATGTGTAAGCCACCTCTCCATCCTCGTCATTAGCTTAGCCGCCCTACTCGCGGCACTGACAGAGAATATTGCGGTGCTTGGACTAGATAACCTTACTGTGCCGCTTTGTATTAGTCTGCTCCTGACCCATCTGTAACCTGCTTGGCCTGGAAATGCTGCCGTAACATTGAAGTGTATTTTTGGGCTACTATAATGATCAAGCTACTACCATAAAGCCACCAGATATCCCGAAACCAGCCGCTCTGCAGTTGTATTCCTAATCGTAGACTATGATAAAAAATAGCTATCATTGCCGCATCCGCTGCCATAGGAATGTATTTCCACCAGGTTGCAGTGCTAAACCATCGACGCAGTTCAAAGGCTAAAAAGGCAAGTAAGCTTGCAGTGCCTAGGAGTGTAACCCAGCCAAGCCCTGGCCCTACGAAATGTTCGTAGCTGCTTGGTGGTAGGCCGCGTCCATCGCGGAAAAGTTGGTATACAAGCAGTCCTGGATGTAGGACAATCGCCGCTAATACAATATAGCCGGTATAGCGGAAGTAAACAGCTAGATCTGCATCTTGCAGCCGCACTACGTGTTTCGTTGGCCCGACCACATACTGCGACCACATGATACTGTAGGCTAACAAGCCTAGTAACGGGAAAAATGCGTAGATAGTAAGCGCCCGAAAACTCCAACCTAGACTTTGCGCCCAAGCGCATATGGCGAGCATACTTACGGTAGTGGTAAGCAACCAGGGAACGCTGATGCGCCATGATTTATACATACTGTTTTATACTATAGCGTATGGGTCGGCGTACATCTTTTTTCTTAGCTCTTTTTATAGTTATAGTTGTTGGCCTTGCTTTAGTGATTGGTCTTATGGGCGGGCGATCTGCCGGTAGTACGTGTAGGGGTGGTGGCGCTTCGGTTGGGCACCAAGTGGTTATTACGGGTAATAAGGTTAAGGTACCGGGTGACCAGATAGCAGGGAGACTATGTGATACGCTTACTATCACAAATGATGACACTGTCTCTCGTGAGATTGCCTTTGGCTTGCATGAGCATCACGAGCCATACAATGGCGTAACTGAACGAGTTCTTGGTAAGGGCCAGTCGTTTACTGTTACTATGGATGCACTAGGCAGTTTTCGTTGGCACGACCACATTCATGACGAAGTACAGGGCTACTTCACCGTTTCTAAGTAGTGTAAGGCTCGGGGTTTGTCGCTGGCGAATCCCCTGCATCCCCTAGATACCATATATAAAAAGCCGAGACTTGTCTTCGGCTTTTTATATATGGGGCGAAAGATGGGACTTGAACCCACGGCCTCCGGAGCCACAATCCAGCGCTCTAACCAACTGAGCTACTTCCGCCAAGAAGGCATGAGACAAACCTACGGTTTTTCTCATATAGCTTCGCACGAAAGGTATTTCTTCCGGCTTAGCATACAGTTCTCACTTTCGTTTGAACTATTGTGTGGACAAAATGGAATACATTTTGCCTGGGCTGCTCTTTTCCCGGACTGCAAGGGAAATAAAACAGAGGTAATTATACTGGAGAGAGGGAGTTTTTACAACCCAGCTGCAGGAGTGTGGAAAGTGACGTCGATCTCTTCTTCGGGCTTGGGGCGATACGCTTCTTTTTCGGCGTAAAGGCGGAAGGCTTTTTTATCGGCTACGGTAGTTGGTTTTTGGGTAAGACTACGCGGCCAGAGCTTGTAAGTATGTACCACATTTATTTCTATAGCATACATGAGTACTTGGGCCTGCAAATAGATCCAGAATAAAATAGCGAGCACAAGAGCAAATTGACCGTATAGACCCCGCAGATTGTGTAGCTGGTGTGTAATCAGATAGCCGCCGACTGCCTGTAGCAGGAGCAGGCCAATACTGGCAGTAATAGCGCCTAGGCGAATATCTTTGCGCGGATGTCTTCGGGAGCTGCCAATTAGAAATATATACATAAAAATCAGGTACAGCAGACTGACGTTAATCAGTATCGGCACAATACGCAGTACTGGTGCGCGACCTACCGCAGCCAATGCGTAGCTGGCCAAGCCGTTAGTGAGTAGCAGCCCCAGGCCCCCACCAAGAAGCAGCCCCAGACTTTTTAAGATGTTTTTAGGAAACCCACTACGCCGGGTGCGCGGAATTGCCCAAGCATGGTCAAGTGCGTTGCGCACCGCATCTGCTATGCCGCGCGCACCGTATAGAGCGAATAACAGCCCGGCAATAAGTGCGGGTCCAGTTTTGTTGCTGTGGACGCTGGACTGCAGCTGCTCGCCCACAATCGGGAAATAGCTGTTTATATCAGCCACCAAGCGGGTGTGTAGCTCGCTACTACGCCTGGCTACCGAATCTATTATTGAAGTCGCCGCCAAAAGTAGCGGAAAGAGCGAGAGGAATCCATAGTACGTAATAAGTGCTGCTTGATGACCGGCATCGTCGTCACCATATTTCTTAACGACTGCATAGGGAAAACTCAGTGCGTGATGCTTCTGCTGTAACTTATCAAGCCAGATAGCTAAACGATCAAAAGGGTTACCCTTTGCTGTTGCAGATTGCGTCATGAATCCTATTATACCCTGCCGTGCTGTCCGTGATCCTAACGGTAATGCACAAACCGAAAACTGAAGAGTGCAGTTATCAGGCAGCAACCATCTGGGTCAATTTTTCTGAAAGCAAAGCGGCCGCTTTGCGGCGGTGGCTAATAGTATTTTTGGTGTCCAGACCTAGCTCAGACATAGTTTTGTCATAGCCGTCGGGTATGAATACAAAATCAGACCCAAAGCCTTCGCCGTCTCGGGCTGCAACGATGCGGCCGTCGAGTGCTCCGTCAACAATAAGTTCATGTGTTCCATCGTAGTAGCCCATGCAGCAAATAACTTTGGCACGTGTTTCGCCCGCTAGCATAAAGAGTGCGCCCTTACCAAGCCGCTCTTCAAAAAACTTAACAAACGGTCCGGGCAGGCCATTCAGCGCGTCTAATTCAGCTGATACATCCTCAACAATCACTGGACCGTGTATTGCTTCGTATGCTTGGTGCAATTTATGGCGAACAATCTCATGTAAATCAAGTGATTGAATTTCATCAAGGTTAAGCTTTGTGGTGCTTAGTGGTATCTCTGCGGAAAATACTTGCTGTAGCTCTGCTAATTTATGCGGATTGCCTGTAACGATGGTAATTGGCTTCATAAGAATATATTTGGTGCCCTGGGTTGGACTCGAACCAACGACCTTAGGCTTAGAAGTCCTCTGCTCTATCCATCTGAGCTACCAGGGCGCGCACCGATCTGGCTACATTATACCGTAACAGATGAAATTGCTATACTAACAGGTAGCTATGCAAAATGGACCATATATCAAAGCCCGGACATTACCGGAGATAATTCGTAGCATCTGCCGTAACCAGGGCATCAACTTCCAATCCTTTTCAAACGACTGGGTACTGAGATTGGAAAAAGACAATACGGTGCGCTGGATTGTCGGCTATAAATTTGACGTTAATTTGGCTGCATCCGGCCAACTCGCCCAAGATAAAGTAGCGACCTATATGGCGTTGCGTGCTGCAAGTGTACCAGCGATTGAGCACTACTTAGTACGTTCTATGCCGCATGATCCTACGCAATGGCACCTAAATTTACCTGATTTAGATGATCAACCAGTAGTGCTCAAACCGCTGGATGGTACTGGCGGGCGTGCTGTTGAACGGTTTGCATCACTTGCTGAAGCCATCCAGACAGCACAGTATAGCGGTGAGCCCGCTTGGGCCGTCTCGCCACATTACGATTTGCAATCAGAATACCGGCTAGTAATGTTGGACGGCAGGCTGCTACTATCGCTTGAAAAAACACAGCCCACTACGCGCGGCGACCTCAAGCTGTTTAATCTTGGATTTGGTGCAGTAGCGACGGATATCATCGACACATCATTACTTACTGATCTTACGAATATTGCAGGGCAGGTAATGCGCGTGTTGTCATTGCGTCTAGCTGCAGTTGATATTGTCCGTACTGCGGATAATATATTGCGGGTACTCGAGGTTAATGATGGGATTACTCTGGAACACTACGCAGCGCAATCGACAGAATACCAGAAACGCGTTAAGGCTGTTTACGATGCGATTACGATAGCTCTGTTTGCCTAGGGACTCCCCAATGCTATAGTGGGCGTATATGTTTGAAATCTTAGACCGAACAGATAACGACGCCCTGCCTGAAGAGCCAGAAATGAATCATGATCCCGAAGTCCATCCTTTTGATAATCCGGATCTAACTGAGGTATTTCTAGAGACCTATGGTGTTTCTAAAGACATTCTAGATGCTGCTAAGCGGCCAGGGCTAAGTGCTGAACCTGAGCCGAAGGAACTAGGCGAAGCTGAAATGCTCCGCGAGCGCATGAAGCGCTTTCCAGGAGAAGGGGCTGCTCCCTATGCGCGGCGTATTCTCTATGAGGGAGTATTTGCGGCGGTCGGAGCTGTTACGCCCGGGGGACTTGCTTCGCATGGGTACTACCAAGGTTATGTGGACCATAAAACTATCGAGCAGCTTGCGGAAAGCAAGGTCTACGCTCCGCCGAGTCCCGATGGTTTATCCCAAGATGACAGGAGACTACTGAGTCAGCTTGGTGGAATGACAGCTAATCAGGAAGGGATTGGGTTTATGTATCGGACCCTCCACATGCTCCATATTGTGCCCGAGATGACGGAGCCGGCTAATCGAGAATTAGCAGGACTATTTGTTCCCGAACGGCGTCTTGAAGCTGATCAGCCAGTGAGTAGGACCGAGCTTATGTTTCATGCTTGGGGGCAGGGACGAAGCTTCTTTGACGCTAATGGGTATCGACCTAATATAGAAAATGATCCTGAAGTTATTGCTGCGACTCATAACCTGGCGCTACTGCGTACACATCCTGATATGCAAGTATTCTTTGAGTACTTGTCGCCGTATGCTTATGATAAACGCTCCTTGAGTGTAGGCGAATCGTCGCCCGATGCCTTTGAACAATAAAGGTGTAGCGATTTGGTTAGAAGAAAAAGAGTTTCAAAAACACTTTAGTATACTGCTGAATTGGTGGTGCGGGTGCGGAGAGTCGAACTCCGATCACCAGTTTGGAAAACTGGGATAATAACCGCTATACGACACCCGCGCAAGCTAACTTATTATATCATCTCTGTATATGGGCGACTTTGACAATTATGTTGTAAAAATGTATAATTTGTGTAATGCACATCAGGGTCTGGTCTGCGGGTCGTTTAAGAACCCTCCTTACTATTTTTGCTATCAGTGCCACTATGTTAGCGGCATACTTAGGCCGTAGTATGTCCTCACTGCATAGTAACGTCGTGTCACATAACCTGTTGGCTAGTATGGTGCCTCGGCCTGCGAATATGAGTGAGGCCGCAGACCCTCAGCTCAGACGCTTGTTTCAATATGAACATGTGTTGCAGTATCGGTTTACCAGTGAAATGCTTTTTATTGCTACTCCTCGCACAGCTAGCGAAGGGCAGGCGGAAGCCGAGACGCTAGCAGTTACGCTAAAAGAGTATCAAAAGTACAATCTTGTGCCTTTAATAATCATTGAGCCTACTGATAATGGTGCTCTGATTGACCTACGCCAGCTGCACACGGCCCCTTATACTGCAGCGCTAGAAAGCTTATGCAGTAATTTGAAGCGCGCCGGTATCACTGATGCTCAGATGGGCACGGTTGTACCGCTACCAGAGGCAGATCTACCAGATTGGGGTGGCGCTAGTACAGATCCGTCATTATTCGCACAGAATTATATGGTGGTGAGTAATGTGTTCGAACAATCGTTCCCGCAAATACATTTCTCGATGCTACTCGATAGCACTGTATATCCAAGTGGCGATACAAAGCATCTTGATGGTGATGTATCGGCAAGTGCGCTCCTGCGTTATGTAAACGCCATAAAGCAAACCCCAGGTATGCCCACTATTGATTCGCTAGGCTTCCAAGGGTTCCCATGGACTGTTGGTGACAGCGCCTCGGACTACTTAAATGAAGCTACGGCACAAGCGTTGGCTCGAACACTCGGCACTCGTACCATCTGGTTTAATACAGGTACGGCTCGGTCGTATGGCGGTACGGCAGTTCCTGACGCCGTTCGTAAAAAGCAGCTCTTCGGAGAGCTTGCGCAGGCGCAGGTTTTACAAGGTTCTGGATTTACGGTACGCATGAATATTTTTGGCTTTATCGATACTGATACGGACTGGACGTATCCGCTAAGCACTGGTAGCCAGGCGACAAGGTCGCTAGCCGCGTTCATGCAAGACGCACATATGCAAGGCATAGAGACGAGCCTGTTTGCCTCTGGTAGATAACGGGCGTAGTGAGGCAGTAGAGATCTAACAAAGTTGACGTATATCCAATTTGGGTATATAATATAAACTATGTTGAGTCTGGTCCGGCGGAGTGTGTCGCTGCCTATTACTCGGGCACTGCAAGTAGACGAATTGTTTACTACGATTAAGCATAAGCTTCGTAGTGTGTTTGCTCGTGCTGCTTTTCCGGTAATAGGTATCACGGTTCTTGCAAGTGGTGCTACGCTTATGTTTGCCACTGCGGGTGTGCAACCCGTGCATGTTCCAGCAGTAAACCACCATTCAAAAGCAAAAAAAACGCTTGCCGCAGCGCCGGCGCAAAAAACTGTCGCATCTGTGGCTGCGGCAAGCTGCTTGGGCTCGGATAGTCAGTCGACAAACATTTTTGCAGCTTGTCCTAGCTTTGAACTGCAATACGCAGGTAAGCGTACTGGAAGTGTTGATGCAAACGTACTCAATGCGTACGCCGGCGCGCCAGAAGCAAACAACGAAGCGCAGCTATATACTAACGGCAGCCGCAACTTACGTGTTGAGAATGGCGCTTTGGTGCTTGAGGCGCAAAACGAAGCGCAGCAAGGCTTTAACTACACCTCTGCCCGTATTGATACCAAGGGTAAGGAAGATTTTTTGTATGGACGTATAGTAGTGCGTGCAACGCTGCCGAGCGGCGTTGGTACGTGGCCGGCTATATGGATGCTGCCAAGCGAGTCAAGATATGCGAACTTGAGTCCAGCCACTGATCTCCATCGCTACCTCAACGACGGCGAAATTGATATTGCCGAAGCGGTTGGCACCGATCCACATACGATTTATGGAATTGCCCACTCGCTCGCCTATCCAGAAGATGGGAAGAACCGCAATTATTTCAACACAATACGAGTGCGTGATAGTAGTGCAGTAGCCCACGACTATGAAGTTGATTGGACACCAACCAATCTGACATTTCGTGTTGATGGTAATCCATTCTTTTCTATCGACAAAAGGCCCGGAGCAGACTACCACTCTTGGCCGTATGATCAACCCTTTTATCTTATTGTAAATCTAGCACTTGGTGGGAGCTGGGGTGGCACTGATACAGCTGATTTTCCCGGGGATGGGGTCGATAAAGCTGCTTTACCTGCCACGCTTACGGTACAATCCATACGATACTATCCCTACATTGGACAAAAGTAGGGTATTGCGCGCCGGGGTCCTATGGCCTTGGGGAGTTTGAAAGCGCCCGATTATACATAAGCACTATACTAACAACATGAAATTGCGCTGAAACCAACTTATACCGTATGATACCTGTAATGGTATACAGAATGGGACGTCGTACGCGGTTTTATAAGCTCCGTCATTCGCACTTCTATTGGCCTGTGCAGTCTATTGTAATGGTGATCGGCCTTTGTCTTATTAGTGGCTTGGGCATGGCAGCGAGTGATCCGCAGCAGGCATTATACTTGGTAGGTATGCATGTTCCAGAAATACGTGGGGCCGCCATTAAAGCCAATCATGCAAATGCCCCCCATACTGCTACGGGGAGCAGTAAGCAGCCGCCTAAGAGTGCTGTTATAGCCAGTGCCCCTGCGGCACCACTAGCGGCCGATGGCTTGCGCGTGCTTGGCTGTTCAGGATTCCCAGCTAGAACGCCTGGACTCGCGGATGCTGCAAACTCGGAACTCCGCAAGCTTGCGGAGTACGAGCAGGCATGTAATGGGCAGTTGGCTGAGCGTTCTTCGTTTTTTGTGCCTACTCCAGCAACCACAGATCAAGCGCAAGACTATGCTAACGATGTCGTCGTTAGTCTAAAAACATATGCTCAGTACGGTATCAAGCCCTTAGTATTTATGGAACCAAATAGTGCGGTGGGTGACGACCTAGATTTAGTGCAGTATCAGGGCGGTGCGTATGATGCTGCCCTAGATGCGTATTTTGCAGCGATTAAGTCAGCGGGAATTACCGATGGCATGATGGGTATGTGGGTAATGTTGCCGGAGGGGAACATTCCTTCCTGGACCAGTGTTGATCCTAACGTCTTTGCGGCTGATGTTACTAAGACAGCACAGTTCCAGAAGAAATATTTTCCAACCAGCCAGACGACAATTTTGCTAGATAGTGAGACCTATCCTTCTGCTAGTTCGTGGAATGGTGGTACTTACGTGAGCCTACTTCCATATGTACAGAATATACCTAAGGGATTACTTGATAGCTTTGGATTGCAGGGCTTTCCCTGGTCTCCGCCAGCAAATCAAAGTGGTCCAAGTTTGTCCAACCCTAAAACGTATCTTAGAGTTGACTTTGCGGCTGCTGCAGCCCGGTCACTTGGTGTCTCAAAAATCTGGCTCAATACCGGCACCTTTTCCCAGGCGTATGCGAATAGCCCCGCAGAGCGAGTTACGGATTCCGCGCTGCAGCGTCAGACGATGTTGAACGGCGTGGTAGCTCAAGCACAAAGCCTGCAGGCACAGGGCTTTGGCGTTAGCGTTCATCTGTTTGCGCAAGATAAGTCAGCAACCACGGAAGCGATTAATTGGTCGTATTGGCGCACACCTGGAGATGGCACAGACACAGCAGTGTTCACGACATTTGTGCATGATATAACAAACAGCCACATTTCTTTGTGGCTGTTTGACACGTTCTAGATGCCGTTTACTGGAGCTGAGCCGTTACTTCGGCAAAGGCGGCAGCCTGTGTTTTGACTGCAATACCCGAGGTCTTTATATAGCTGAGCTCGGTGTTTAGGTTGGCGGTTTTTACGGCGTCCGTGTCGCCAGCTGCGATCGTATTTTCAACTTGATGGTATACCAATACGAGCCAGGTCTTTTGTGTTTGAGCCTGCTGTACCCACGCTTTCACTTGGGCAACAGTGGTGGTAGCCGTAACGTTTTGTACGACAATGTTATATGGGTTAAAGTTGTCTTTACTGTTAAATCCAACGTCGGTCGAGCGATGAGAGACGTAGTATTTCTTTACCGCAGTAAGAACTGTGTCGTTGTAGCTACCATAGGGAGTTGCAAATTCGCTGGCGACGCTACTACCGAAGTTGCTGCGAAGCGTAGCTTGCGACTGGCTGAGTTCGGTGTTTAGCTGTGCGGCGGTAAGGGTTGTAAGGTCGGCATGATCTACTGTATGCGAGCCAATTTCGCTACCTTGTGTTTGAAAAGCTTTAATTTGCGCCTTGGTCATATAGCCGGTAGTACCGATGTTACCGCTAATGATGTACTGTGTCGATGGCAAGCCGTATTTTTGGAGCAGGGGAAGACCGTTGGTGTATATATTTTTCCAGCCATCATCAAAGTCGATGCTGACCAAACCTTCACTGAAACCGGTAGGGTTGTAGGTTGTTAAATTGTAGTCGTCGGTTTCAACCCAACCAGCATTTGAAATCAACAGGTATACAGTAGCGTCTTGAGCGCCGGTAGGAGCGGTGAAGCTGCTGGTGTACTGTGTCCAGTTCGTGCTAGTGACGCCAAGGGGCAGAGCCAGTGTTTCGTAGCTGGTTGAGCCATCCTTCATAGTAAAGGCGGCAACTGCATGTACCTGAGTACTGGCCTTAATCCAGGCTGAAAAATGGTAGCTGTCCCCGTCCTTTAGGCCGGTTACTGGGTTAAAGTACCATTTGGCATCCCCGTCAGTATAGCTCCCGATAACCGCCTTAACGCTTTTATTACCCGTGTGTGCGTCGCTACTGTATGAGAAACTGGCGTCATTAGTGCCCCAGCTACTTGGTATCCAACTGTCAGGAGTGGTGCCATCGCTGGAAGTCTCAACTGATGGGTTCGCAATAGCCAGCGGCGTTGACTGCGGAGGAGGGGTAGTTGTACTAGTCACTAAGCTAACGTCATCAAGGCTCAGGCTGCCTAAAGCACTAAGTAAATGGTAGAGCGTTACAGATTTGGCGTTAGCGGGCGCGGTGAAAGTTGCCGTATAGTTCGTCCAAGTGCTGGTTGCAGCGGCAAGTGGCAGCTCGGCGTAGGCGGTGGTGTCATCAGTACTGGTGTATGCTGCTACAACATGCGTTGCTACGCTTGCAGTATAGAAGTCGCTATATGTGTAGGCCTGGCCAGCGGTAATGGCGGCTGGGTTAGCATACCACTTAGCGTCGCCACTTGTGTAGCTGGTAATTGTAACACGGGCGCTCTTGCTGCCAGTATGGCCAGTTTGATCGTAACTAAAGCTGGCGTCATTAGTGCCCCAGCTACCATTCTGCCAGTTGGCTGGCAAACTGCCATTTGCCGTTTCAAAAGAAGGGTTCGCAATTAGATTACCCGCAGCGGGTGGGGTAACTGGTGTTGTAGCTGCACTGCTAAGGCTAGCGTCATCAATGATTAGGTTACCAGCAGTAGCCAGAATATGCATAACTGCTACTTTGGTCGCGCTAGCCGGAACCGTAAAGGTAGCATTTGCCTGTTGCCAGCTGCTCGCGGCTGCTGTGGCGGTAATGTACCCGTAGCTGACAGCTCCAGATGCATCAATATATTCTGCATCGAGCTCAGTCGGCACACTCGCTTGGTAAAAATCACTGTATGTATATTGCTGGCCACCTGTTACTGCTACTGCATCAGGAACCCACTTAGCGTCGCCACTAGTACGTGCAGTGCTAGTGATGGACAGGGCTTCGCTACCGCTGTGCGCATTACTGGTCAGCTGCAATGTAGTGCTGCTAGTGCCCCAGGTGTTGGCTGTCCAACCTGTGGGCTGTCCGCTTACAATTGCTTCTGCAGAAGGGTTGCTAATAAGG
Source organism: uncultured Candidatus Saccharibacteria bacterium (assembly GCA_964478195.1). Taxonomy (GTDB): domain Bacteria; phylum Patescibacteriota; class Saccharimonadia; order Saccharimonadales; family UBA4665; genus JAJZCD01. The sequence goes on from CAYZGW010000002.1 coordinate 45,104, forward strand.
TTTGGGCTGTCCGCAGCGACAGTTAGGTATAGGCTATTTGCTACAGTAGTGGTAAGTAGAACTATAGCTACTAGGAATGAGAACAGACGCTTCATGAAACTCCTCTCCACGAGCAAGGTTAGTACGAACGTTAATCAGTATTTAGAATACAACTTTACCTAAGTATAGTCAAGTCTCTTAACAGATAGCACTAGTGTTTATTTATACATGATATTTACAAAACCACACATATAGTGTAAAATGAGCCTAGATTTGAGCTCGACTCTGCCTGCGGACATATATTCCTATGTACAGCGCCGATACAAATTGAGGTAAATTGGGGATCTGTTTTTGTTAACCGCAGGAACGGTGTCCTTTTAAGTGTGTAGTTTGTAAGGAGTGTCTATAATGTACGGAAAAGGCCTTGGTACAGTCAATGTTGCTACCGGTATCTCGCTGCTCACGCCTCAGCATGACCACGTGCTGTTTCTCATTGGTGCGACTCTGCTGGTGAGCGGTTTAGTAATCCTAACAGCTTCATTTGTGGCTGGCCGCCGCAGGCACGCTGCAGCCGAATAAGTGCGGTCAAGAATTTAGTAAAAACGATGGTTTAGCGACCATCGTTTTTTGTAACTCTTCTTGGCTTTTTAAGCAATGTCTTTTAGTGCGGCCGCATTTAGCGCGTAGCGACGACCTTCTGTAGCCCAGCCCTTCACTTCTTCCTGGAACTTATGTAAGACTAGAATTTCAAACCCAGACCACAGGTAAATACTGATCTCTATCCAGCGTAAAAAGTAGAAATATGGCAGTGCACCAAGCAGGTTCCAGCGACGAGCTACCACTGATGCCCAGGCGGCGATAAGACTGTTTAAAATAAAGTCAACGGTTATAGCTACTGGCACGTACATAAAGTCGTGACGGAGCCAGACGATTAGCGGAATGAGTATCAAAAGCTGGAGCATAAAAAATGCCGTCTGGAGCATTTGAAAGCCCAGGCTAATGTCGATACGCTGGCTATGTAAACCGATTCGATATTTCTTGACCCCCTGGAAGAAGCCGCGTTGCCAGCGTTGGGTTTGCTTGCAAAAGTCCTTTAGCGTCTGTGGATCTTGGGTGTAGTTAACTGCTTGCGGGATATAAAGGATCTTGCCCAAATTGTAACGGTGGACCTGAAGCGTTATATCAAAGTCTTCGGTCATGGTTTTGGCCTCAAAATCAAGCTTTGATAAGATGTCTGTTCGGAAGCAGGTGATAGGTCCTGGGAAAACAGATATCATGCCAAGCTTTGACTGGATGCGACGGTTTATGTGTTGGCTAAACGTGTATGAAAGTGCACGGTAGGTGCACAGCCAGTTACCGCGCAAACTCTGCACAAAACCAACGGCAACCGCATATTTCTTGTGATCAAGCTTGCGGCGGTAGATTCTAAAGTAGTCGGATGAGAAGATGCTGTCTGCATCGGCAACGTGCAGCCATTGGTAGTGCTGTTCAATCTTAAACTTCTTTATTGCCTTTTTAACGGCTAACGCCTTACCGCTACGTTTGACTGTTAGTACGTTCTGTTTTCCAAGCAGGCTAATAGCGATTTCGCGCGTCTTGTCGTCTGATGCATCGTCAACAACGTATATGTCACGCTTATTTTGACCTGCTACAATTGCCGATCTGATTGTGGTGGCGATAATGAGCTCTTCATTGTGGCCCGGCAAGAGCAAGGCTAGTTTCTTACGGGCATGGCGGTGTGAGGTAGGCATGTTATTGTGACTTGTCTTTGAAGCTGTGGCCGCAGGCCGTTCTATAAGCATAATCGGTCGACGCTGATAATCTAGGGCAGTGTCAACGGCCTGAATTTCAGTAGTGCGGTGCAGATACGTTGCATCGCCCCTAGATTTAATAGCAGCTGGGGTAGTCGGCCTCATTAGTAATTCTCCGGCTATTATATTATCATAAAATATGTATATTTACAAATATATTTTCTGGAGATTAGTTTATTGTGAGGCAGAAGGGCGGTGCACTATTAAAATGATATGTTTGTCTGAGCTTGAAAAGGCTACTCTAGCTAGACTAATGCCACAATGCGCTGGACGATAGTTTCTACGGCTGCCGTAATGTCGCCATCACCCTCTATCTCTACGACGTTGTAGCCATCATTCGCAAAGGTTGTATAATCATTCACGAACCGGCTGAAAGTGTTCTCAGAGGGTCCATGGCCACCTTGTTTCTTGCGTTCTTCAACCCGTTGCTTGGCTATCTCTGGAGCGATGTTTACCTCGACCACCAGGATGGGCAGCGTAACATGGCATTCTTCGGCGTGCTCTTTAAACCGGTCGACCATCTTATTGAAGATTTCAAGATTGGTAAAGGGCTGATTCCACATCACAATCTTGTGGTCGGCAATGCCCTGATAAGCTTTACCCCGTGAAAAGCGGTAAGCGTGCAGTGCAGGGTCAACGCCTTCAGCGATTTGGGCTGCGACATGGTCTTTATATTCCTGGCTTTCGTAGTCAATTGCATCAGGGTCAAGCATAATGGTCACATCTTTGCCAAGAGCTTCTACGAGCTTAGCTGCAAGGTACGACTTTCCACTACCGGGTAGGCCGCGGATTAGGACAATAATAGGGTGTTGCATGGTTTCGTATAGAGTCATATGGGTTTCCTAAATTGATCTTTAAGCAATGATATATGCTTTTGAAATGAAAAGCTACGCCTGGACAAGGGTTTGATGGGTAACTTACATGACGTGCTACACTTGAACATAAGTATCCACTTAGATTAAAGGAATATATGGTAGCACTTGATCACTTTTCAGATAAAACAACTATTACGCTGCTGCTCAGTTTCGTGTCGTTTTGTATAGCGATGCTGCTGACGCCGGTGTATACGCATTTTGCGTATAAGTACAAATGGTGGAAACGGCCGCGCACGCATGATGCTAACGGTCAAGAGCTCAAGGTAATCAATGCACTGCGTATTAAACGTACTATTCCACGCATGGCAGGGATGGTGACGATACTGGCCGTTGCTATTGTAACCCTTGTCTTTAACTTGAATCGTCATCAGACGTGGCTACCGCTAGCCTCGCTTGTGGGCGGTGGGTTACTCGGGTTGATTGACGATATCATAAATGTCAGTGGTCGTGGCGGAAAAGTAGCTGGGCTTCGTGCGCCCCTCAAGCTTGCGCTCATTACCATCATTGCCGCTGCCGGTGCCTGGTTCTTTTATTACAAACTTGGCTACAATTCGGTACGCGTACCGTTTGCCGGCGATTTCAATCTTGGCTGGTGGCTCGTCCCACTCTTTATGCTAGTTGTGGTGAGCACCGGGAATGCCGTAAATATTACTGACGGCGTTGACGGGCTAGCCGGCGGATTATTGGCCACTGCCTATGGTGCCTATGGTGTAATTGCCCTGTTTCAGCATAACTATGGCATTGCCGGCTTTTGTACGACGGTAGTTGGCGCGTTGCTATCTTATCTATGGTTCAACATTGCTCCGGCCCGCTTTGTGATGGGGGACATCGGCTCATTTGGACTTGGTACGGCACTTGGGGTGGTCGCGATGCTTACCAATACATTGCTGCTGCTGCCGCTTATTGGCCTGGTATTTGTGGCGGAGGCCGGCTCGAGTCTAATCCAGATCTTGTCTAAAAAGTTCTTCCATCGCAAGGTCTTTATCGCTGCACCGATTCACCATCATATCGAAGCCAAAGGCTGGGAAAAAACCAAGATCACTATGCGTTTTTGGCTGCTTGGCGAGATGTTCGCCATTGCCGGCTTGATCATTGCATTCCTGGGCGGTTACGTTAAGTAGCGCGCCTGCTGCCTTCCTCTAAAACTATCTTCTCCGCCGTGTTAAGTAAACGATTATAATTGCGCTGCTGGTCAGGCTATTGACAAGTGGAGGCGGGCTCCGTATATTCGTAAGCGGAGCTATACTCCACTTTATAGTCAAAAAAGGGAGATTCTTCAGATGAGTGAACAGTATGCACGTACAAATGATTACCCTGAGCTCGGGATTGTTCCCGATCCACAAGTCGCCTGGCAAGCGCACGCGGAAATGCCGACATCTAAGATTGACGAGGCCTGGGAATGGATAAGTCGCCTGGGACTAGTGGGTGATGAAGTTGCAGGCGGCGAAAATGCGGCCGGCTGGGGTCTTCCTGATAGTAGATGGGTACCCAAAACGCTACGATCTCCAGCTACACTTGAAGGTACAAGAGTCTTAGAAGCGGGCATGAAGGTGCGAGATGCACTCGAAGGCTCTTATGCTGAGGTAATTGAAATTGATCACGATAGAAAGACGGTACTTTTCAAAAGTGATTGGCCTCCAAAGAGTCCAGGCGAACCGCCAATGTTATATACCTATCGAATAACCTTGGAGCCAGGCTGGAGGGGGGATAATGCAATTATAACAACAGATATGCGTGCCACAAACGTACGGCATCCGCGGCTGATGCAACGATTTGGTCCGAGTCTGGACCAGAAGGCGATGGAGGTCTTTGCTCGGGGGCTCGCTAGACGTGTTGATCCTGAACAAGCTGGAATTGCCGATAAGGCTAAGGCTAGAAAGCATTTAGGGTACGCAGCGGCGATTGGTGTTGGGGTTGCAGGGTGGAAGCTGGCACGGCATAGAAATTAAGGCGAGTGTCACGCCCAGTCGGCGGTCAGTTGAGGAAGCGGCTAATACAGCGGTTGTAACGCAGCCGGTTGAGGCTTCGCTGGGTAGTTATATAGCCGGCAGAGGTATTAAAGGCTACCAATTGTGGGCAGAAAATAATCCGCTTCGAGCTACCACTCTTGAAACCATTGCAGCCTATGTAGTGCGCAAGGCTGGCAATCAGCATGGTCTGCATCTTGGGAATGGTCATACGCGGGATCTCATTGATAAAGCAGCAGGCCACCCGTTACTGGCGATTATTGGAACGACAGCGGTGTCGCCCATCGGTGAAGAATGGGTGAATCGTCGACTCATTCCTTCAATCCTAAAAAGACGATTGGGTGCCGAAGAGCAATCTTCCGCTACTCAACTAGCAGAACAGATGGCAGTGGTTTTATTTGCTGCAAGACACGCCGGCAATCCCTTTACACAGAAAGGGAGAGGTAACATGGCAATCCCGATTACGCCATTTTTGATGGGAGAGCACTTTCAGTATATAGCAAAGAAGCGAGGACTTGGCTACAGCATTGTTTCTCATGCAATTAACAACACGTTGGGCGCAGTTGAAGGCGCTCCGCAAGTGATACGTGTACGAAACCATTCTAGGCGGTAGTGGCTTAAACTGCCTCGCTCTACAGATCTTGGAAGATAGTGACCTGTGCGCCCAAGCTGTTCAAACGCTCGGCTAGGTCTTCATAGCCTCGGTTGATTGTGTAGATGTTGCGGAGCGTACTAATGCCATCAGCAGCCAACATACCAATTAGCAGCAAACTAGCAGGGCGCAGAGCCGGAGGGCATACCACATCGGCTCTAGTGAACTTGGATGGCCCTAGTACGTACAAACGGTGTGGGTCGGCCAGTTCTACCTGAGCGCCAATCTTGGTGAGTTCGGTGTAGTAAATAGCGCGGTTTTCGTAAATCCAGTCGTGGATAAGGGTGCGACCCTTGGCCAGACAGGCAACCAGTACGAAGTAGGGCAGGTTATCTGGGTTAATGCCAGGGAATAGGTTGGGATGTATCTTGTCGATAAGGGCTAATAGTTTGTGGTTATGCTTGTGTACTGTTATGTCGGCTAGGTCAATCTGACCGTTTTCGGCCTTGTAGGGCTCGCTCATGGTAAACTGCAAACCCATCTTCTTAAGCTTCAGTAACTCAAGAGCAATCCAGCGATAAGGAACGCGCTCAATAGTGATTTCCGAGTTAGTAACAGCGGCCGCGGTAATGAAGAACATCGCTTCAATAGGGTCCTCGGTGGGTGAGTAGGTGATGTTTTTCTTGATGAACGATACGCCAGTGACACGAACAAATGGAGTACCAATGCCTTCAATCTTGACGCCCAGTTTCTGTAAGAAATAGCAGAGATCCTGCACCATGTAGTCGCCACTAACGCCTTGAATGAATACCGGACTGTCGGTACGGGCTGCCGCCATAAGCGCGTTGTTGGTAGCAGTGTTACTCTGCTCGTACAATGTAAATTCTTTGGGTGCCTTTTTGTCGACAGTGACGTTATAGTGACCTTCGGTAGCTACAATATCAACACCAAATTGCTCAAGTGCAAACAGGTGTGGCTCTACGGTACGCTCCCCTAGCTTACAGCCGCCAGCGTAAGGAATCTTAAATTCCTCATAGTCGTGCATCAGGCTGCCCATTAGCATCAGTACGGAGCGGGTTTTACGGGCCGCTACTTTATCCATTTTTTCAAGATTGAGTTTCTCTGGTCGGCGGATCTCTAGGTCATTGCCATTATGCCATTTGGTTTGTACGCCAATGCTGTTTAGCACTTCAATAATGCGGTTGACTTCCTCGATATGCGGGAAGTTGCGAAACTTGGTTACGCCATAGTTAAGTAAACTAGCGCACAATAGTGCTACCGCAGCATTTTTGCTAGTTTTAAGCTGGATATTGCCGCTTAGCTCATGTCCGCCCTCGATGCGTAGGTTTACGCTGCCACTACCCAGTGAAATGATCTGTTTGTTGAGTGCTTCGCTAAGGCGCCCGAGCGTCTCTAGGCTCAAGTTTTGCTTACCTTTTTCGATCCGGTTGACAGCGGATTGGGAAGTCCCAAGCCGTTCAGCGAATTCAGCCTGTGTCATGCCGCGTTCCTGTCGTACGCGAGCTATAAAATCGCCTATTTTTTCGTTGGTTGTTGCCATATTGCTTATCTAGTATATCACAAAATGCATACAAACAAGTTAGTGGCGTTGTAATTTCTTTAAAAGCTATAGTTAGTATAGTCGGGCTCTTGCCAAAATGCTAGACTAACCACTATGGTGTAATATCTCTGCTCCACTGGTTATACTAAGATGTGAAGAAATGAGGAGTAGGGGTAATGGCAATGATGATTGACGAGGAAATTGCACGGCTGATAGCCGCTGAAGAGCAGCGCCAGCGTGAGGGCTTGGAGTTAATCCCGAGCGAAAACTATGTGAGCCGTGATGTGCTTACTGCTATGGGTAGCGTGTTTACTAACAAATATAGCGAAGGTTATCCGGGCAAACGCTATTACGGTGGACAGGAAAACACCGACCAGGTAGAACAAATTGCTATCGACCGGGCCAAGAAACTTTTTAAGGCAGATCATGCTAATGTGCAACCGCACTCTGGTGCTCCAGCTAATGAGGCGGTATACAGTGCTTGGCTAGAGCCGGGTGATACTGTGCTGGCTATGGACCTTTCTCATGGTGGTCACCTTACCCACGGTGCGCCAGTGACGCGCAGTGCTAAGCTGTATAATTTTATCCGCTACAAAATGAAAGATCCGGCCACGGGTGAGATCGATTACGAAGAGCTTCGAGAATTGGCAAAAAAACACCAACCCAAGATTATTCTGGCTGGGTTTAGTGCGTATCCGCGGGAGCTTGATTATGCTAAATTCGCCGCCATTGCCCAAGAAGTGGGCGACGAATGTTTACTTATGGCCGACATGGCACATATAGCCGGGCTAATTGCAGGCGGTGTTGCTAAAAACCCCTTTGACTATGGCTTCCATGTTATTACCACTACTACACACAAGACCTTGCGTGGTCCGCGGGGTGGGCTGATTCTTTCAAAAGGTATTGTAGGTAATCCGCTGAAGGCTCCGGAAAAAACCCTAGAAAACATCCCGACGCTCATTGATCGAGCAGTATTCCCGGGGATGCAAGGCGGTCCGCACGAACACACGATTGCTGCCAAAGCTGTAGCGTTTGGTGAGGCATTAAAGCCAGAATTTAAGCAGTACGCTCAGCAAATCATTAAAAATGCTGCCGCATTGGCTGAAGCTTTGCAGCAGCGTGGTTTCCAGCTAGTAACTGGTGGTACTAGTAACCACCTTATCCTTGCCGATGTCTACCAAAGCTTTGGTTTGGATGGCAATGTCGTGGAAACGGTGCTGGATAAAATTGGCCTAACGCTTAACAAAAACGCCGTAGCCAACGATCCACTGCCACCATTTCGTCCAAGCGGTATTCGTCTGGGTACGCCGGCTATTACCACCCGTGGTCTTACGGAAGATGAGATGGAGCAAATTGCCGACTGGATGCATCAAGCGATTGAGCATCGCGAAGATGATGCTCGGCTTGAAGAGCTGCGCACTGCGGTTCGTGAGTTTGCGCTCAAGTATCCATTGCCAAGTGATAAGTAAGGGGGAAACCTATGGCCGATCGATTTGTAACTCGGCAAGCGGTATTTTGCGTTGTCCGAAACGAAAAAGGCGAGATTTTATTGCAACAGCGCTCAGGCACTGGTTATCTTGACGGCTATTGGGACTTGCCAAGCGGCCACCTGGAGCATGGTGAAGCTATGCAGGTATCAGCCGTGCGCGAATTGAAGGAAGAGACGGGCATTATTGCAGAGCCTGAAGCATTAAGGCTAATTCATATCGATCAGTACTTTTTGAATAAAGACTACACGAACTTTGTATTCGAAGTTGACGTCTGGCGTGGTGAGCCTAAGATTTGCGAACCAGAAAAATGTAGCCAAATAGGTTGGTTTACGCCGGGCAACTTCCCTAAAAGGTGTGTAAATGTAGTACGGGTAACAGAGCGTGGTGGTTTTGGCGGTGAGCTTACCTATTCGGTAACTGATCGTGCGTCATACGCTGAGATTATGGGTGAGCCGTTTGCCGATAAATAACGCTTAAAGTCAGCTCTTGCGGCGTACAAATTGTAACGCTGACCACGTATCGTCAAGTGACGCAACTTTTACGTCAACCCAGCGTAGCGGTAAGATAGCGCTGCGTAACAGGTTATCGCTCAAATCTGTTTTAACGCCACTAGCTTGCTTGGGCCAACTGATCCATAACGACTTTTCAATGTCTTGTAAGCTATTGTTATCCAAAAAATCAGCCAGATCGGCCGCACGCTCGCAAAATAAGTGAACATGCGTGGCGGGCAGTCCTGCTTCAAGCTCCACACCTGCACTATCTGCAAAGTTGCTATACCAAGCGGGGGTTGTTTCTACGAAAACCGTATCTCCAGCAGCAAAACCTAATTTTTCTGCTAAGCTTTTTTCAGAAGGTGTATCCATGTGTATTCAGTATACGCGGGGTTTTAAGGCGAAGCTAGCTAGTGAGGTAATAGTTCTGGCTCTTGCACGAGTGTTATGCCAAACTTCTGTTGAACGGCGTCCACGATACGCTGTTTAAAATGCAGTAAATCGTCGGTTGTCTTGGCATGTTCGTTGACTAGCACAAGCGCATGATTGTCCCAGGTGGCCATACCGGTTTCGGGATCGTGAAAACCCTTTAGCCCAACGCTTTCGATTAGCCAAGCTGCCGGAATTTTGTAGGTGCCATCATCACCTGGCCAACAGGGCATTTCCGGAAAGTTTGCCTGGAGTTCTTGTGCTGTGTTGGCGTTCACAATGGGGTTTGCAAAAAAAGAGCCATTGTTGGCGACCTTAGCTGGGTCGGGCAGTTTTGACTCACGGATTGCAATAACTATCTTGCGGAGTTTTGCTGGTGTCATTGCCCCTTCTACGGGGTGTTTTTGCAGGTAAGCTTCAATGGCCATATAATAGGGCGGCTCTGGGTTACCTTCTTTAAGGCGGAGTGTGATGGAAGTAATCAGAAAACGACCCTGGTCAGTAGTTTTAAAGCGTGATTCGCGGTAGCCAAATGCACAGTCAGCTTCGGTAAGCGTTACAAAGCTACCTGTTTGTAGGTCAAATGCCTCAAGCGAAGCCAAGATGCGGCTGATACGCTGGCCATAAGCTCCAACATTCTGAATGGGGGTGCCTCCGGCAGAACCAGGTATCAGGCTCAGTGCTTCCATGCCAGTCAGGCCCGCCTCAGTACTGCGAGCAACCACATCGTCCCATACTTCTCCAGCGCCAATAATTAACAGATGACTGCCATCAGCTTGTAATTCGTCCTTATAACCTGCAATCTTATTAACCATTACTAACCCACGAAAGCCGTCGTCACGCCAGTAAATGTTGCTGCCGCCGCCGATCATAATGACGGGTAACTTGCGGGCATTTGCCCAAAAGACTGCCTCGGTAAGTTCTGATTTACTGTGGATTTCTACTAGATAATCAGCAATGCCACCGAGTCGCATGGTTGAGTAATTGCTAAGGCGAACGTCTTTCTGGGGATTCATTCTGTAGCAAGTATACCTTATCGCCTTATACTCTTTGCTTGCACGCACGTCTCAACAGAGGTAAAATAGCGTTTGTAATGAGCGACAAGAACAAGCAACTGCCGTATGAGTCTTTGGGTGCGCAATTGCGCCGCCTGCGTGAGCGTAGTCGTGAATCGCTTGCCGAGGTTTCCGGCGCTGTAGAAATCGACGAAAAAGACCTGACGCTTATCGAATCGGGTACCGAACGACCTAGTGAGGACATACTTTTGCTGCTTATCAGTCACTTTGCCGTAGAAGACGATAAGGCAGCCGAATTGTGGCAGCTAGCTGGGTATGACAAACAATCGGAAGATGACACGCATGAGCATGAACCGGCTTCGCGACAAAGCCGCCAGCAACAAACGCTGATGGTAATGATTGACCCGCGTGTCATGTATAGCGATTCCGTAGAGGTAATCGGCGGCATGGAAGGTGTAGTATTAAATTTCTCGCAAAACGCTGGCCAGCACGGGCAACCACTTACGGTATCGCGCATTGGTATGAGCCGCGAACAGGCCAAAATGTTAATGGGCGCCTTACATCAGGCGCTGTATGACATTGATAACCCAGGTCATAAGCGCTTGGGCGACGGCAAATAAGCATCTTGTATAACAGCTGATGAATAGGCTAGGTTGACCGATTGCCGGAAAATGCCTAGGCTAAAGTGATGATAAGAAAAACAAAAAAGACCGCCAAAACCGCTGAAAACATGGCAACCAGAATATCGCGTCAAGTAGTGAATGCAGCCACAAAGTTGCCGCCCTTGCGTCGCCGTTCAGAGCTTACGCCCGCGGAGGTGCAGGTGGCTCGGGACTATATTCGTACATTTTGGCCTCGTCTGGAGCGATTTCATCCCAGGGATGACGAAAGTTTGCTAGGTTTGCCAAAGCCATACTTGGTGCCGAGCTATCAAGAAGGTGCCGGGTTTGACTATAACGAGCTGTATTATTGGGACAGCTTCTTTATGGTGCAAGGTATGTTAAGCTCCAAGGAAAATCCTGAGCTAGTGCAGGGGATTCTAGAAGATTTACTGAGCCTGTTTAAGCGTTACAAGATTATCCCGAACGGCTCGCGCACATTCTTGATGGGGCGCTCGCAGCCGCCATTTTTAACCACCTTAATTCTGGATGTCTATACTACTTATGGCAAGGACAAGGTCTGGCTTAAGGCGGCCATGGAGGTTGCGGAGCAGGAATATCAGACAGTGTGGCTTGGTCAGAAAAAGCCGAATGAGCGCCTAGTATACAGAGGTCTGAGTCGGTATTACGATATAAACTATCTGCACGATTTGGCCGAAGCGGAAAGCGGCTGGGATATGACGCCACGGTTTAACCGTCATGCGCTCAATTATTTACCGGTAGACTTAAACGCGCTGCTTTATAAATACGAAATGGACTTTGCCCGAGCCGCACGGCTGTTCGACGATAAACGCGAAGCTGCTAAGTGGGAACAGGCCGCCGAGGCCCGCAAAATGGCAATGGACGAACTGATGTGGGACCGCGTACGGGGCATATACTATGACTACAATTATGTCAAAGAAAGACGAGGCAGTGTCAGTAGTTTGGCTGCATACTTCCCGATGTGGGCCGGCATGGTTAGCGAAAAACGAGCAGCTCAACTAGTTAAGGCACTGCGCCGCTTTGAAAACGAAGGTGGTCTGGCAACTACCAATGCACAGCCGCTTGGTCGGTATGTACCCGGTAGTATGCCAGTGCAATGGGCGTTTCCAAATGGCTGGGCACCCCTGCACTTTATTGTGGTAGAAGGCTTGCTGCGCTATGGTTACCGCGAAGATGCTAAGCGCATTGCTGTAAAGTGGCTTAAAACCAATCTAGGTTGGTTTACTGTACACGGCGTATTCTTAGAAAAATATAATGTTGTTAACCCTGATAAGCCACCACAAAAGGGAGTCTATCCCAGCCAGACTGGTTTTGGCTGGACTAATGCCGTATTTGAGCGCTTCTGTCAGCAATTTGTTGATCGGCAGCCGTAAATCTACTATGAATAGTGCACGATGCCAATTACAATGGCGATCTCGATAATTTCGTACAAGACAGTGGTGAGCAAAAGTGGCCACTCTTTTTTTCGTAAAGCATAGAATATCCAGACCAGATTATCGACGCAAAAGAATGCCCAGGTTGTTAGAGACACGTGCTCGGCGCTGTGGCTAGAGTAGATATCCCACAATTGTGGCAGTTCAAACAGCGGGGTTACGATGCCAAAGAAGTATATTATGTAATCAAACGGGTCTCGTGGTTTATGGAGAGTCTTTTGAAAGCGTTTGCGATGTTTGTGTCTGCCGGTCATGGTTTGCTGCTATTGTAGCATTTCATGCATAGGTCTAGAGGTATACTACTGCTTATGGACGTTCTGGAACCAACTCCGCTCCCTTGTGCCGATAAGCTATCTTTTGATACGCCAGAAGCCGCACAGGCTACAGCGATCGTCAGCGAGCATTATTATGGCAACAAGCTTAAGGTCTACCGGTGTCGCTATTGCCAGCTATATCACCTATCAAGTGATTACGAAACGTAGGGGCTCGCTGCCCACGAGCTTTCAAACATCGCACGCTGGGCGCTAGACAGTTGTTCGCTTTCAATGATGATGCCAATGATGTCTTGATTGTAGTCAAGCATCGCGATCTTATGGTCGTACAAATAGGTTTCGGCGCTAAATTCGAGGCCTGGGTTGAGCAACCGGGTGCTGCGCAAAAGCTCGTGATCGGTATCTTGCAAGCGTTGTCCGGCCATATTGTGCACCGCCAGGACTCGGATCTGTAGGTTACGCTCGCAGCGTTCCCGAATGAATTGGTTATGTTGGGCTAGGCTAAAGAGCTTTACTTCAGTGGCCTGGTTGGTCCACAATAGTAGTCCACTCTGCGCCGTTAAAATGTCGCGCCAAACACTGAGCAGGCCATTCGCGCCTTGAAATGTACGCACGCGCGGTCGCACTACGCTGGTCTGGTGCATGGCTTGCAGCAGTCCCAGATTCTCTTCCAGCTCAATCCGCTGCCGCCCAAGTTGCCTCTGGCGATTAGCGACCAAACGCATGAGTATCTCGGGTTCGGTCGCACTCAATGATTTACCGTAAGCTTTGTGATCTTCAATCAAAAGCCCTTTATCGAGTAGTGATTTTGTTACCAGATAGGCCGTAGAGCGGCGCAACCGGGTGCGGACAATGAGGTCGCTGAGCGGGGCGGTGCCGTGCAAGTAAGCTGCTAGGTACAACTTGATTTCTTTGTCGTCACAGCCAAGTGCTACAAGCGCGCCGCGTAAAATCTTTTCCATATGATACAAGAGTAGCAGGCTATAGAGATTATGTCTATTATATCTAGACGACGTATTGCTGTATCTATAGCAACAGATTAGATAATTGTATGGACTTGTACATAATTATTAGAAATTTCCGCAATAATGCATACTGGAAGCATGAAAGTAGCATTAGACAAGGAAAAACAAGAGCGTGTTCTAATCCTGGAAGGTGGCCCAAGCAGTGAGCGAGCCGTGTCACTTCGTTCGGCGGCGCATGTGGCCGACGCGCTCAGAAAAGCCGGCGGTAGTGTCATAACTGCTGACCCAGCTGAAGCGGGGTTTGATCTTACAGGTATGGCTCAGAAGGTTGACGTAGTTATTCCTATGGTTCACGGCGAGGGCGGCGAAGACGGCGTATGCCAGCAGAGCCTTGAAGCCATGGGCAAACCATTCTTAGGGTCTGATTCAGCCGCTTGCGCGCTAACTTTTAACAAAGCACTATATCGTGATTTTATGACCACGCACGATGTACGCATGGCAGCCGGTGAGATGGTTTCCTGGCGGTTGTTTAAAAAATCCAAGCTCCGGCAAGCTCCGTATGTGCTTAAGCCAATAGATGGCGGCTCTAGCATTGATACGGTAATCGTACGTGATATGAGTCATGAGCCAAACGGTGAGTATTTTAGCGAACTGTTTGCTCGTCACAAGCGGATGCTGCTTGAGCAGTTGATTGTCGGGCAAGAAATTACTGTTGGCATTCTGGGAGGTGAAGCGCTGCCGGTCATTTTGATAGTTCCGCCAGAGGCTGGTGAGTTTGATTATGAAAATAAATATAATGGTGTCACACAAGAAATAGTGAACCCAACGCAGATCCCTGTGCGGATCCAACAGGAGGCTCAGAAGCTAGCGCTAAAAATACACCAGCTTACTGGATGCCGACATTTGTCGCGTACCGATATGATCGTGACGCCGGAAGGCAAGATATACGTGCTGGAAACCAATACGCTGCCCGGAATGACTGCCGAAAGCCTATTTCCTAAGGCCGCAGCGGCCGCTGGCATTAATATGCCGACACTAGTGCGGCGTTTTCTGGACATGGCATCAGAAGGCATGAGGTTTCAGGAAGATGCCCCTAAGGGATAGCCTCAGAAGTCTTACATGGAAGCCTTTGCTTTTATCGAATATGCTAGGCTACCGTATCTTAAATCATCAAGTGCCAAAGCGATTTGTTCTAGACGACGTACCCTATTTTGCGCAATGGGAGTCACGTGAATTGGTGATGTCGATACTGCGCAGGAGCACTAAAGCAGAGGATGACCCAAACTGGAAAGCTTCAGGCGCAACCTCGAGGTTAGAATACGCTTCTTGGAGTTGGACTGGTTGCGGGATGGCTTGTCTTAAGATGATCTTAGCTCACCGATACGGCAAAGAGTTGCCGCTCGTTACTTTAGGTAAACAATGTGCGGCATATGGTGGATATGATATGCCACTTGAAGAGTCGGTAGGACTCAAATATAAACCGTTTGCACAGTTCGTTAAAATTGAGTTTGATATACCCACAAAACCAGTGGTGCCGTTAGTTCGATCACGGATAATACATGAATTAGCACAGCAGAAGTATGTAATAGCTTCGGTAAGCCCCATGATTCGCGATGTGGCCACGAGGCCAACAAGCAAAGGCGGCCATTTGGTGCTTGTAGTAGGGACGACCTAGAAAGGAGAGAGTTTTATCTACATAACCCTTCGGGCGGATCAGTTTTGGCAGAAGCATATGCAGCTGTATCGTTTAAAGATTTTCGGAAATTCTTTGCTGGTCGGGGGATCGTCCTGGGCTAACAGGGCGTATGCTATAATCCTATCTTGAACTTCCAGGGTGATTAGCTCAGCTGGCTAGAGCGCAGCATTCACATTGCTGAGGTCATAGGTTCGAGTCCTATATCACCCACCAAGAAAAAGAGCCTGTTGGTAATCGACAGGCTCTTTTTCTTTAGAAATAACTTGTACAATCTGCCGCTTCGCTTGTAAAATGCTTGTGGTAAAGCAGAAAGCTTATGTCTCATAAAATCACCCAGTTCAACTGTTTTTCACCACCAGTGATGTTGGCGACGTTTGCTATTGAAACTATCTTGGCCGCATACACAGTAGTGCGGTACAAACTGGATACGCTAGGGCGACTCTCTGTAATGATGCTTCTAGCACTGGCAGCCTTTCAGCTGTGTGAATATCATGTTTGTGGTGGTTGGGGTGTTCGGGCAAGCGAATGGTCGCGAGCTGGCTATGTTGCGATTACGTTACTGCCACCTCTGGGACTACATATGCTTCATGTTTTGGCTGATAAGCCAAAACGCCGCCTAGTGCTACTTGCCTATCTGACGATGATGGCATTTATTGCTTACTTTACGATTGTACCGCACGTTTTTCGCGGCTACGCCTGCACTGGTAACTATGTGATATTCCAGATAGGTACGCGGCCCGCCATAGCCTATGGTGTGTATTATTACGGTTGGATCCTAACGGCGATCGCGCTAGGAGTTCGCTGGGCTAGCATGCTTAGAAAGAAAGGTGCCAAAGCAAGATCTCGTATGTTTGGAGCGCAGGCTTTGGTGGTGGGTTACTTGATATTCTTGGTACCAACAGCGCTTGCTAATAGCGTTAAGCCGGAAACCCGCCGAGGCATCCCAAGTATTATGTGTGGCTTCGCAGTCCTATTTGCACTGATTTTGGCGCTGTATATATTGCCGATGCTCGGCAAGCGTCGCGTAGCAGGCAAACATTGAGATTGCGCCTAGATAGGCTAGCGCCGTACAATACCAGCATAACGTAAAGGGAGAGGCTGTATGGGCGGACTCGTAGCACTACTTGTGATCGTGCTTATTGTCATTGCGAATGGAGTCAGAATCATCAACCAGTACGAACGGGGTGTGGTGTTTCGGCTAGGTAGAGTTCGTGATGGTGTTAAAGAGCCGGGCCTGCGGCTGATTATCCCAATCGTCGACCAAATGCGTAAAGTTAGTATGCAGATTGTGACGTTACCTATTGATAGCCAAAAGATTATCACCAAAGACAATGTGTCAATTGATGTTGCCGCTGTTGCGTACTACCAAATTACCGACCCAACAAAAGCTGTTGTAGAAATCCAGAATGTGGTTTCAGCGATTTATCAAGTTGCTCAGACTACACTTCGTAATATTGTGGGCCAAAGCAGTCTTGACGACGTACTGGGCCAAACTGCCAAGATTAATGACGCGGTTAAAGACATTTTGGACGAGGCAACTGCCAAGTGGGGCGTCTATGTTTCGAGCGTGAATCTAAAGGATATCCAACTACCTGATAGTATGCAGCGGGCTATGGCCAAGCAAGCCGAAGCAGAACGTGAAAAGCGGGCTAAGATTATTGCCGCTGAAGGTGAACAGTTAAGTGCGACTAAGCTTGGCGAAGCGGCCGATATAATTGCGGCGCATCCGATTGCGTTGCAGCTACGTAACTTGCAGGTACTTTCGGATATCGCCGTTGAAAAGAATAGTACCATTGTGTTTCCAGCACAGTTTATGGACACGGTAAAATCAATTAAAGATTTTATGGCTAAAGAGCAGTAGAGTTCGTAGCAAGCTTCCCATATTTGCTATACTAAAAGTATCATGACAGAACTAGCTGACTTTTTAGGACGATGGCGCTGCACCTATTGGTTCCCTAGTAATACGTTTGTGGGTGAAGAGCCCAGCCAATATACAATGGTAGCTCGCCAGGAAGGTGACGAGTTGGTGCTCGAAAGTGAGCCAAACGCAGAGAAGTCGCATTTGCTGGTTCGACTGACACTGCACGATGACATTGCCAGCGGCACTTGGCACGAAATTACCTCGCCAACCGGGGAGTTTAAGGGCGCACTATACGACGGCAGCGGACAGCTAGTGATAGATGCTAAAACACATTTTATGGAAGGCAAGTGGGCTGGCGCGGGCTTTGACCGCAAGCTCCAGAAAAAGCGGATTTATAGTGGCAACTGGGAGATCGTCCCAATAACAGATAATTAAACCATGGCGAATACACAAGAAGTCGAACGGGCGAGCACTAGTACACTAAACTGGCTACGGGCAGCGGTACTTGGCGCTAATGACGGTATTGTGTCGGTTTCAAGCATTATTTTGGGTGTAGCCGGCGCCACTAGTGCACGGCACACTATTTTTATCGCTGGCCTTGCTGGTTTGGTGGCTGGTGCTTTTAGTATGGCGGTTGGTGAATATGTGTCTGTTAGTAGCCAGCGCGACACCGAACGGTCTTATATCCGGCGGGAAAAACGACGGCTGCGTGAACACCCAGAGCATGAGCTGGAAGGTCTCGCTGCAGTATACGTAGAAAAAGGTCTTAGTCGTAAAACGGCCATGCAGGTAGCGCGTGAGCTAACAGCTGAGGATGCGCTAAAGGCGCATCTGGAGGCTGAGCTACAGCTTGATGAAGAGGATCTGAATAATCCGCTGCAAGCGGCACTTGCTTCTATGGTGGCATTTACCGCTGGCGCGCTTGTACCTCTGGTTGCAATGCTGGCTGCATCAAAACAGACACGCGTAGCAGTGACGTTTGTGGCCGTTCTACTAGCGTTAACTATAACCGGCTATGCTAGTGCTACAGTAGGGAGCGCTTCGAGAAAGCGCGCCATTTTGCGCGTAGTACTCGGTGGCGCGGCAGCTATGGCGGCCACGTATCTGGTAGGCCATTTGTTTGGTACGGCCGTTAACTAGTAGTACTCGCCAGCCCACCCCTTGTTTCCAGGGGTGTTTTACCGTAAAATACCCTTTGTCTTAGCAATATGGCGCTTTAGCTCAGTTGGTAGAGCAGAGGCCTGAAGAGCCTTGTGTCCCCAGTTCGAGTCTGGGAGGCGCCACCAAGATAGGATTTGTAGTAGCCGAGCTGAAGAGCTCGGCTATACCTGTTATTAGGGCCTTTTTTAGTTCTTTGACTTTCCTTGACATGATCCAAAAAGACGACTAGGGCAGGTCCGGTAGTGTGCCACTAGTTC
This sequence comes from uncultured Candidatus Saccharibacteria bacterium, assembly GCA_964478195.1. GTDB lineage: Bacteria > Patescibacteriota > Saccharimonadia > Saccharimonadales > UBA4665 > JAJZCD01. Next base: position 63,601 of record CAYZGW010000002.1, read on the forward strand.
AGGCGAAGATCTGACTCATGCCGCTCATGGTGCGCCAACCATCTGTTTATCAAAATTCCGTAGCTCTACTTCCGACACGGTGCTGCGCGTTACGATGCCATTATTCAGCTCGACCTCGATAGCCGCTAGTAGCTCTTGCATGTCATCAAGATCACTGATTTCTTGTCTGGACACACTAAAGTGAAAACCACGGGACGTAGGTTTAAGCTGGATACCGTCTGGCGCACCATAAATCTTGACCCTAGAGCTGCTACCGCTCTCTTTCAGACTCTCGGCCAATCCGCTTACCACAGAAGCCTTGTGGAGTTTTAGTTCTTGACCTGTATCGTCCAAATCTGTGACGGTTCCCTCGACACCCATGTTACATGAGGTGAATACGACCTTTTTTATCCCAACGTCCTCATCAGGGTCATCAATACCTCTGCTTGGTTGCATCCATTCATCTACCATGCGAGCAAATCCACGCATATCGTCGATTGCAAAACCTTCAAAGCCCTTTTCGCTACCCAGTGTCTTGTTTATCTTGTCAACAAAGGTTCGGGTGTGAATCGTCGCGATGTCTATAGGGTGCTCCTGACCCTCAAAATCAGGCTTTCTAGAGACGATAAACTGTCCAGGCGCGCTATGGGCAGCAGGAACAATAGTAGACGGCAGAATGTTTAGAGCGTGTAGTTTTTGCAATGATCTATACACATCTGTCAGGCTTTGAATTTCAAAAATGATTGTCCTCTTGTGTGCATCATCAATCTGTTCGGGTAGAGTGTGTAGTATGTTATTGTGATCACCCATTTTGTTACTTAGGATTACTATAACGTCATGCTCTTGCAAGTATGCTATCTCTTCCGGGTCTCCTTGAGCTAACCGCGCCATACGTTCGAGCTGGTCAGGGCTATAGTCATTTAGGGCGCAGTTGCGAGAAAAATCACGTATGGTTGCCAATTCTTGTATGCCTATACTATTGATCTTATCGATGATATCCGCAGCCGAAAATTCCCAATCGAACCCCGTGTTGCGTGAAGCGGCAAACACGTAATCATCCGCGATTTCAGGATCGTCGATGTCCGTTGCACGTAGCACAATTTCGCGCATCCACTCTCGATTTATAGCCTGCTGTTCTCTATAGCGCGGCGGGTCATGTCGATCCCATTTTGAACTGACCTCGGCATAGTACATGTACTTTAATACATTACCGTTAACGAGTTGGTGGCGCATGGCTAGGGTATTTGCGTTGTCATCTACATGGGGCTGCAGTAGATCGGTGGGATGCTCCGTGCCGTACATGGCTTGGAGAAAATCTACAGCAGCTCCAATGCTACCAAAGGATGTCGATTGATCAGTAAGTACGTCATATACCGCTCGATGTAAAGACCCTTCCTCGTCCTCCGCAAAGAAAGCCTCACGTAGAGACTCATCACTTAATGTAGTTTGAAAATGGGCTAACTCTTGGCTACTTTCAATTTTGCTCCTTGCAAACGAGTTATAAACTCGTACGGCCTGTCCTCTTAGGGATACGTAACGTGAGACAATATGTGTACTAGGTTGCCCTGTTTTTAATTCCTGTCTTAGCTCTCTATTAAGATCAGACCTAAAGCTTTCTGGCCACTCACCATTAGCATATGCTTCGGGGTGTTCATTTAGTTCAGTGACGGCTTGCCCTATACGGATTTCATAGTCGTCAAGACCAGCGTCTATATGGCTATCGACGGGCGACTGCTGCTCCATAGGTGATACAGCGGATAGTTGTTCAGGGTGCGGCATTGTGCTTTATTCAGTGATTCTACTAAATGTTACCATAAAGTTAACATAGGCACCCCTAAAGTCTAAACGCCGGTTACTAGCACAAAAGATAGTTCACCTTTTCCCTGGCATGGTCCACCATTTAGTCACGAATTACAAAATGCCCTAAGTTTTCTCTCTGGGGCATTTTGCTTTATACGGTATCTATCATCCTAAGTGTCGGTGGTTGCTATACGAATAGCCATATGTTTCAATAAGGGGTAATGTGGTCGTCCTACCACAACCATGCGCTGCTCATTCGGCGAACGACATGGACGGATGCCAATACCACTTATGAATGAGTATGTCTGCATGGACGCAGGGCATCGTCGAACCGGCGCGGTGACAGACTCTCACCAAATTAATAAAAGGGACACTATGCAGCATCAAGGCAAGAGTACCCAAGACCAGCAGGGCTGGAGCTACGAGAACAGTATGAAGAACTGGCGTGCTTGGGGCTCGTGGTTCAGTTGGGGTAGCCCCGTTGG
>CAYZGW010000003.1:0-3456 GCA_964478195.1 uncultured Candidatus Saccharibacteria bacterium
CCGATCCTGGGACCAGAACCCAGTGCCTTACCGCTTGGCCAATCCCCAACGTCGCGAGTATTGTAGCAGGATTTCGCCGCTAATGCTAGATACCCTACGCTAAGAGCTCACCGCGCCAGCTCGTAGCGGGATCGTGTTGTTTTGTATAGGTGCCATTGCGCCAATCTTTAAGGCCTTGGCGTTCACGCTTAATGCGTTCAAGGACGGCTAGATCTTGTGATGATGGCTGCATAACCTGTGTGTTTATGAGCTCTTCGGCTGGAAGCGGAAAGAAATGTACGCTCCAGTCGAATTGTGTATCGGTGGCAATGCGGAGAGCGCGTTGTAGATGGTACTGGTTGCTGAGAATGCCAACCGTTTTGCCATTAAGTAGCTGGCGGCAAGTAAGCCAAACAGCGCGAAGATTACCGCGTGTATCAGGCTCCGAGACAACACACAAAATGTCTGCTTTGGGAATGCCTTGTTGGACTAGAAAATCACGCATATTTTTGGTTTTTTGCCATTTATTGGTAGGGTTGGCCTGTTCTAGCCCGCCACCTACCACAATAATCTTTCGTACTATAACGTCTGTAGCATTATAGAGGTCTACGACTGCTTGCATACGGGTTTGGCCACCAATGTATATGCCGTCTTTGTCATACTCTTCAAAAGCAGGACCAAGGCCAATGTTTGGGCATGGTACTATGACAAAATCAAACACCCTTGATTTGGGCAAGGCGTCATTTGTTTTACGCGTCATATTCTTTTGCGTGAGTGTTTTCTGTGAAGTCATAGTGCACTATTTCCATGCTAGCAATACTATCAATCCGGCAATTACACCAAATACTCCGATAACCTTTTGTTTGGTGAGTTCGTCCTTAAAAAACATAGGCGAAAGCAGGGTAACTGCCCCAATTGATGCGGCATTCGTTGCGTTTACATAGCCGACGTTAGGGGCAATGCTGACGGCATAAAAATTGAAGAAATTGAATCCTGATGCGGTAATACCAACAAGTAAGAGTGGCCAGAGTCCTGGGGTAATACTAGTAAGCGGAATGTGTCGTTGCCAAATCTCGGCTAGCACGCAAAGTGTGCCAAGGCCAAATACGTACACCAAAAATGTTATGGTAGGCATACCGCCAGAAATAAGGTGCTTGGCCATTAGTGATAAAAGGGCCCAGCACAAGAACGAACCAAACGCCAAGGGAATCCATGTGGTGTTATGGGTCTTGTGGGTGCGTTTAGGGTTTACTAGAATGACTGCCGAGCTGGTAACGATTAAACCAATGGCCAGTAAAGCTCGGATGGTTAAATGCGCACCAAAAAGGGGCACTGCCAAGATGGAAGTCAGGACGACATAGCTCTTGGAAAGCACCAGGCTATAGCCTGCATTGGGCGCAAGCTCGATACTACGAACCGACATAGCATTGCCATAATATGAAAGGACTATTGCTGTGAATAGGATTTGGCCCAATTGCCACCATGAGATGGTAAGTTTGGCGTGTGAAACAAGGCTAGCGATTGCAAAAACAAAAAGGGGTACTGCAAACATTGCCAAGTTGTTGCTTTGGCTGGGAAGTTTGGCGAGCGACACTCTGCGCACCGCTAAATAAAGCCCAACGGAGCACGCAAACATAAGTAGGTCAGCTGGTAGCCAATGCATGGCATTAGTATACGCTAGCCGCTGTTATTTCATTATTGCTATTGATGAACTAAAACGGCTCTTGGTGTACAAGAGCCGTTCGACCGAGGCTAGTGGTTGACTTGCTTAGCTGCGGATTTTGCGGAGGAAGAATTGATGGCTTAGGCCACCCGCTACAATTACTGCACCAAAGAGGGCGATAACATTCCCGGCACCAGTCTTGGGTAGTGTAGGCGGCATAGGAGGAATACACTCAGGCGAGTTGCTTGGCAAGCTACTATTGTACTGACAAGGAGTACACAAGGGACTGCCTACCGGTACACCGGGCTTACACTCGGATGTGCCGGGAGTGCTTAGCGAAACCTGGCATGGGGCAGATGTAACATTCTGTAAATCTTTACTGTTTACCGCAACTGACACAGTAAAGTGTTGGTTGTCGCCCACAAATGTGTGGCTGTCTTGAGCAGTTATATCGCTGCTGGGTACGGTTTTGGTGGTCCCATCGCTGTAAGTAAAAGTGTAACTTGTGATGGTAGTGTTGCTGGCGCTAGCTTTTGCGGTGAAGGTATAGGTGCGGTTATCGCCTGAAGTCTTATTTAGAATGACGCAAGCAAGAGCGGGCTTAGGTTGGGGCACTGGCGGCTTTGGTTTAGGAGGAATGGGAGTGAACTTTACGGCATTACCACAACCGGTCATGGCTGCGAAATCTGCTACGCCGTTAGCGTTGAAATGAACGACAACAGGAGCACTGTCTTCGGCTAGCGAAGTAGTCGTTTTGCGGGCCCAAACGCCACTGGTGACTTGTACGAAACCACTGCCCGAGTTAAAGCGGGCGCTTACCCAGGCGGTATTACCGACAGTGGTCCCGTTTACGACAATATCACCATTACGGTACATGGTACCGAGCTTTGTATTGCTGGTGTTCATACCTTCAATACTGTTATAGCTAGTGCCTGCCCAGTCGTAGATTGTCCGTAGGTCGCGGTGGCCGTTGTCATAGTCATGTATGTAAGCATGCTGGAACGAAGTAACGTAGTCGTTAATACCGCTACCACTCAATCCGCAGTACACAATGTTTACTTTGTCACAAGACTGCGCGCTAGCCTTAGCCGGTTGCAGGGTAGCTGTAGCTGTGCTAATCAGTGCAGAAAAGCCAATAAGCAGACCAAAAGCCGCATAGCGACGCTTCGATGATAGGAACTTTCGTATATTCACTCTAGTTACTCCTTCACATTTACCTAAGCGGTAATATGTATATAATACACTAGTTTGATATTTATGTCAATACCCTCTCATGCGTACAGACGTGCCCACCACTTGTAAGTATTAAGCATATCTATAGTTTGCGGGTTCTGCAAGTCTAGGGCGCTTAAGACTACTCATATGAGATCTAATTTATATACAAAAAACTCCCGTACAAGGAGTTTTAAGGACTGTGGTAGCGATAAATGTAATAAGTAAGCGGGGCAGTCGAACGGGGTACCGTATGCTGAGCGGGGCGTTAAAGCGACCATCTTATAATACCTGAGTGGATTCTATTCAGAGACAATATCTCGCTTTGTAAAAGCAGAAATTCCAAGTGTAGCAAAGAGAGCGCCAAGAGACAGGAATATTCCAAACGTGCCCCAATCTGGCCACTTGGCAAGATTAAAAGATAGATAGTAAAAGAGCGAACTATGTATAAGGACACCGTTCAGTTTAGTGGCAGAAGCGATTAGATTAATGAGAAACGACCAGCTAACCACGATGTACATGGTAAGGACTGCCAGCCGAGGCCTTAGACCATATATAAGCGCGCCGAATCCAAGCATAAAACTGATACTGCCCAGGCTGCA
>CAYZGW010000003.1:3556-65419 GCA_964478195.1 uncultured Candidatus Saccharibacteria bacterium
CCGGTACCCAAAAAGGCGACTCGTAAACTAGCTTGATTATTGGCCAGCTTATGGACGGAGCTTGCGAGTGTACCAGAAGCTTCTGTGGCATTTATGGCAGTGGTGGTAATACCCGCAGTAATACCAACCATGAGCAGTGAACCGAATGCCCAACCTATAAAGCTCCACGTGTTTTGTCTGAGACCTAGCTCCCAGGTGTTATGAAGCAGTGCAAACCGTGGACGGACTATTTCGGACTGACTAATGATACTTGAGCCCAGATCTCTACGCGTAAGCGTTATGCCCCATATGGCTAACATGGCTCCAAGCACTACAAACAGTAGGAGCCACCAAGGCTGTGGTGACAGTACTGGGCTTACCAATTCGGCCCACCCAAACGGTGTCCAGAATTCTAACCAGTGAAGACTATTCACACTGTTGGCGATGCCTCGTAGTACAAAGAAAGCACCTAGCGGCGCTAGGCCGTAGAACAACGCACGTTGGCGCGTTAAACCTAATTGGCTGGTCAGTACTCCGATGCTGGCAAACAATAGGGCAGGCGCAAAAATAGCAAGATTAAGCAGTAATACTGCAGAAAATGGCATAGCTATACTGGCTGAAGCATTTGCTAGCAAGGTCATGAGCAGGCTAATAGCCACAACAAGACACCACGCGCCAATAAATCCGACCAGTGGACCAGCAGTTGCTTGGCGCACTGTTACACTGCCGGCGCGGATAACTTCCCAATGCCCATCTTCTTCGCTACCACGGAATAACTTAGTGGTGGTCATAAGTGCCCAAGTGGCAGTAATGACACCCATAAAGCCAAGGACACGGTAAACTATGTAGCCGGCGGTGCCTCTATCAAGATTTTTAGAGTCGCCATATAAAAAACCTAGACCCGGTGCTGCGGCTAGTGACTTGGCGAATTTTGCTTGCGCGGCCGCACTACTATACGTCTTTTGGTAGGCAACACCTTGTAGGGCGATCATAAACCCAGCTACGACTCCAATAATTATGGCGCTGCGCAACACTTGCTTAAATCCAAACCAGCGCAAGGCTTTTGTAGGAGAAAATAAAGCAATGCTCATAGTTTATGCGGCCGAGTTAGGTTCGTAGAGCGCCAGGAATAGCTCTTCCAAGCTTGGTTTACGACTTAAGAAACTGATGGGCTTGGCTTTGCTGACAATGCCCAGCAGCTCGTCGATGGGGCCGTGAACGCTGCAGCGCAGAAAATGGTCGTGGATCTCGATGTTACTAACGGATTTTATATGGCTGATATCTGGTGGAGTACTGGGGAAGGTGGCTTCAACAGTCACGGCTGAAAGATGACGCAACTCTTCCAACGTACCCATTTCCACTAGTTTGCCTGCCTTAAGTACGGCCACGCGGTCGCAGAGCTCTTCAACTTCTTCAAGCATATGGGAGGATAAAAATACCGTTTGACCTGCTTTTTTGGCTGCTAAAGTCTCATCACGGAAGACCTTGGCCATGACAGGGTCGAGCCCGCTAGTTGGTTCGTCGAAAATGAGCAGGTCTGCACGAGTGGAGAGGGCTGCAATCAGCGCAATCTTTTGACGATTGCCTTTTGAATAGGCGCAGACCTTTTTATTCGGGTCAAATGCAAATTTTTGGATAAGCTCTTTTTGATAGCTCATATCGCTACTGCCATGAAGGCGTGTGAGTAAATGCAACGTTTCGGCTCCGCTAAGGTTGGGCCAATAGCTAGTTTCGCCGGGTACATAAGCGATACGCTTGTGAAGCTCGGCTGCATTAGCCTGCACGTGTTTGCCAAAAATAGTTGCACTGCCATGTGACGGCTGGATCAGCCCAAGCAACAAACGGATAGTAGTGGTTTTGCCGGCGCCGTTGGGGCCAAGGTAACCTAGAACCTCGCCTTGTTGCACTACAAGGCTTAAGTCATCAAGGACCGTCTTAGTGCCATAACGTTTAGTAAGATTCCTAGTTTCTATAATTGCCGCCATGGTACTGGTATCCTGCTTATGTTCTTTATTGTTCCAGGTATGTTCTTAGGTTTCAAGAGTATATACGTTCGGGCCTACTAATTGGGGGATCGTTTCCATACATGTTCGGACGTTGCCAATCGATATGTCGCTTGATATTTTAGCCACTCTACATAAATAAATATCTCTCCGCTGCCGTAGCATTTGCTATACTGCTTGTAGTTATGGCAAATATGATTACTGTACGCGACCTTTCGGTAGTACTTGGTGGGCGCTTTCAAGCGTTAAAGCGGGTTAGTTTTGACTTGCAAAAGGGCAAAATTATTGGCTTTATCGGACCTTCGGGTGCTGGTAAAACAACGCTGATGCGGGTGATTGTGGGCCGACAACGAGTACAGGGTGGACAGGTGATGGTATTAGGGCTTAAAGCGGGCGCTAAGGAACTGCGTTCGCGCTTAAACTATATGACGCAGGAAATCTCGGTTTATAGCGACCTTACGGTGCACGAAAATCTGCTGTACTTTGCACGGATGCGTGGACTCAAAGGTAAATATGCGCTGGAGGCGTGCAAGGAGGTTCTGACTCAGGTGGCTATGACGGATAAATCCGGCGTGCTTGTTATGAATTTATCCGGCGGGCAAAAACAGCGTGTGTCACTGGCTATTGCGCTGCTGGGTGATCCAGAGCTATTAGTGCTCGATGAGCCAACAGTAGGGCTTGATCCTGTTTTGCGCGAGCAGCTTTGGAAGTTATTTTATGATTTGGCGGCTGGTGGCAAAACGATCATTGTTTCCAGTCATGTTATGGACGAGGCCGAGCGCTGCGAAGATTTGCTGCTGATTCGCGGCGGCGAAATTGTTGCGCATGATACGCCAAAGCAGCTCTGCGAAAAAACAAGCACTAAAACCGTGGAGCGGGCTTTCTTGAAGCTGGCTGGAGCGCACAAATGAGCGTGCGGCGAACGGCGGCCACATCAGGGCGCGTTTTGATGCAGCTACTGCACGATCCGCGCACCATCGCCCTTATGATTGTGGTGCCGTGCGTGCTTGTTACGCTACTGAAGTATGTATTTAATGGTCAGCCACAAGTATTTAATAACCTGGCACCGATGATTCTTGGTATTTTTCCGTTACTAATGATGTTTTTGGTAACTTCTATAACGACGCTCCGAGAACGCAAAACGGGCACTTTGGACCGTTTAATGACCATGCCGATCAGCAAGCTGGATATCGTGTTTGGCTACGCCGGTGCATTTTCACTGTTGGCGCTGGTGCAAGCCTGTGTTGTTAGCGCTGTGGCGCTGGGACTGCTTGGTGTGACCGTGCTTGGCGGCACGGCTTCGGTGCTGCTGGCTGCAGTGCTTGCTGCTTTCCTGGGCACGGCGCTAGGCTTATTTGTAAGTGCCTTCGCAACTAGTGAGTTCCAGGCGGTTGAATTAGTAATGCCCATTTTAATGCCGCAAATACTGCTCTGTGGCCTGTTTGTGCCGCGCGACCAAATGGCGCGCTTTCTGCAATGGCTGGCGGATGTGTTCCCTCTGAGCTATAGCGTTGATGCCATGCGGCAGATTACCATGCACGCAACCTGGACTGGCGTTTTTGTGCGCGATTTGTTGGTGGTGGTTGGTTGCGCTATCTTAGCGTTGGTATTAGGCTCCATTACTATTCGTCGCCAAGAGTAAGTCGTACGTATCCCTAGGCTGGCTATTTCCGATGCATTGGTTGTGCGGTTATAAAAACGTAAGATCTTGAAGCTCTGTTGGCAAAAAACCATCTTCGGCTTTAAAGCCAGCCTGCCATTCATAGCCTTTGCTATAGCCTAAGTCTTTCATAAGCTTTGTAGGTGCATTGCGAACATGTAATGGTACAGGTAGGTCGGGATAGTCGCGGGCTGCAGCTTGGGCGGCATGCATGGCATCAGCCACTTTGCGGTCTTTAGATGCTTTAGCTAGAACGGCTGCACAGTGGAATAAGTTGTACTGGCACTCTGGCATACCAATGCGTTCTACAGCCATAAAAGTTGAAACTGCTAAATTGAGGGCTGCAGGTGCAGCCAGGCCGATGTCTTCGCTGGCGAAAATGACCATGCGACGGGCAACAAACTTTGGGTCTTCGCCTGCTTGTAGCATCCGGGCTAGATAATACAGTGTTGCGGTGGCATCACTGCCGCGCATTGATTTGATAAAGGCACTGATAACGTTATAATGCGATTCGCCCTTTTTGTCATATCCAGGGAGTTTAGTTTGAGCGGCAGTTTCGACTGTTTTTGGGGTAATGGATTTGTCGCCGGACAGCTGCAAGGCAAGCTCCAGATTGCCTAAGGCTACTCGGGCATCACCGCCGCTTAAGTCTGCAAGTAGTTCGATATTGGCTTTTGGTAGCTTCTTGCTGCTTAAACCCAACTCTTTAGCGGCTGATTCCAGGATGTGAATAATAGAGGGTTTGCTAAGCGGCTCTAGTACTAGCACGCGACTGCGACTGAGTAGCGGATTAATGACTTCAAAGCTGGGATTTTCCGTGGTAGCGCCAATTAGTACAAGCGTGCCATCTTCCACATAGGGTAAAAAGGCGTCTTGTTGTGCTTTATTAAAACGGTGGATTTCATCCACAAACAGAATAGTGCGTTGGCCTAAGCGCTGGTTGACCTGTGCATCTTCAATAACGCGCCGTACATCAGCCTTACCGGCAGTAACCGCACTAAGCTCCACAAAAGCTGCCTCGGTTTGGGCTGCAATAATCCGCGCTAGTGTGGTTTTACCACTACCCGGTGGGCCCCAAAGAATTAGGCTGGTTGGCTGCTTGTGCACAATAATTTCATGCACAATTTTACCAGCAGCCGTCAGCTGCTCTTGGCCCACCACCTGTTCCAATGTTTCCGGCCGCATGCGCTCGGCCAGTGGTCTTGTATCCATGGTTACTAGTATACTTAAGTTTACTAACTGAGGAGTACTACTATGGCAGGAGAGACAGTATCCGACGAGAGAATAGAACTACCTATAAGTACTGATGTCAGGAGATGTGCTGCGGTTGGCCGTACATGTCTTGCGACATGTGAGGGTGCTGGAAGAAGACCAATCGCGTACGGAGGGCAGGGTGGTACAGAAGAGGCAGGTGGCATGAGTTTGTATTGTCCAGAGAATCAACAGCCAGATTTGCACGCAGAGCTATATTACTGAGCTAATCAGTCTCGTCTTCGATCTCGTGGCCTACGATCTCTTCAATCAAGTCTTCGATGGTTACAATACCCGCAATTTTGTCATCTTTTTCAACTGGTACGAGGTGAGTGTGCGAACCAATGAACTTGCGGAGCATAGTATCGAGCGCAGTCATACTGCCCACTGCCTGGACGGGGTGTAGGGTTAGCTCATCGACGCGTGGTGGCTCTTCATCGAAGTCGATATCAATCAGCTGCTTCATAAGCAGTACGCCGTAGCAGATAGTTTTGTCGGCGTTAAATACCGGGATACGGCTACGGCCGCGATCTTTTATCTCGTCGATCTTCTCGCTGTCAATAATTGTTTGTGGCGTCAGCCAGTACACCTGCGCAATCGGTGTCATAATATCGCGGACCCGCTTCTCACTGAGTAGCAGGGCGCCCCGGATAATTTCCACCTCATCATCATCTAGTTCGCTGTTTTGTGAACCTAAATGCTCACTGATCATCACGCCTAGCTCGCGGCGGCTTTGTAGCTCATCTATTTCTTGGCCAAACAATTTATCGAGGAGCAACTGTAATGGTTTGGAGACAGGATAAGTGAGGAAAATCATTAGGCGTAGTAAGGGTGCTAGCCGAGCTGTGTATATAAGAGCATGTCGGTTAAAAAGCGCCTGCGGAATAATCTCGCCGAACACCACAACTAGCAGTGTGCTGGTAAGGCCGGCCAGTACGCCATACAGTTCGCCTTCTAGTACCAAAGACGAGGCCGAAACGGCTGCGACATTACAGAGCAAAATCGCGGCTAGGCTTAAGTGTGTATTGCGGCGCAAAGGTAATACTCTGCGGGCATCGGTGTTACCGACTTTGGACTTACGGCGCAGATCCGCTACTTCCAATGACATCAGGGCAATATTAAGTCCTGAGCAGAGCGCCGAAAACGCTACCAGCAAAAATACCTCTAAGCAGAGTAAAAGGATATGCATAAACTAGTCCTGAATCATCCAGGCGCTTGGGTTTTGGTGTGTTGGGTGCAAAGCACTCATATAATGGCTACAATATAGCAAAAAATACTTCGTTTTACAATCTGGTAGACTCGGCAAACCTGCGTCTTCTGATCTATGGGGGTGAGTAAGTGCCACGGGCAGAGCGAAAGCTTCCCTGTAGAGTGCCTTGGAGCGCCAGAAGGCGCAGGTTTGCCGGGCGATAGACACCACTATCTCCTAGATTGACCTTGCAAATCGGCTACGCTTATGCCATAATATAAATAACGAAACGGCAAGCATTTGCGCTTGAAAGGGCGCTTTTTAATTACTTATGGCACAAACAACTCAGGACCCCACTAAAATCCGCAATATTGCAATTATCGCCCACGTTGACCATGGCAAAACTACGCTGGTAGATGGGCTACTGAAGCAGAGCCAGACTTTTCGTGATAACCAGGCTGAGATGAGCCAGACGCTCATTATGGACAGCGGCGATCAAGAGCGTGAACGTGGTATTACCATTACAGCTAAAGTTACCGCTGTGCAGCACGGCGAGTATCGTATTAATATTATCGACACACCTGGACACGCTGATTTCTCTGGCGAAGTGGAGCGCACCCTGAATATGGCTGACGGTTGTTTGCTGATTGTCGACGCCCAGGAAGGTCCTATGCCGCAGACCAAGTTTGTGCTCGAAAAAGCACTGGAGGCCGAGCTGACACCAATCGTTATCATCAACAAAATCGACAAGCCAGGCAGTCGGATTGCTGAGGTAGAAGATGAGCTCGCGGATTTGTTCCTAGAACTGGCCGTGCACGAAGATCAGCTGCACTACCCCGTATATTACGCCATTGGCCGTGAAGGTAAGGCCTGGGCTACAGTGCCTGCTGATTCAACTGCCGATGCTACACTGGATACCGTTTTTGATGCCATTATCGAAAAAATTCCGGCTCCAAAGATTGAACTGGATAAGCCCTTCCAGATGCTGGTAACGGCTCTGGCTTGGGACACTTACAAAGGCAAATATGCTATTGGTCGTATTACCCGTGGCAAAGTTAACCCTGGCGACCAAGTAGTACTATGTAAAAAAGATGGCAGCCAATCCAAGGCTAAAGTCGAACTGGTCTTTATGAGTCACGGTGTCTCGAAGTTTGAAGTGCCTGGTGGTGTAGCTGGTGATATTGTGCAGCTAACCGGTATCGCCGATGCTCAAATTGGTGAAACAATTGCCGACGCTACCCAGCCAGAAGCGCTACCGGTTATTGAAGTAGAAGCTCCAACCTTACGTATTTACCTTGGCCCAAATACCAGTCCGTTCAAAGGCCAAGAAGGTGAATTTAGTACCTCTCGTCAGATCAGCGACCGCTTGCAGAAAGAGCTAGAGATTAACGTTGGTTTGCAAGTAGAAGATAATGGCATCGGTTTTACGGTTGCCGGCCGTGGCGAATTACATCTGGGTGTCTTGATCGAAACCATGCGCCGTGAAGGCTTTGAGTTTGAAGTTGGCCGCCCACAAGTGGTGACGCACGAAGAAAACGGGCAAATTATGGAGCCGGTGGAAGAGGTCATTATCGAAGTGCCGGCTGAACACGTCGGTGCGGTGCAGATGGAGCTAGGCCAGCGCCGCGCTACGCTCAAAGAACAGTTTGCGAGCCCTAAGGGCGTCACCAAGCTGGTATACGAAATGCCAACCCGTGCATTGCTCGGTATGCGCAACATTCTGCTCACCAACACCAAGGGTACAATTGTGATGAATAGTCTGGTAACCGGCTTCCAGCCGATGGGCAGTGCATTGCAGCAGCTACGTAACGGCGTACTTATCAGCTTTGAACAAGGTGTAACGACCCCGTATGCGCTCCAGAACGCCGAAGCTCGCGGTACCACCTTTGTTGGACCGGCCGAAAAGGTCTATGCTGGTCAGATTATCGGCCTTAACACCCGCCAAGAAGATATGGAAATCAATGTTTGTAAGGCTAAGCACTTGACCAACATGCGCTCTAGTAGCTCTGATGGTGTGGTGCAGCTAGTGCCGCCAACTATCTTTAGTCTGGAGCAGTGCCTAGACTTTATCGAAAACGATGAGCTTTTGGAAGTAACGCCGAAGAATCTACGCCTGCGTAAAAGTGAGCTTGACCCCAACAAGCGCAAGCGCGCTAAGTAGCCGAGGTCATCTGTGGCGCTGACACACGAAGGCGAGCCTGTTTTTGACCCCGAATGGGAGCGGGCAGCACTGGTAGGTGAGCTTCAGGAGGCGTATAGAGAAAACATAGGGCTGGCTACTATACACGTGCATGATAGCATTGATAGTACCGAAGGGGTGGGGGCGAGCGCAGTGTTAGCTGGTTTAATTGAGCCAAGCCCATATACCAGTGCTAACTATGCGGGTGCGGCTAGCCCTATAAACCACGAATTGATTTTACTAGTATATGCTGGCTTGCAGGACCGGGCGCTGCATAGGGCGTTTTTTATAGCAAGCCCTCCTCTAAGTTGGCTGGGACGGTATGATCTATATGCGCCAATGGATAGGCTCAGTCAAAAAACGGCAAGTATGGATGCCCTTGTGCGCAATAGGCTTGCACGGACGCATTTTGATATACATAGATCACTGGAGGCTCGGGATCGCTTAATTGGTTCAAATATTTTAAAGCACTATCAAGGTTTTTAACTTGAAGTGCTAGCTTGCGGATACTGTGCGGCAATGTCTACTATTTCCCTTATCCTTCTAGGTTCTGAATTGGTCTAATCTGCTCTGCTTCTTCATACGCTCTTTCGGGAGGGTGCTCTTCGATGCCTACGCTGTTTAGCCTTGTACGCTTGTATCTGTGGTATTCCACACCATTGTTTACGACGGTGCAGATGCCATTTATAGCTATCGGAACCATATCAGTCTCGGCATCGTTCTTTTCCCAGCCGAGCGTTACATTACATTGGAGCCCTCTACACAAAACGCTAGAAGCTAAGGGCTCACCTTCGGAATTCTGATAAAGTTCGGGATGGTTTAGGGCCCATTCAATTTCACATGATCCGGTTGATTTGCAATATGCTGCCTCAACGCTACCGTCGGGGGAAAGGGTAGCCGTTCTTTTGCAGTCAGTACAGACGCCAGTTCTTCTTGGGAATACGACAGCCTCATTAATGTAAAGGCTTTGGCTTTGATCGCTGAGTGTTTCTTGATCAGGCGATTGTAGCGCGTCCGTGGCATCTTCGGCTTCTTGCCGAGCACCGCCGTTGAGCGCCTCATCAACCTGACGACCAAAATAATCCGCTAAACATCCTGAATCTGGTAGGGCGCTGTAGTACTCCATAGCCATAGAGCAGCACTATACAATCTAAGCCTGATCGGTGTAACTAAAATTGACTTATCACAAGTATCGTGCTAGTATATAGACATTGTTTCGTACGAACACGCCAAGGTGTTCATGCATGAATCCAGAGTTGTTTCGTAGTTATTACTCACCGGGTTCCAAACAATTGACGGCATATCGCCAGAACCATCAGAGTATCAACCAAACTACACATAATAACCAAGGATTCATTTTTTATGCCCAGTAACCAACGCTCTCGCTACGCTTATAAAGGTACCCGGAGCCCCTACACTCGTCCGCCACGTGCCCCACGTGTTAACAAGCCAAAGCATGGTCAATACATTGACCCTGCAAAGTTTGTAAAAGTCGCTAGTCCTGCTACGGCCGAAGAATATGTGCCCCAATATAAATTTGCTGATTTTCAGGTAGATGCGCGCCTTAAAAGCAACATCACTCACAAAGGCTATGAGCTGCCAACCCCAATTCAGGATCAAACCATTGCATTAGGCCTGGATGGCAAGGACATTATCGGCATCGCCAACACTGGTACCGGTAAAACAGCCGCCTTTTTAGTGCCAATTTTGCACCGTCTGATGGCTGATCGAAACGCTAAAGCGTTGATTGTGGCGCCAACCCGCGAGCTAGCCCAACAGATTGAAACCGAACGCCGCACGCTCAGTAAGGACGGTGGTGTGTACGGAGCACTGTTAATCGGCGGCAGCAGCTATGGCCCGCAACTCCGTGATCTGCGTAAAAACCCCAACATCGTCGTCGGCACGCCTGGCCGCATCAAAGACCACATTGAACAGCGTTCATTAGATCTGAGCCGCTTTAATCTGGTAGTACTTGACGAAGTCGACCGTATGCTTGATATGGGCTTTGTGCACGATGTACAGCTGCTGCTTAGTAAGCTTGCCGAGAAGCGCCAATCATTCTACTTTTCTGCTACTATGGATGCCCGTGTGAGCGGCTTGATTAACGGCTTTTCGCCGGAAGCAGTAACCGTTTCGGTACGCCAAGGCGATACCAGCGAAAATGTGCACCAAGACGTAGTACCTTACAGCGACAAGCATAGCAAGATTGAAGGTTTGCATAATTTGCTGATTGAGCCGGTTGTTACAAAAAGCATTATTTTTGAATCAACGCAGCGCGGCGTGGAGCGTCTAGAGCGTGAGCTGAAAGATCGTGGATTTGAGGTGGCTGCAATCCACGGTGGTAAAACCCAAGGTCAACGCCGCCGTGCGCTTGACGCCTTTAAAGAAAATGCAGTCAGTACTTTAATTGCTACTGATGTAGCAGCCCGCGGTATCGATGTGCCAGATGTATCACATGTGATTAACTACGGTCTGCCTCAAACTTACGAAGACTACACGCACCGTATCGGCCGTGCTGGTCGCGCTGGAAAAATTGGCTACGCCCTGACGTTCATCGAAAAATAATACGAGAGACCCCATGGGGTCTCTCGTGTACAATACGGGTATGACCACAATCTATTATAGCCGGGCACGCGAGCGAGCCTTACAAATTTTAGATAAGCCGCAGAGTGGGGCTTGGCTGGTCGTGGCAGCGCCTGACCCTGTCGAGCTGGATCGACTGGCCGAAAGCTACAATCTGGACCGTGACAATCTTGAAGATGCAGTAGATATCTATGAGGCTCCTCGTGTTGAGGTGGAAGATGGCACCGTTTATATTTACACGCGTTACTGTTATCCGGAAGGTAAAGAAATCGCCACCGAGCCACTGCTAATTGTGTATCGGCGGGATTTGCTGATTACGGTCATGCGGGTTAAAACTGATGTACTGGATCGTCTGACCAATCAAGCTATTGATGTGGTAACAACTCAAAAGACAAAATTGTTGTTACAGATATTTTCAGAAATAAACCGCTCTTACGAACGCCACATTCGCAGGGTGTCGCGCCAGATTTTACAATTGCGAGGCCATATGCGCCAATCGGCCTTAACTACTCGTGAGTTTGTCGGAATTATTGAAGTAGAAGAAGACTTAAATGAATTTTTGAGTGCCTTACAGCCGCAGGCTTCATTGCTTACCGCGCTGCTCGGTGGCAAGTACTTGCGTTTGTACGAAGAAGACCGCGATATTATCGAAGACATCGAACGCGGCGCCAGTGAGCTGATCCTACAGGTACAGGGAAGGCTGCGTACGTTAGTCAATATGCGACAAGCATATGACGCTATTGCAACCACTAACCTAAACAACACCTTTAAACGTTTAACGAGTATTGCTATTTTCCTAACGGTACCAACGATTATTGGTGGTATTTACGGTATGAATGTTGATTTGCCACTGCAGCATGTTCGATATGCTTTTCTGTTTGTGACGGCTCTGATTGTTGCTACTATGGGTGGCATGGTGTGGTTCTTCCGCCGCAAGCAGTGGCTGTAGTCTTACGAGAAACCCGCAAACTGGTTTCTCTCGTCGCGCCCACAAAACGGAGTACATTTTGCGGACTGCACTTCCGGGCGCATCCAGAGAATGAAGCATCTGCTCTGATTCGGTACAGGGCCGAAAACAGGGTATACTAACAGGGAAATGACAGCATCTTCAGGTAGCTCAGCTATACGCATCTTTGGTTTTTCACTAATTGCCAGCGTGGGTATCTTGTTAGCGGTGCTGTTCGGGGTAGGTACTGGGGCGCTGCTGATTACTCTAATTCTAGCAGTGGTAGAGATTACCTTCAGTTTTGACAACGCTATCATAAATGCTAAGGTTCTTGGCAAAGTTTCTCCTGCTTGGCAGGCAGCATTTTTGACGCTGGGTATCTTGGTGGCAATTTTTGGTATGCGCGTAGTATTTCCAATTGTTATCGTTATGATTACCGCCTCGCTTGGTTGGAGCCAAGTCGTAGATCTAGCGCTGCATCATCCACACGAATATGCCCATCATCTGGAACAAGCGCATGCTTCAATTGCGGCTTTTGGTGGCGCGTTTCTACTGATGCTAGCGTTGACCTTCTTTTTGGACGATGAGCGTGAAGTGCACTGGATAGCAGTTGTTGAGCGCCAGCTAAGTCGCTTTTCACACTGGTTGGTAGCGCCGGCAATAGCGGTGCTATTTGTGGTTGGCATTGCAGCCCTGCCAGCTAATACACATGGAGCCGAAACTATCACGGCAGGACTTTTTGGTGCTGCCACTTATATCTTCCTACAGATAGCCAATAGCTTATTCGAACGGCTGCAAGGCACTCAGCCGAGCTCAGCTAAGCAAACAGGCGTAGCTGCACTCATGAGCCTTTTGTATCTGGAGATTCTCGATGCTAGTTTTAGCTTTGATGGTGTTATTGGCGCTTTTGCCATTACTAGCAACATTGTCCTTATCGCTGCAGGACTAGGCATTGGGGCGCTGTGGGTGCGTTCGCTCACGGTGTTTATGGTACGTCGTCACACACTCGGCCGCTACGCATTTATTGAACACGGTGCACACTATACGGTACTTATTTTGGCATTGGTGCTCCTTGTGAGCATTATCTGGAGTATTTCAGATTATATACCAGGCCTGATAGGTATTGGCGTAATTAGCGCGTCAGTAGCAGCTTCGGTACGTGATCGTAAACGCAAGGAGCTTGCGGTAGCAAGTTAGCAGTATACTAAGTTGTGCAGTACTAACGAATCTGAAGGAGTGATGTCATGGAAGATATGCCTGTAGTAACCACTAATGATTTGCCTGGCTACCGAGTTGATGCTGTATACGGCGAAGTGTTTGGCTTGATTGTGCGCAGCCGTAACGTCTTTAGTAATGTTGGCGCCAGTTTCCGGACCATTTTTGGCGGCGAGGTCAAGGGGTATACTTCACTGTTAGCTGATAGCCGCGAGCATGCTCTAGCACGTTTGCGCCAAGCTGCGGCAGATAAGGGCGCTAATGCGGTGCTGGCTATGCGCTTTGACAGCGGCGATATTGGTGGCGTGATGAACGAAGTTGCTGCTTACGGTACGGCGGTCCATGTAACAAAACTATAGCGTGGACAGCCTAGAATTTCTAAGCGGCCCTGCCGAACAAGTTGCTCCGCGACTACTAGGTTGTTTAGTAGCACGTGAGCTGAACAGTCAACGACTGATTGGTCGTATTGTGGAAACAGAAGCCTACAACCAAACCGATGCCGCCAGTCATAGTTACAAGGGTCGTACACTTAGAACTGATGTTATGTTTGGGCCACCCGGCCATCTATATGTTTATTTTACCTATGGTATGCACTACTGTATGAATGTAGTATGCGGGCCAAAAGACTATGGCTCGGCAATACTGATTCGGGCATTGGAACCGGTCGAAGGAGAAGATAGTATGGCGCTCAATCGTCACGGCCGCAGCGGGCTGGAACTTACTAATGGCCCAGCAAAGCTTTGCCAGGCGTTAGCAATAGATAAGCGCTGGAACGGCCATGATTTGCGTCAGTCGCCGCTGCAATTAGTTGTTCGGCCGGTACTCAAAGATTCTCAGATTGTCCAAACGACCCGCATTGGCATTAGTCAGGCTAAAGACGTGCCCTGGCGTTTCCATATCCGGGATAATCCATATGTTTCTAGATGAATCTAGCGCTGTGTTGGCAACTTTCGCAGTAGCCTTGCAGTTCAAGCTGGTGCTGTACTAACTGAAAGTTAAGTGTTTTCCCTAGCTTCTGCAGTGTTTGCTCAAGCTCCATAATTTCGGGAATAATAATTGAAACACCACATTGTAGGCATGTGGCGTGGTGATGGTGCTCGTGAAAATCTCCGGCTAGCTCCAGCTTATATTTCCAGCCAGTCTGCAAACGCTGGACTATACCGAGCTGTTCAAACAGAGCTATGTTTCGGTACACACTTGCACGATCAATCTGCGGCAGTTGGGCGACCAGCTCGCGCATGCTTAGCGGCTCTTGGCCTTGCAGGGCGTTAAAAACAGCGCGGCGAGAGATAGTGGTGCTATAGCCACCAAGGCGGAGCGTTTGGGTGAGTGTGTCCACAGTAGCCATTAATCGCAATTGTATCATATACTGCGACAAATTTGCAGAAATGTATCACATACGGCACACTAAAATCCAAGCTATTAAAACAAGGAATACGTTTAAACTATGCTTCCCATTCTACTTTCCATAGGAACGTTCGGCTCGACAATGCTTGGCGGCATCGTCGGCCTTAAAAACCGCGACCGATTGCATCGGTTACTCGGCTTTACGGCCGGGGTAGTGATCGGCGTGGTAGCATTTGATTTGCTGCCCGAAATCTTTAATTCGCTTGGACGCAGTGTGACGGCTCGTGACGCAATGGTAGCGCTGGTCTGCGGCTTTTTGCTGTTTCACATTATCGAAAAATCCATTTTGATTCACCATAGCCAAGAGCATGAGTACGAAGTCCATCATCATCCGCAAGTTGGGATCGCTAGCGCCTTAGCGCTTTCTGGCCACAGTTTCCTGGACGGGCTTGGTATTGGGCTGGGTTTCCAGGCAGGGACTGGCGTCGGCATCGCAGTGGCAATTGCAGTGATCGCACACGACTTTTCTGATGGTCTAAACACGGTAACGTTGATGATCATAAACAATAACAATCGCCGTAAAGCATTCAAGATGTTGCTGGTGGACGCCTTGGCGCCGGTGGCAGGCGCAATCGTGGGTACCACTGTACATATTTCTGACGGTGGTCTTACGCTGTATCTAGGCTTTTTTGCGGGCTTTTTGCTCTACATTGGTGCCAGCGAGATTTTACCCGAAGCGCACAGCAAGCATTCGTCCTATGTCACTATCTTGCTGACTATTCTGGGCGCAACATGTATGTTTTTTGTGACCCGGTTCGCTTGAGCATGCCTCTATCTATAGCGGTAATGATACAATAAGCCCTATGACTATCGCGGTGATAATTTTGGGGGCGTTGGTGTTCATTTTACTGACACTGGTACTACGCAGCTCAAAGACAGTGGCGCCGGATAATAATGCCTCATTGCTGCTTAAGGAAGATCTAAAAACGCTCAGCGACGACATCGCCAAGTTGAAAGACGGCGTGCAGCAGCAGCTAACTGAACGTCTCGATAAAAACCAGGAGCTGATGCGTGAAAGCATCCAAAGGCAGTTTGCTGCCAGTAGTAAAATCATCAGCGATGTTACCGAACGCTTAACTAAACTCGACGACACGAATAAACGCGTAGTAGATGTCGCAGATGAGTTAAAGACGCTTCAAAATGTGCTGCAAAACCCCAAACAGCGTGGAGTACTGGGCGAATACTACCTTGACCAGGTACTGAAGAATGTGATGCCGCCTGACCGCTATAAATTGCAGTACAAAATTGGCAAGACTGACGGCGGTATTGAACTGATTTGCGACGCTGTGATCTTGCTTGATAAGGGCAAGATGCTGCCCGTAGATAGCAAGTTTAGCTTGGAGAACTACAATCGGCTTGTAGAATCCACTGACAAAGCCGAGCGCGAAACACTGGCAAAGGCCTTCAAGGCTGACCTAAAAGGTCGCATTGATGAAACGGCTAAATATATCCGGCCTCGTGACGGCACTATGGATTACGCTTTTATGTTTATTCCCAGTGAAGCAATTTATTATGATTTGCTGGTCAATAAAGTAGGCACCACCAATACGTCGGCCCGTGATCTTATTGAATATGCCTTCCGTGAGAAGAATGTTATTATTGTAAGTCCTACAACATTCATGGCATATCTGCAGACAGTAATGCAAGGCTTGCGAGCGCTCCAGATCGAGGAGCAGGCAAAAGATATTCAGGTTCGCGTTGGCGAGCTGGGTCGGCACATTGCTGCGTACGAAACACTGATGCAGAAACTGGGCGGCAGCTTAGGCACAACAGTCAATCACTTTAATAATGCCCACAAAGAACTCAAGAAAATCGACAAAGATGTCATAAAGATAGCCGATAGTGCCCCAAGTGTTGAGGCGATACTGCTCGATCGGCCTCAGCAGGACGAGCTTTAGTTTTACTCCTGCGGCTACGCCGTTTGTTTAGTCGTTCTTTGAGCCCAGCGGATCACCAAAGCGCATAGCTTTTATCTGCTCCAGCGTTTCTTCCTGCAAAATACGATTAGTGCGGGTCAGGTCGGCAATAACTGATAGCGCCAAACAAATGAAGGCACCCATAAGTGCTACGGCCCCAAAAATAAGCGATTGCAGATGGCTGCCGGGTCGATGTTCGGTGCTAAATAAAATAAAGAAACGTATAAATGGAATAACGCCGATAAGTGCTAATAGTGTGCCAACGGTACCTACGACTACATAAGGCCGGTACATTACGTATGCTCGCACAATAGCGCTCATAGATTTAAAGACATGTTCCCAGCTGCTCTTAAATAGGCGGGATTCTCTGGTTTTGGCGTTAGTGGTCACGGGAATGCTGACAATTGGAATACGCTTGTTGCCGGCTTGAATAGTTGTCTCCATACAGTAGCTAAACTGAGTGATAATATTGAGGCGTATCAGGGCGTGCTTGGAGTAGGCGCGAAAACCACTCGCAGCATCAGGTATATTGGTGCCAGCGGCTTTATTAACAACCCAGCTGCCAAACTGCTGCATCAGTTTTTTGCCCGGCGAAAAATGACTGATTTTGCTGGTTTGGCGGTCGGCAATGACAATCTCGGCTTCGCCGTTCAAAATGGGCTGAATCAGATCAGGGATGCGGTCTTGTGGGTATTGGTTGTCGCCGTCAGTGTTTACTACAATGTCAGCACCGAGCTCAAGTGCGCGGGTAGTGCCGTCGCGAAAGCTACGGGCTAGGCCCATTGTCTTCTCATGGATGACAATGTGGTGTACCCCCAGTGATTTGGCGATCTCTACCGTCTTGTCGGTACACCCATCATCAATAATTAAATATTCTAATGTATCAACGCCTCTGATCTTTTTGGGCATAGTTTTCATAACCAGCGGCAAAGTAGCCTCTTCGTTCAAACAAGGAATTTGTATGATAACTTTCATAAAACTTTAGCTCTTCTTTCTTTTACTCAAAAGTATACTATACGTCTGTGAGTTGCCTGAAGAGTCTGATAGTAGATTCGGGACGAGGGCTATACATGATAGGATTGTGTTTATCCGATTTATATTCTATAGTTATAAATGTTTTTTGTAGGCCAAGCTTGCAAGGTACATTTACAACCCTGTTGCTTCAGTATCTTTCCAACTTGCTAAAATTTCAAGAAAATTCGTGACATTTTAGCAAGTTGGAACACAATCCTGTTTGAACAACTCCAAGGAGCAAGACGTGCAGCACGTGCCCCAGGGCTCCCAGCTCGTGATCATCACTGATCCGGAGCTGCTAGAAGACGACTACCTCAAGGGGTCGTCGGCAATTGCTTACGAACTGCATCACCTAGTCGCGGAGGCCGAAGCCGGAGATCAGCATGTGGTCTTCGTCATCCCGAGCCGTCCGTTCGGTGATGTCTTCACGTCGGTCATGATGGCCGCGAAAGACATGCTCGACTACCGGGACGCCGTCGTGAAGACGGTGACCGTGAAGTGGCTGAGCACCACACAACCCGGTAGCGTCGTAAGGCCTGCCCAGGGCGAGTGCGCCATCAGCGGCAAGTCTCTGAACGGCAAGCACTTGACTGTGACGGTCGTCGCGCTGGAATACCTGGATCTGCCGTCGGCAATGCAAGTACTGCATTCTGATGTGCTCGGCACATGTCTGGAACTTGAGGGCGAACACCCCAAGGTCTGGTCTGTCCAGGGTCTCGAAGCGGACCTGGCTGCCTGGTCCAAGTGCACCCCTGGGGAGTGTGAGGTCGACGGCATCGTCCATATCTACCGAGACTCTGTTTCAGGAAAGGTGTGCCGCGACAACTATGCCGCTGACCATGGTTTGAGGTTCTGAGACGCCTTGCTCCTTTCGGGGCAGTGTGGCTTTCGGCTCGTGGTATGGGATAGTGCAACAGGGGGCTCCAAGGGAGAGGTCGTGACAGTGTGTCGCTGGTTCCATGCGTACAGCATGCGACATCGCACACACGCATACGTTCTCTTTCCTTGGTACCTCCCAAGTCCGCTACGGGTTCTATGTAACGGCCTTAGGAGGTATCTTTGCCATTCCAGAAAGAGATATATTTTGAGTTCAGCTTATTCTGCAGAGAGTAAATCGATAACTAAGGCAGCGGTCCACGAGAAGTTATGTGCCCCTAATGGTTCGCCGGTGTTCGGATTGAAATATTCCGCCAAGCCACTTCTTTCGGCCATCTCTAGGCAGGTTTCGGTAAGTGCCGCAGCGTGCTCTTTGTAGCCATACCGTTTGAGGCCATCAATAATGAGCCAGTTGGTATTCATCCAACTAGGACCTTGCCAGTAGCGATTAGGGTCGAAATCTGGACTGTCCATAGGCACGGTCGGCACTGGGTAAGCGGGGCCGAATTTCTGGTCGTTTTCAAGTTGGCGTACCAGCGCCGCAGCACGTTTTTTGCTGATAACGCCGCTATATAAAGGCATTAAGGTGGCGATACTGGGAATCTTAATCAAGCGGTGTGTGACAAAGTCGCGCGACCAATACGTCTCGGCGTACTCGTCCCATAGCTTTTCCAAGCTTTCGGCAGCTTTGTCCATGCTGGCTAGTAGATCGTCCGGCAATGCAAAATGAATGGTCTTAGCCATATCTTGCAACAGGGTATTGGCACGAATCAGGATGCAGTTATAGGTGAGATCTTGGATGGCAAATAGGCCGTGGCGCAGAATCTTATCAGTGTTATAGGCTTTGCGCCTTAGCCGCCGCTGAGCGTCGTATAGACTTAGAGCCTCCAAGGTTGAAAAGCGTTGGCCGGGTGGGGCGTAATGTAGGTCACGCCGAAACAGGCCAATGATACCATCCGTGTGGGTACTGCGAATCAGTCGAACCCATGAGGGCATTAGGTGCTCGCGGAGCTCTGCCATCCATGGTGGTGTGTTATCTAGGCCGGTTTCCCAGGGGTGAACTTGTAGCACCAAGCCTTCCTGGTGCGGATCTCGTTCTCTGTATTGCCATTCATGGTACGCGACTAATGGTGGCAGCATATGGTGGTACCAGCTCCGCCGCTCCGGCATGCTTAAGCGTTCGCCTATGCGCCAGACCGCCTCGGCAAGCATCGGTGGCTGCGTAATGCCACTGGTAGCAACGTAGTCAGGCGAATAGGGACTAAGCCAACTACGCCACAACTCCCGGTCTCGTCGATATTCCGAAGCGTTACTAAAGACCGTGTGCGGAATCATCCCGTTGCTCCACTGGCCGCGAAGCAGGCTGGTGAGTTCGGTTTGAGCTCGATCAACGTTCATCCAACGTAACCCAATGGCGGTGAAACAGCTGTCCCAGAGCCACTGATGCGGGTAAAGATTCTCGGCTGGAATAGTGTGGGTCCGGTGGTCGTTGTGCTTTAGTATGTTTTCGGCCTGCTCGAGCAAGTCCGGCTTAGCGGCTTGTAATGTTTTGCTCATGCTTTTCAGTATACTGTACGTATTACAAAAATCTTAAGGTATAAGCAGCCGATTCTGGCTGGTCTGGAGAAAGCAGAAGCGCTACACTAGTAGGGTTAGCAATGAAGGCGATCAGAGAAACTATTCTTTCAGGGCAAACGCGAATTGGCCTATTCGGCGTTTTTTTTGTGCTACCTCTAATCTTTTCCTCTAGCGCTTGTATCTTTGCGGCTACGGGACCGATAGCGCAAGATTATCGGACAACCGACACTGGTATAGCGCCCGGCGCATTAGTAAGCCTTACGGCAGATAAACTTGTGGTACTTGCAAGTACATCAAAAGCGACGTTGATTGGCGTTGTGACTGGTCAACCTGCGGTGGCGTTATCGGATAGCGCGGCTAATAATGTACATGTAGCGGTGGGCGGATCTGCGCAGGTACTAGTGAGCGACATAAACGGTGCACTTAATGCGGGCGATCGAATTACCGTGTCCCCCTTTAGCGGTATTGGTATGAAAGCAACCGATCCTTCAATTATCGTTGGCGTTGCACAAACGAGCTTATCAGGCACCCATCTTACCGATCAAAAGGTTACTGATAAATATGGGAAAACTAGTACGCTCCACGTGGGATTGTTACCGGTTACTGTTGGTGTCACGTATTATACGGCGGCCGATCAGGGTGGCGTATCGGCATTTGTGCCGGTATTCTTACAACATCTTGCCAATACAGTATCAGGCAAGCAGGTTTCTCCGATGCGTGTTCTAGCTGGGACTGCTGCAGTTATGCTAGGGTTCTTAACCATTATTATTATGCTGTACACCTCTATCAGGGGCGCTATGGTTGCACTAGGCCGTAATCCACTTGCACAAAGCGTTATACGGAAAGGGCTTGTTGACGTGGCGTTTGCGGCATTAGGCGTGCTGGTGATTGCGAACGTCGTTGCCTACGTGCTGTTGGCCACATAGAGAAGTATCGAGCTGGCGCAGGTCTTAGCCGGTGCATCTAATCGTGCTATTGACATAATATAGTACCTTGTATAGCATAGTACTGTATGGATAAAACTTCAGAACAATCGTCGTTGGTACGACAAGCAGAAGTACAGATGCGCAAAGGGCTTCTGGTGTATTGTGTACTTCTGCTTTGTAAGGACGGCAAAATGTACAGCTCGGATATTATTACAAAGTTGCGCGCAGCGGAGCTTATCGTGGTGGAAGGCACGTTGTATCCACTGCTTAACCGACTAAACCGTGACGGCTTTGTGGCCTATGAGTGGCAGGAATCGGAGCAAGGTCCGCCCCGGAAATACTACTGGCTAACCGATGAAGGTCAAAAAATGGTAACGACGCTTCATAAAACATATCACCGCTTGCATACTTCTGTTGGGCAACTCGAGAAAGGAAATTCATGAACGAAATACACAACATTCATCTGGGCCGCCAAGCATACACGGTATCAGCGGAGGCTTATAAAGAGCTGCACGATTATCTGCTAGCCATTCAGAAAAAGGCGGGGAAAGAAGTGGCCGAAGAAGTAGAGCTACGGATGGCAGAACTGTTGGCCAGTCGCGGCGTAACTGCCGAGAAGGTGGTGCTCGATAAGGATGTGACGTACCTTAAAGAGCAGCTTGGTACGCCAAGTGATTTTAGTGATAGCGACGCCGAGGAGGCTGGACTCGAAGAAGCTCCCGATAGCCAACGTCGCTTATTCCGTGACATAGATAATGCCATGATTGCGGGTGTGGCAGCAGGGCTTGCGAAGTATTTTGATGTGAGTGTTCTTGTGATTCGTTTATTGTTCGTGGTACTGACATTCTTTGGCGGTGCAACAGTGGTGATCTATCTAGTACTATGGCTCCTGGTTCCAGAGGCTGCTACCAATAGCGAGCGGTTGCAGATGGAAGGTAAGGCAGTTAATGTGGACAACATTAAACGGGTCGTTGAGCGGGCAGATGTTCCGGGTGCTACTCGCCGAGCTACCTATCTGGTAACTCGTGTGATTACGCGCATCATAAAGCTTGCGCTGGGCACCGTCGGTAGCGTATTAGTCGCTGGAGGCGTTGGTGCGCTTCTGGCTGCTATCGCTGCCTTTGTGTACGGCTTGGTTCATAGGGTTAGTGTGGGTAACGTTGTGCTGTTCCCGTTGGGTGGCGAACAGATCTTACTCCTTGTTTGTATGCTCGTGCTGGCGATGCTCCTGGCCACAATGCTTATTATGTCCGGAATATCAATCCTTCGAAATCGGGGCATCGTACCAGTCTGGGTGATTGCGACTATCGTAGGTATATTCGTTGCGACAGCGGCTATCGGCACGGCGCTAGGGTTTGATTCGGCACCGGTAATCAATGATCGGTACAAATCGGTGCAGCATACCCGCCAGGTCACAGTGCAGCCGTTTTCCAAGGTCAATCTGCTGGGGGGTAATGTGCAGTATGTCAGTGTGCCTGGCTCGACTATGGCCCTAGAAATTCGTACGCTAGGTAGTAGCGATACAAAAGCGGTTAAGATTACCGAGAAAGACAACGTGCTTACGGTAGATACGACCCAGTATCATCCACAGTGGGGTTGCAAGCTCATTTGCCCGTATGGTAGCACCAATACAGAGATCATCATTAGAACACCTGAACCCTGGCGTCTGCCAATTGATGGGTCAAGAGGTGCAAACCTTGAGATGGTAACCCGGCAGATTCTACCGCCACGTGTCTCCCAGAGCATTCCTGCCTATCTGTAATTAGTGAAGTTGATCGGATAGTCTAAATCTTGAGTGCGCAGCAACTGCATGACGGCCTGTAGGTCGTCTTTGCTGCTACTCATAACACGCACCGCCTCTCCCTGTATCTGGGGCTTAACCTTGGGAAAACTATCACGGATTAGCTTTGTAAGTTGCTTGGCCTTGTCTTGGTCTAGGCCTTGCTTGAAGGGTACTTCTTTAGTGGTTTTGAGGTTACTTTCTACGGACTCTTTGGATGTATCCAGCACCTTTTGGCTTTGGCTACGGGCGGCCAGCTTCTTGCGGACAATATCTAAAATGGCATCAATTTGCCACTCGCCGTTACCAGTAACTTTTAACCCCTTTTTATCGTCCAACCATTCAATGGCAGCAGGAGTACCCTTAAAATCATAGCGGCTATCCATTTCGCGCTCAGTTTGGTCGAAAACGTTGTTCATTTCGGCCTTATCGTATTCGGAAACAATATCAAAACTAAAATTTGCCATACATGTATAGTAGCAAATTTTCTCTTGAATGACTCCAAGTGGCCGCTGGACGAAATATACCGGTTGAAGGCTCGTACTGCCATGACTATACTAGCAAGTACTAAGTAATCATAAGGGTTTTACAAATGAAACAATTAGTAAAACAGGCAGGATTCATGGTAGCTTCGCTGGCTATGGTGATTGGCCTGGCGGCCGTACCTGTTAGTGCAGAGCATGGCAGTGATAATCCATCGACGCATGAGGGTGGAGGTAACGTTTCGCAGACTCAAGATACAAAAGATACGACGGTAGGTACAACTACTGAGGCGAATGACGATAGTACGAGCGGATCAGGGGGTGGGGACCTTCGCAAACAGGCACAAGACCTTCTGCAGACGAAGCGTGAGGGGGCTAAAGAGCACACCATGGCAGTGCGCCAGAAAGCCTGTGAACAGCGCCAAGGAAGTATCGATACGCGTACAAAAGTATTCGCTGATGCCGCAGTGCGTCATCTTGGTGTATTCGACCAGGTTTTTACCAAAGTGCAAGCCTTTCATGACAATAAACACTTGAATGTTACTAATTACGATACGCTTGTTGCAGCGGTCAAAATCAAACAGGCTGCCGCTCAATCTGCTGTTGATGTGCTTAAGACACTGGACGTTCAGATTGATTGTACGCAACCTGATCCAGCGGCTACTGTTGCAACCATCAAACAAGCTGTAGTCAATGCTCGGACCACACTGCACGCTTATCGTACTTCGCTCAAAGATCTTATCGTGGCACTGAAGGGCGCTTCGACTGCTACGACACGTACGAATGCGACTGATAAAACAGATACAACATCAGGGGGGACACAGTAATGAAGCGGCTCAATCAGTCAGGTTCACATATCATTGCAATAATGCTGTTGGTGCTGGCGCTCGGTGTAGTTGGGTTTACTGGCTATAAAGTACAGCAAGCGCATAACAAAACAGATAGTTCAAATCAGACAAAAACCACAGCCCAAGCAGCTATACCAAAGACCGTGACAAACACAACCGACTTACAGAGTGTCGGTACGGTGCTGGACCAGTCATCGGCACAACTGGATAGCAGCCTGGATGACGGTCAGCTGAATGCTGATCTGAACAGCATGCTATAGAGCGATGTAACAAAAAAACCAGAGGCGAAAGCTGTTACTCAGCTTTCGCCTCTGGTACAATTTGAAAGATGAACTACCAAAATCCGAAAGTGCAGGAAGCTGCCGGCCTGCTAAAGGGCCGATTTGAGGCGCTTGCAAATAAGGCGGATATACTAAAAGCAGTGGAGCTAAAAGCACTGTATGCGGAGATTCCGCAGTTGCCTGCCGAGGAGCGGGGCGCTTTCGGCAAGGAGCTCAATGAATTGCGCGCCGAATTACAAACGCTGGTGGATGCAGCAGCAGAGGCAGCTGAGGCGTTGCCAGCCATTGATGTCACGGCTCCGTTTGATGTGAACGTGCCACTTGCCAAGCGGCTAAAACTACTGCCGAGCGAAAACGGCAGTAAGCATCCGTTAATGGCCGAGCTAGAGGTTGTCCTGGATGTTTTCTATCGGATGGGCTTTAACGCCGTGGAATCGCCTGAAATTGATGATGATTACCACATGTTCAGCGCGCTGAACTTCCCCGAAGGCCACCCGGCGCGTGATGATTACGATACCTTTATGACCACCGAAACGGATGCCAATGGTAATCCGTTGATTGCGCCGGCGCATACCTCAACCATGCAGAACCGCGTCCTGCGAAAGTACGCCGGAAACTTGGAAAAGGGTGAACCAATTGCATGCTTAATCCCTGGTCGTGTCTTCCGCAACGAAGATCTCGACGCTCGTCATGAGCACACGTTCTATCAGCTGGAAGGCGTTTATGCGGGTAAAGGCGTGCACGCCGGTATGCTTATTGCGACGCTCAAGACCTTCTTGCAAGAGTATTACGGCAAAGAATTGGACGTAAAAACCCAGCCGTTTTATTTTCCGTTTACCGAGCCAAGCTTTGAGTTTGCGCTCAGTTGTCCGTTCTGCGACAAAAAGGGCTGCAATGTCTGTAGCTATAGCGGCTGGATTGAGCTGCTAGGCTGCGGCATGATTCATCCCAATGTGCTGCGCGAAGCAGGTATTGATCCAGAGGTATACACCGGCTTTGCTTGGGGCTGTGGTCTAGATAGGCTGGTGCTTATGAAATATGGCATCGAAGACATCCGGCACTTCGAAAGTGGTAAACTTGACTTCTTGAGGCAATTCTCATGAGTGATTTGAAAGATCTAATCGAACAGGCCGAAGTCATCCGGCTGAAATACCAAGAGTTAAATACCAAGCAAGGCAAGGTAACGTGGGGCGTGCGTGATTATGCTATGGGCTTTATGGGTGATATGGGTGATTTACAGAAGCTGATTATGGCTAAAGAAAATCTGCGTGATATCCCTGACGTTGACAACAAGCTGGCGCACGAGCTAGCCGATTGCCTGTGGTCTATTTTAGTCATTGCCAACTATTACGGGCTTGATCTGGAAGAGGAATTTACCAAGACGATGGCACACATTGCTGATCGTATCGCAGGAGCAAACGCATGAAAGTCCCCTTAGTGTTATCGAAATTTTATGGCAACTACGATCTTACTGCCGAAGATGTGAACGCGCTGGTTGAAAAGATTGGTGCTCAGCTTGGTGCGGTTGAAGAAGTTGAAGACTTCGGTGCCAAGTACCAAGGTGTAGTAGTTGCGAAAGTGGTGGAGTGCCGCAAGCACGAAGATTCCGACCACCTCAATGTTTGTAAGATAGACGATGGTCGCGTAGCGGAAGGTGTTGAGCGCGACGAAAATGGTTATGTGCAAGTAGTATGTGGCGCGCCAAATGTTCGCGAAGGCTTAACCGTAGCCTGGTTACCACCTGGCAGCACGGTGCCCGAAAGTTACGGCAAAGATCCATTTGTATTGGAAGCCCGAAGCTTACGTGGTGTTATAAGTAACGGTATGTTAGCCAGCCCGCGTGAAGTGGCGCTAGGCGATGACCACGATGGTATTTTAGAAATTACCGAAGATATCCAGCCGGGCACATCGCTTGCAGGAGCCCTTAACCTAAACGATCACATTATTGATATCGAGAACAAAATGTTCACTCATCGGCCAGATTGTTTCGGCGTTTTGGGTGTGTACCGCGAAATCGCCGGCATTATGGGCCGCAAGTTCGAGGGCCCAGAATGGTACGGCGGTAACAAATACAACCTGAACATTGAAGCCGATAGGTTGCCACTAAAGATAACTAATGAATTGCCTGAGCTGGTGCCACGTTTTATGGCTGTAGTCATGAGCGGTATTACTATTGCACCAAGCCCGCTGTGGCTGCAAGTGCATTTGCTGCGGGTGGGGATCCGCCCTATTAATAACATCGTCGACATTACAAATTTCGTCATGTACCTAACTGGCCAGCCGATGCATGCCTATGACTACGACAAGGTACGGGCGTTAACCGAGGGCGAAACTGCCGAACTGACGGCACGCTATCCAAAACCTGGCGAGAAGATTCGCTTGCTGAGCGGCAAAGAAATTGAACCGCGTAGTGAAGCGATCATGATTGCTAGCGGCGATCACTTGGTGGGTGTTGGCGGTGTAATGGGCGGAGCAAACACCGAAGTGAGTGCAGAAACCAAAAACATCATTTTGGAATGCGCCACGTTCGATATGTACTCTATCCGTCGTACCAGCATGGCGCATGGTTTGTTTACCGATGCCGTCACCAGGTTCAATAAGGGCCAGTCGCCACTACAGAACCCGTTTGTTTTAGCCAAAGCGATTCACGAAGTTCGCGAATTAGCCGGCGGCAAGCTGGCGGGTGAAGTTCAAGATGTTAGCCAAGTTGTTGGCCGCGAGTGGGTGCATCCGCCGGTGCCTGTAGCTGCGCAGTTTATTAATGAACGGCTTGGATTTACCTTGCCAGCAGACGAGATGAAGACTTTGCTCGAAAATGTAGCATGTAGTGTGGCGCTTGACGGCGACCAGCTCATCGTAACTGCACCATTTTGGCGAACCGACATCGAAACCCGTGAAGACGTAGTGGAAGAAGTGGGACGTTTGTATGGTTTTGATAAGCTGCCTCTGGAACTGCCTACGAGAACTATTGCACCTGTCCAGAAGGATCGGACGTTTGCGCTTAAAAGCGCCATTCGTGCACGGTTGGCTAAAGCTGGTGCTAACGAGGTTCTTACCTACAGCTTTGTGCATGGTGATCTGCTCAAAAAAGTAGGCCAAGATCCCGGCGAAGCCTTCGAGGTGGCCAACGCACTTAGCCCTGACCTGCAATATTACCGCCTGAGCATCCTGCCTAGTCTACTTGATAAAGTACACGCTAACATCAAAGCCGGTTATGATGAATTTGCGCTGTTTGAAATGGGCAAGACACACGGCAAATCGCAATTCACTGAAGAAGGTTTGCCAAAAGAATTCGAGCGCTTGGCGCTTGTGTATGCTACGAATGATAAAAAAAGCACTACACCTGGTGCGGCGTACTATGCCGCTCGCGTATACTTGGCGGAGCTGCTTGAAAGTTTTGGACTCTGGGAGCAGTGCGAACTAATCCCGCTTAACCGAGCAGACCTAGGCGAGCATCCCTTCTTCCAGCAGGTAGCAAAGCCATTTGATCCAGCCCGCTCGGCTGCTATCTATGATGGCAAACGAATTCTTGGTGTGGTTGGTGAGTTTACGGCTATTACCCGTAAGGCGCTCAAATTGCCTATCCATAGCGCTGGGTTCGAATTTGGGTTAAACCTCATTTTACAGAATGAAACACGGGAGGTTGCTTATCGGGCCTTGCCTCGTTTCCCGAAAGTTACCCAAGACCTCACGCTAAAGGTTGCCACAAACCTACCGCACGCTCAACTCTTCAAACTGGTTACTCGGGAATTAGACAAAATGCGCCCCGAACGCACACAGGCAACGCTCGAACCGCTTGATATCTACCAACGTGAGGATGATTCCGAGCACAAGCAGGTTACATTCCGGCTTACTATCGCTAGCTACGAAAGAACGCTTACCGATGCAGAAGTTGGCAAGTTGCTTGATATGGTTGCCGCTGAAGTATCCGAAGCACAGCGTGTCTAGAAGGTAGATTGCAAGGCTGCAGAATAACCGATACAATGATTTTGCTGTACGCTAAAATAATTGCTGACAGTGTTTTTTAACTGACGTTCATGAAGACAGTGCAACGGTGTTTCTTCCGTTGAGTACGCTAGTGCGGATGCGTACTTGGGCTCCTAGTCCCACTGTCTTCTCATCGAAGAGAGAGCTGCACGATCTTTGTGCGCCTCGTCTCTGTGGTTTCCGAGGCCTGCCTGGGCGGAACGGGCCTTGATGTCTGCAAGTGCGAGTGGTTACTACATTACTGCGAATAATTGTGGTAACTGTCTCTCTTCCCAAGCGCACGGGGAGCCAAGGCGGCACTCATCCCTTCCCAATTGGAAGATTGGGAGATATCCCGGATGGATGACGGCCCCTTAGGCTCCCCGTGCGCGGCTCCTTGTAGGTGTCGTAACTTTGGCCCTTGGCCATCTTTACTCAACCCTATAGCCCAAAACCCTGAACGTCAGTCTTTTTCCAGAACCTATCAGCGAATCCTTGCTGGTGCATTGTGGGAGAAGTAAGACTAATCGGGTACAATACCTGATAAACTAGGAGGCGTATGACGCGCAAGCAATCAGTTCGGGCAATCGTAATTAGCGGTGACAAAATGCTCGCCATGAAGCGTAATAAATTTGGAGACATCTACTATACGCTGATCGGTGGGGGCATAAATATTGGTGAAGACGCCGAAACTGCCTTACGCCGTGAATTGCGCGAAGAAACGGGGATGGAAGTGGGCGCGGTGCGCCAGGTTTTTGTAGAAGACGCCGGTGATTTATATGGGGTGCAGCATGTGTTTTTGTGTGAGTATCTTAGCGGCGATCCGGCACTCTCGCCTAGCAGTGAGGAGGCGCTTATTGGCGCTATGGGGAAAAATATATACGAGCCCCTATGGCTACCTTTAGATGAGGTAGCGCAGGTGCGGTTTCGCTCAAAGTCAGTGGCGGAAGCGCTACTAGCGGGCGTGCAGAATGGTTTTCCAGAAACCGTGCAAGCGCTTGCCTTTGAGCCCGAGAGTGTGGCAAGATAGAGCTAAGTTAAATACGAGAGGTAAGGGCAGCTTATGACGCGCGTGCGTGATCGAGTTTTTGCAGGATTTGGGGCATTTTTATTTTTGGCTAGCGCCTGTGGTTTGACGATTTTTGTGATCATGCAGCCCAGCTCAGATAATACATCTAACACTACTTCATCGCAGCAAGCTTGTGCGGATAACAAAACTGAGCCGACGCTTGATGTGCCGGAAGTGTACAAACCGACAGGGCCGGTCACTACTCTGCAAGCTACCGATCTAACCTCAGGATCGGGCGCAGCCGCCAAGAACGGCAGCTGTTTGGTTATGAAGTACTATGGAACGCTAGCCTCAGATGGTACAAAGTTCGATGAAAACTTCACCGACACTACCGCGTTTGCCTTTAAACTTGGTCAGGGCCAGGTAATTGAAGGCTGGGACAAGGGCCTGGTGGGCATGAAGGTTGGCGGCGTACGTCGCTTGGTCATTCCAGCAGCTCAGGCCTATGGCAGCCAGGCACAGGGCAGTATTCCAGCTAATTCAGATTTGGTATTTGTAGTAAAGTTGCTCAGGATTCAAAAGTAGGAGATAGACATATGCAAGATTTTACGCCAGTAGATACTGTGCTAGAACTAAAAACTGAGGATCGTGTCGCCGGCATCGGAGCGGTTGTGGAGCCGGGTGATACCGTCACATGCCACTACACTGGAGCGATTGCAAAAACAGGAGAGGTCTTTCAGACGTCGCATGATTTTGGTAAACCCATCAGCTTCCCTTTGAATGGAGTTATTGAGGGCTGGACGAAGGGCGTACCTGGCATGAAAGTTGGTGGTACTCGCCGCTTGCTTATTCCGGCTGCTATGGCATATGGTAGTCGCCCGCCATACGGTTCGGGTATCCCGGCGGATGCTGACCTAGTATTTGATATTGAACTCGTTGCTGTAGAAGGCAAATAGGCCGCTTTCGTACTAAAAAACACTACATATAGCGCTCTTGACGATTACGCTTACGCTAATCTATACTGATGTGTACGACTGGGGTGCTTTAAAAAACAAACACACCTTAAGCCTAAAAACCAAATGAGCCAGTGGAGGGTTCTGTATCATGGTCAAAAATATCACTATCTTTACAACGACAACTTGTGCGTACTGCCCAATGGTCAAAAAATACCTCGGTGCCAAGGGGCTCGCCTATGACGAAGTGAACCTTGACCAGAATCCGGAGCGCCAGCAGGAGGCTTTAGCACTTTCTGGCGCACTGACGGTGCCAGTTACGGTTGTTACTAAGCATGACGACAGTCAGGAAGTAATTGTGGGCTACAATTTGTCTCGCCTAGCTCCGGCTGTGGCGTAAAATACGTGATAGACGTGGATACTCACACCATTATAAGTAAGGAATATATGACAGAAACCACAGAACCCTCTAAGCACGACGTTATTATCATTGGCGCTGGTCCCGCTGCACTCAGTGCCGCCATTTATACCACGCGCGAAGATATTGATACGCTGTTGTTTGAGCGTGGAGTACCCGGAGGCCTTGCGGCTATCACTGACTGGGTAGATAACTATCCCGGTTTTCCAGAAGGTGTAGCAGGGCTTGATTTAGCGGCCAACTTACAGAAGCAGGCGGAACGGTTCGGTGCCGTTATTGAGCTTGGTGAAGTGTTGAAACTTCACGACGAGGGCGAGTGGAAGCGGCTGGAAACGACAAGTGGTGATATGCTGGCCCGGGCAGTCTTGATCGCCACCGGCAGTGATTATAAAAAGGTTGGTGTGCCGGGCGAGGCTGAATACTACGCCCGTGGCGTCCACTACTGTGCTACCTGTGACGGCGCATTTTACCGTGATAAGAGGCTGGTGCTGGTTGGTGGTGGCAACTCGGCAGTGCAGGAAGCGATGTTCCTTACTCGCTTTGCAAGCCATATCGATCTACTGGTTCGCAGCAGCATCAAAGCAAGTGATGTGTTGCAACGTGAACTTCAAAAGTTTATTGACATGGGCAAGGTAACGGTGCATCTAAACACGTCTACTGATGAGATTGTTGGCGAAGACAGTAAAGTTACCAAAGTTATCGGCACTACCAATGGACAAAAGGTTGAATTTCCAACTGATGGCGTGTTTGTGTTTGTCGGCCTTAAACCTAACAGCGAATTCTTAGAAGGTAGCGGCATAGAAATGGACCACGTACATCTAGTGAAATCAGACAATAACCTGCAGACGAATATGAAGGGTGTGTTCGTTGCCGGAGATATTCGCAGTGGCGCCACCATGCAGATTGCTAGTGCTGCCGGTGAGGGTGCAACTGCTGCGCTCAAAATCCGCGAATACCTCGAAGGCCACGAGCATTCTGTTCAGAATTAAAGCTCGGTATACCCATCAAAATAATCAAACGCAATGCGTGCGTGCTCAACGCCTAAGGTGTTTAAGCTACTGCGCAGACCTTCTACGAATCGTTGGCTGCCCGAAAGATACAACAGCGCATCTGGGGGAGTACTGCCTATGATCTCTGATGCCATTATATGATTTGGCGAGATAGCTACGCCAGTAAACGCTAGCGGGTAGGCACTGATGATCTCTCTGAAAATTTGCTCTCGTTGGGTGCGCAGGCCATAAAACAAAAAGACCTGTCGTTCCTCACGGACACTGAGTAGGTGTTCCAACATGCTCACAAACGAGGCGATACCAATGCCACCGGCCACGAATACGAGTGGTATGTTCGGATTTTTGGGTAGCACAAGATCGCCCATAGCATCGGCCAACTGCGCCGAATCACCAGGCTGCAATGCTTGCAGGCGGTGTTTATATGGCGTTTGCAGCGTAAAATGTTTTAGAACAAAACTAACCAACGGTTGACCTGGTAAAGAGGTGAGGCTAAAAACGCGTGAGCTACCGCGAGGGTCACCTGTGATCTCTGATAGCTGCAAACTTGCATATTGTCCAGGCACAAAATCAATTGGCCTTTCGGGTCTAAAAAAATACTGCCAAATGCCTGGCGCTAGCTCGGCCCTCTGCTCAAAAAACACCTTCATAACTATAGTGTATCTTACAAACAACTGTTTTTAATGAAGTAAATACGCAACAATCCAAAGAAGTAACTCGCTAGTTTTAACTATGTTTGGGAGGTCTGTCCTCCCAGGCAAATTGTTACTAGCAGATTTGGGTAGGCTATTTCTTGAAGCGATCAGGGTAGTCGGTGATGACGCCGTAAAGATAGGGCTGCCATTTATATGCCAGCTTTGGATTGTTTAGGCTGTAGGGGCTAATTTGGTAGCCCTTTGCATACATCATCTTTAGAAAGCCTTGCCATAGCCATAACGAGCGCATGCTAATGCGCTTAGTGTTAATTTCACGTGCCCGCAAAGTAGCCCGTATACCAGACCAGCGTTCAATAACTACGAGCTCAATATCAGGAAGCACTTGATGGACGGTGCGTAAAATAGCTTGGTCAAAGGAGCAGATAGACATGGCATGTATGGGTCGCCCCTTAGCAATCTCTGCGGTGATCAGTCGTATGATAGGGGCGGTAGGCTCATGGGGCTTTATTTCGATAAGTAAGTGCGTCTTATGGTTTACAAATTGCAGCAGCGCCTTGAAGGTGAGCAAGTCTGGTTTGTGCTTTTGTAGCTCGGCAAATGTATGGTCAGCAACAATCAATTTGTTGCCCGCTGGATCGGTGAGGTCGGGGTTGTGATGTACTACCACAACGTCATCTTTGGTAACACGCAGGTCAAATTCGATTTCGTCGACATGGTGCTCAAGCGCCTTCTTGAATGCTCGCAAGGTATTTTCCGGGGCTAGCCCCTTGGCGCCGCGGTGGCCGATTATTTTCATAGCTAGTAGGTAGTGTACAATACTAGCGTAATAGTGTTCCAGATAAAAGTCGCAAATAAGTATAAGCGATTTATTGGATGGTTCCATAAGTCTAATCTTGAAATAAGAGGAGAAACAGATGGCAGATTTTAATGTAGTGCTTACGCCCGGTGACTATCAGAGCGGCACCGTTAATACGGTAGTGGAAATCCCACAAGGTAGTTTCCTAAAAATTGAGTGGGACCGCGGCCGCGCTGCTTTTATGCTGGACCGCGTAGAACCGAGCATCTATGCTAAGCCGGTCAATTACGGCTTTATCCCGCAGACACTTGACGAGGACGGCGACGAGCTAGATACGCTGATCGTCTGTGACGCGCCAATTCCAACCGGCGTATGGCTAGAAGCACGTATCATTGGCGTACTAAACTTTGTTGATGACGGTGAGGCTGACCACAAGATCGTGTTGGTTCCGGCAGATGATCGCAACACGGGTGATCGCATTAAAACCCTCGATGACCTAGGTGAGCGTTGGAAACAAATGGTTGCCGAGCACTTTAGTCACTATAAAGACCTCAAGAAACCCGGCACGACAGTGGTTGAGGGGTGGGGTGACATCGAAGCTGCCAAGGCGATTGTTGCTGAAAGCATCGAGCGCTGGAATAACCGCAAATAACCTTACTTAGGAAACAGACCGTTGTGGACACTATAAAAAAGCTGATTGTCGTTAAGGCGCTGGTTTTTAACACAGAGGGCGAAGTACTTTTGGTACAACGTGGTGAGAATGCTCCGCGTCGGCCTTTGCAGTGGGACCTGCCAGGTGGCTTTATGGACGATGACGATGAGTCGTACCAACACGCATGTCTGCGGGAGGTACAGGAAGAGACTGGTCTACGCCTAAAGGAGAATCATCTGGAGCTAGCATTTACCGAGAGTAAACATGGGGATTTCCACGGTGCGGTGACCGATGTTTCCTGGCTGTACTTTACAGGCACTGCCGCAGAAGGTAGGGTCAAGCTAAGCTACGAGCACAACGCATTTGAATGGGTTATACTTACTAAAGCGCAACAGATGATAACTTATGATACCCAGCTCCGGGCACTTGCTTATGTGGCCGAGCTACGATAGCTCTAAATCAGTTAGCCTCTTGTCAAATCAACTTTACATCTGATAATAGCTTACGCTACAATGACAAGCGTAAGCAGTATGTAATCTACTAAAAGATAAGGGTGGAAAGATGAAATCACGCATAGCAATCAATGGCTTTGGGCGTATCGGCCGCAACGCTTTTAAAATCGCTTTTGCACGCGACGATCTGGAAATCGTTGCTATTAACGACCTAACCGACACCAAGACCTTGGCCTATTTGCTTAAGCACGATAGTAACTATGGCAACTACGACCGTGAGGTTTCCTGTGACGACGAAAATATTATTGTTGACGGTCACAAGGTAAAAGTATTGGCCGAAAAAGACCCGGCTGCGCTGCCTTGGAAGGACCTGGATATCGACGTTGTTATCGAAAGCACCGGCTTCTTTACTGATAAAGAGGGTGCCAGCAAGCACATTACGGCTGGCGCAAAACGCGTAGTCATCTCTGGCCCAACTAAGAGCGACGGCGTAGACACCATTGTGCTGGGTGCAAACGACGACAAACTCGAAGGCGCTACAGAAGTCGTCAGTAACGCTAGCTGTACCACTAACAGCTTGGGCGCGGTCATGGCAATCTTAGATAGTGAATTTGGTGTAGAAAAGTCCATGCTAACGACGGTACACAGCTATACCGCTAGCCAGGCAATCCAAGATGCACCTAAAAAGGACCTGCGCGAAGGTCGCAATGGTGCTGAAAACATCACGCCAACCACCACCGGCGCAGCTATCGCCGTTACATTAACATTGCCACAGCTCAAGGACAAGTTTGATGGTGTGAGCGTTCGTGTTCCTACTCCTGTTGTGTCACTTAGCGATGTAACGGCACTCTTAAAGCGTAATACCACTGTAGAAGAGTTAAACGATGTCTTTAAGAGAGCCGCCAAAGAGCCATTTTATCAGGGTATCTTAGGTGTATCCGACGAGCCGCTAGTGAGCTCTGATTATATTGGCAACAGCCATTCCGGTACAGTTGACCTGCTGCTTACTAAAGTTGTCGATGGTAACTTGGTAAAAGTTATGGTCTGGTACGATAACGAGTGGGGTTACAGTAATCGTTTGGTCGAAGTAGTAGCTGATACTGGCAAGTTCTTGCACAAGGCCTAAGCCTAGACTGCATAGATAGCTTCTCCCAAAGGATAACCACCTTACGGAGGAGCTATTTTATATGGCAAGACACACTCTGTTACAGCAAGTTTCGGGAAGTTCGTGATTCGCGAAACCGCTTGTGCTACACTAGACTTCAAAGGGGACGTATGAAGATACATTTGGGCGCCGATCATAACGGGTTTGAGCGGAAAAGGGAGCTAACAGAATATTTGCAGCGTTCCGGTTATGAGGTGGTTGATGCGAGCAATGAACA
The DNA here is from genome assembly GCA_964478195.1 of uncultured Candidatus Saccharibacteria bacterium. Taxonomy (GTDB): domain Bacteria; phylum Patescibacteriota; class Saccharimonadia; order Saccharimonadales; family UBA4665; genus JAJZCD01. Next base: position 38,961 of record CAYZGW010000003.1, read on the forward strand.
GTTGGACCCTGAAGACGATTTTCCGCAGTTTGCATCTCGTGTAGTCAATGCCATGCGTGCTGAAGGTAGTGAAGCCCGAGGCATACTGCTCTGTGGCAGCGGTCAGGGTATATGTATGGCGGCTAACCGCTTCAAAGGCATCCGTGCAGCGCTGGCGTCTGACCAAGAAGATGCCCGTTCAGCTCGCAATGATGATGATAGCAACGTGCTTTGTCTGAGTGCGCGCTATCTTGATTTCGATACCACTATCGGCATTGTGCATACTTGGCTGATGACGCCGTTTGCCGGTGCCACGCGCTTTAAGCGCCGCATAACACAACTTGATGAGCTGGAGGGGTGAGAGGTTCTGACGTATGACTGCCACTATCTGCCCAACCATCACGACTGACGACCCTGCTGTTTATAAGCAGCAGATTGAGCAAACGCTCTCCTATGCACATCGTATCCATATTGATCTGGCTGATGGCATGTTTACGCGCAACCGGCTAACCGAGATTGAAGATGTCTGGTGGCCGGGCGGTGTACGGGCCGACTTGCATGTGATGTATGCGCGCCCATTTGAGCATATGGAAGCACTGCTTGCGCTCCGGCCACAACTGATTATTGTGCATGCTGAGGCAGAGGGTGATTTTATGGAGTTTGCTACTGCAGCTCATCACTATGGCATCGAAGTTGGTGTAGCACTACTGCCAGAAACGCCGGTCGATGCGATTCAACCAGCACTTGAAGTAATTGATCATGTATTAATTTTTTCGGGTAACCTGGGACATTTTGGTGGACATGCTGACATGGGATTGCTTGGCAAAGTACAACAGCTGAAAAACCTAAAGTCGCGCCTGGAAATCGGATGGGACGGTGGTGTGAACGATAAAAACGTCAGGCTGCTGGCTATGGGCGGGGTTGACGTTTTAAACGCCGGCGGTTTCCTACATGGTGCCATGGCACCCGGAACAGCTTATGCTACACTAAAAGCAGCAATTGAGGGCTAATCTGGTATGACACAAACACATTCTTTAAAGCAGTTGGAGCAAAAAGCCAACACCATTCGTGAGGACATTATTCGGATGCTGGAGCATGCAGGTAGCGGTCATAGCGCCGGTCCTTTAGGGCTTACAGATGTGTTTACGGCACTGTATTTTGAAGTAATGAAGTACGATCCCAAGCGACCTGATTGGGATGAACGCGATATTTTACTACTTAGTAACGGCCATTGTGTGCCAGTGCAGTACGCCACTATGGCCGAGGCTGGCTATTTTCCCAAAAAGGAGTTATTGACGCTGCGCAAACTCGGTAGTCGTTTGCAAGGACACCCAGAACGCACTAAGCTGCCGGGGCTTGAAAACACCAGCGGCCCCTTGGGCTGTGGTCTGAGCCAAGCGGCCGGTATGGCCTTGGGCTTGCGTATGGACAAGCAGTTGCACCGCCATGTCTATGTAGTGACCGGTGACGGTGAATTGGATGAGGGCAATGTTTGGGAAGCTATTATGCTCATTGGCAAGTACAAGCTCAACAACATAACCGCAATTGTAGATCGCAACAATATTCAAATTGACGGTCCGACCGAAACCGTGATGCCGCTGGAAGACCTGAAGAAGAAATGGGAAAGTTTTGGTTGGCATGCGATAGAAATTGATGGCAATGATATTGAAGCGGTTATTGATGCTTGCGCTATGGCCAAAGCGATTACTGAAAGGCCAGTAGTGTTGCTGGCTTATACCATTCCTGGCAAGGGCGTAGACTTTATGGAAGGCGACTTCCATTGGCACGGTGCGCCGCCAAATCACGAGCAGGCCATCAAGGCATTGCATCAGCTACGAACCCTGGGTGGCAAGATTCGGAGTGAACATGAATAATTTATATTTGAGTGATATAACTGCCAAGGATTTAGCAAGTGAGCCCATCCGCAAAGGCTTTGGCCGGGGTCTCAAAAAGGCTGGCGAACTAGACGTAAATGTAGTGGCGGCTTGCGCTGACCTAACTGATAGCACGCAGATGAGCCTCTTTCGTGATGCGTTTCCCGAGCGGTTCGTAGAAATTGGCGTCGCCGAACAGAACCTAGTAACGGTAGGTTCTGGCTTGGCTGCTATGGGCAAAATCCCATTTGTCAGCAGTTACGCGGCCTTTAGTCCGGGTCGTAACTGGGAACAGATTCGTACTACTATATGTTTGAATAATCGACCAGTCAAGGTAGTAGGTAGTCATGCTGGCGTTAGTGTAGGGCCGGATGGTGCCACGCACCAGATGTTAGAGGATATCGCCCTAATGCGAGTATTACCAAACATGGTAGTGATTGTACCCGGTGATAGCATTGAAGCTGAAAAGGCGACACTGGCTATGGCCCGTGACGAACGGCCTAACTACCTGAGGTTAGCCCGCGAAGCCACACCTATTATTACCACCGATAAAACGCCATTTGAAATTGGCAAGGCCTATGTGTACACGCCGGGCACTGATGTAACTATCGTCGCTACGGGTAGTATGACGTACCAAGCAATGGTGGCCGCAGAGCAACTATTTAAAGATGGAGTCGATGCCGAAGTGGTGCATGTGCCTACTATCAAGCCCTTGGACGCTGAAACGATTTTAAAAAGTGTTCGTAAAACCGGTTGTGTAGTTACTGCCGAAGAGGGTCAGATTGCGGGAGGTCTGGGCGGTGTTATCGCTGAACTCTTGGCCGAAGAATACCCGGCGCCCATGCTTCGGATCGGTATGAAGGACCGCTTCGGTGAATCTGGCGAGCCGAACGAATTACTTGAATATTTTGGACTCGATGCCAAACACATTCGCCTTGCCGCTCATCACATAGTAGAAAGGAAAAAATAATGCCCATTACTCTGCAACAAGTTCGTGCCAATTGCTCGAAAGCCCGCATGCGCATGGAACAGGCTCGCGCCGAACACTGGGCGTTTGGCGCCTTTAATCTTGACGATGAACCAACGTTGAAAGCGGTGGCACTAGCCGCCAAAGCTAAGAATGCGCCAGTATTGGTTGAGGTGAGTGCTGGCGAAGTCAGCGATATTGGTATTCAGAATGTCCGCGACATGGTCGACAACTTTAAGTATGAGTACGGGGTTGAAATGTACATCAATCTCGATCACTCACCGTCAGTAGAGGATGCCAAAAGGGGTATTGATGCCGGTTTTGAGTTTATCCATATCGATGTTTCCCAGGCGAAGCATGATGCCAGTGACGAGGAGATTATTGCGGCGACTCGTGAAATTGTTGAGTATGCTAAGTTTACTGGTGCGCTAGTCGAAAGCGAGCCTCACTATTTTGGCGGTAGTAGCAACTTGCACACCGAAAAGATTGATTACGAAGAAATCAAGAAAACCTTTAGTACACCTGAGGGCGCGTTGCGTTTTGTTGTAGAGACTGGGATTGATACCTTTGCGGCAGCTGTTGGTAATCTACATGGGAAATATCCAGTTCCCAAAAAATTGGACCTAGAGCTACTCCGGGCCATCCGTGATGTGCTTCCCTGTAATATCTCATTACACGGTGGCAGCGGTACGCCGGGACACTATTTTGTAAGCGCAGTTGAGATTGGTGTGACTAAAGTCAATATCAACAGTGACATGCGTGTGGCTTATCATGATACTCTACTTAAAACACTCAAAGAGAATGCCAGCGAATATTCTGTAGCGAAGCTTGTTAACAAGGATGTGGTTCCGGCTGTGCAGGCGGTGGTGGAATCGAAGCTAGCATCGTTTAATGCATCTGGCCGTGCAGTAGTCTAGTATGGGGTTATTTGATAATCTGCTGAAGCAAGTAGATAACGGATTGAAGGCGGTCGAGTCCGGTGCGCTTGAAAAGCGGCTCAATCAATTTGCAGACTCTGTTGAAAAGCGAAGTAAACAAACTGATGACAAGCTTGGAAAAATTGCTGATAAGCCGGGCGAGATTCTACACACGGCAGCAGTCAAAAAGGATGCGCTGGAAACTCGAGTGCGTAACGTAGGACACCAGGTGGAGCAAGGCGCGCAACGGCTTCAGAAAAAGGACTAGCGTTTTCTAAGGCGCTATGCCACAATAAACGTAAGCAATATGTAAACTAACGGGTGGGCTATATGGCAAGTACAATCCAGGTATTAAGTGTAGGTGACATTGTTACCGATGACTTTATTCAGCTAAACGAAAAAGAAGAGCGTGTCGAACACGAAAAGGATGGCAGCACCTGGCTGGCCATTCCATTTGGTACCAAGATCCCATTTGATAAGCACGAGCTCGTTCATGCTGTGGGTAACGCTAGTAATGCTGCAGTTGCTTTTGCACGCCTAGGTTTAAATAGTAGCTTTGCGACCAATGTCGGCGGTGATCAAGAGGGTCGTGATATGATTGCGGCGCTGCAAAAAGAAAATGTCGATCACCGATTTGTAAAGGTAAATCCTGATAAGCTCAGTAACTTGCACTATGTGCTGCGCTATCAGGCCGAACGCACTATTTTAATCAAGCACGAAGAATACGATTATCACTGGCCACACTTCCGACCCGACGAAATTCCTGAATGGGTCTACTTTAGTTCAATTTCTGATCATGCTATCGAATATCACGACCAAGTAGCCGATTGGCTCGACCAAAATCCAGGCGTTAAGCTGGTGTTCCAGCCCGGGACTTTCCAGATGGAAGCTGGCGTTGCTCGGCTAGAGCGGATATATCGTCGCAGTGAACTATTAGTCCTCAACCGCGAGGAAGCAGCGTTAGTAAGTGGTGGTAACCACGAAGATTTGCATGATTTAATGAACCGACTGCATGGCCTTGGCCCACGTATTGTAGTAGTTACCGATGGCCCAAATGGTGCCTATGCGTCGGATGGCAATCAGCGTCTAAAAATGCCGCTCTACCCTGACCCAGGACCACCGGTAGATCGTACTGGTGCTGGTGACTCATTTGCAAGCACGTTTACGGCAGCCTTAATTAAGGGCCATAACTTAGAAAGCGCACTGCAATGGGCGCCAATTAACTCTATGAGCGTGGTCCAGAAAGTTGGCGCGCAAGCCGGCTTGCTTACCGAGCAAGGACTGGAAGAATGGCTTAAAAAGGCGCCAGACTGGTATAAAGCCGAGCGGTTCTAAGCAATAAACATATTCACTAAATAGAATGTGGCTATGAAGGCCGCATTCTATTTATTAAAAAATTGTATATTTGACTAGTGAGTAGTTATTCGCTTGGGTTTGGCAGATCCTCGTCGGCAGCCGGAGCGCTCTCTGGATGTGCACTTTCATCTGATATAGAGGGTGGGAATTTTCCTGTCATAAATATCGTCAGAAGTGCATCTACACCCAAACGTGTTGCCGGATCTGTATTGGATGGTGGATCAACATGTTCAGGGCTAGAAGATTTGGACATATAGATCCACTGTAAATGTTTTGTCCTTAGTGCGCAACTACGAATCATATCCAGATTGTGCAAAGCCATAGCGACCAGATGCTGCTTGTGGTAACCTATATATAACCATGTCGAGGGTACTTGCACAGCTGATGGGCACCAATGAACCAGCGTTTCGTTTGCAGTTACAGCAACTGGAACGCGCAGCGGGTATGCCTGGGGCTGACATTCGTCTAATGATGGAAGTCATCAATGATACCAAAGATAAAATTCGGACATTAGGACTGGACCCACATGACACAACCGGGCCGGAATTGTATGGGGCACTCAAGTCTCGGCTACAGGATGATGAAGCGCGCGTGCGTGCTGCGTTAGGCCTTTCGGTTGACTCAGGGTCCGAAGATGTATTATTGGCCGTCAAGAGCCACCTAGAAAGGGTGCCGCTGCGCACGCAAACGTTTGTGGTGAAGCAATCAGTAGTTCGAGCAATTTTAAAAAAACTACAACCCAAGCACACTATGAAACAGCTTGGTTATCGTAGCCTTGATAGTATGCTCAAGCACGAGCCAGTGCCACAACTACTCGCAGCCGTTAGTATGGTAGAGTCCCGCGAATGGAATCGCCGGCGCCTGCTGGCATATAAAAAACTTACTAGCCACGATTTTGAAGTGCGACGCGTGAGCTTCTATGCTCCCGCAAATAAACAGTGGCCCGAGCTTACAAAAACCCACGTAACACGCCACAAACACAATCTATTGATGCTCCCGGAAGTGGGGGCTATAGTGTTACTGCCCCTTAGTCATGATCTGCCTGGCTTGGCTATAACTACGCTGCTGCTAGCTATAAATAGCCTAAACGAAATGCGTTCACTCGGATCGTATTTAAAGTTGCAACAGGTACGGCCTGATTTTGGCGAACTCTTTGCAGATGCGCTAACGACTGAACCTACAATAGGCATTAATCTGGCGGGCGAACCACTACCATGGAAGATGATCCAGTGGTTTTACGGCAAAAGCCGCACAAATTATCATCCCGGGGTTTTTGAGCCGCATGTGCAGCCCGAAGATCTTATCTGGCACGAAGCCGAAGATACGTTGGCAGATCTACACCAGGCTCTAGAATTTTGGCAGGGTAACCAACTACTGGCGCTGCTAGACGGTACCAAGCCGGTGTCCTTAAATATGCTTGATGTTGCCCTAAGTGTTTGTAATAGTTTGGATTACGGCCAGCGAATAGTACATCATATGCGAGTTGGGCTCGGCCGGGAGCTAATGGCGCGCTATTTACACCAGGATAATCTACAAGCGATGCTGCTTGGCAAACTTGATGAGCAGTTATCGCCTGAACTAGCCTTTGAGTAGCCTGGTAGCGGTTTCAGTAACTAAGGTAAGGATGTGCTAAGCAAAGTGTAACCAGACCAGCGGAAGCTGACCTGCATGAAAACGCCCAACCGCTCGCGAATGTAGTGCAACCAGTTTAGAACGTAGCAAGTTCTTGAGGTGGTGGAATAGACAACGCACTATTAGTGTCGCGGTGACTGTCAATCAACGTTTTTATAACCAGCGGATCATCAGTAATAGTATAGAGCTCTTCATCTCCGGGGCTAATCAGCTCGAGATCCTTTAGCATGTAAGTTTTTATATACATATCTAGTGCGGTCCAAAATTCGCTGCCAATCAAAATGATGGGGGCCTTTGGCATTTTTTTGGTTTGTACAAGTGTGATAATTTCAAATAATTCGTCAAACGTGCCGAAACCACCCGGAAAATATACGTAAGCCATAGCGCCATACGCTAGAATTACTTTGCGCGTAAAAAAGTAGCGGAATGACATTACTTCGGTAGCGTACGGATTAAGTGTTTGCTCGTGTGGCAGCTTGATATTAAGGCCAATCGAATGTCCGCCCGTTTCCATGGCGCCGCGGTCACCGGCCTCCATGATGCCGCCTCCACCTCCGGTCACGATGGTGTAGCCATCCTTAGATAGCATGCCGGCTAGTTCCTGGGCCTTTTGATAATGTGGACTATCTGGCTGCAGGCGTGCTGAGCCAAAAAATGTCACTGTATCATTGTATTTGCCGATGAACTCAAAACCATCCGCAAACTCGGCGTCGATCCGGCTTAGGCGCTCGGCGGCTTCTTTCTTAAGTTCTCTCTGTATTACTTCCCGCTTTGGCACCTTGGCGGACTCATCACTGTTCATGATGGTAGTATAGCAAACCGTAAGCAGTTCAAATGCGATTTTGCAAAATGCTTGTGTGTGTAGCGGCGCACCGATACACTAAAGAAATAGGAAGACCATGAAAACACATAAAAAACGCTTGCACGTAACGCTAGGGGTAATGACGGTCGTTGCAGCCCTAGTCGTCCTAATAGCCAGCTACGCCCTGTGGTTTGCGTACCATAGTGCCCGTGTTGCTGATACCAGTTTAAAGAGCGCTAATAAAGTATCAAGTGATGTTCCAAAGCAGCCACCAATTACCACGTTCAAAGCTTGCAAAACGGCACCCCGTAGTAAAATGCTCCTCACCTACCCCGAACAATGCATAACTGCTGCTGGCAAAACATTTACCGATACCACACAGTCGAGATTTCTGATGATAAAGGAGTGGAACGTAAAGATACCGCTTTCGGTGAATATCAACGATGCGACATATCTTGTGGACAGCCGCTTTCCGAATGTCGCAGTGCTATCTCTCAAGAGGTTGGATGCAACTGGGTGTAGCGTGAGGAAGGGTACACTTGGCGAAATTAGCCGATTTACAAAGAGTACTATGGATGTAGCGACCGGCGCTTCCATGATCTCGGAATTCCCTACGGCAACACAGGTGGGTAGCTATTATTACGTATACCATATTCCACAGGCGTATTGTGATTCTGAGGGTATGTTGCCGGACTTTAGTTTTAGCACCGAGTTTAGCTCGGCAGTCGAATCTGTACAGGCTAACTAACTTCACTTGCTTTGTTACAATAAGTAGATGGATAAATTTGAGCTACACAGCGACTACCCGCCTATGGGTGATCAGCCAACAGCAATCAGGCAGCTGACGGACGGTTTAATGGCGGGCACCAAAGAGCAAACACTGCTCGGCGTGACCGGTTCTGGCAAAACCTTTACTATGGCCAATCTGGTGCAAAACTATCAAAAGCCTACTTTGGTTCTCAGCCACAACAAAACCCTAGCTGCGCAGCTGTATGCCGAATTTAAAAACTTTTTTCCGAACAACGCAGTGCACTATTTTGTCAGCTACTTCGACTATTACCAGCCGGAGGCCTATATCGCCCGCAGTGATACATACATCGAAAAAGACAGCGCCATAAATGAGGAAATCGACCGGTTGCGCCATGCTGCCACAAGTAGTTTGTTGAGCCGCAAAGATACGCTAATTGTTGCCAGTGTCAGTTGTATTTACGGCATTGGTAGCGTGGAAGACTACGATGGCCTTTCTGTGGATGTGAAAAAGGGCGAGCGGCGGGTACGTGATAAGTTTTTACGGCAGCTGACTGATATCCAATACCAGCGTAATGATATGGATTTTCACCGTAGCACTTTTCGTGTTCGCGGCGATGTAGTGGATGTCTTTCCAGCCGGTGAGGAGTTGGCCTATCGCATTGATTTCTTCGGCGATGAAGTAGACCGCATTACCAAGATTGATCCGCTGACCGGCGAAATTCTAGCCAACCTGGATGAATATAAAATCTTTCCAGGGAGTCACTATGTAACACCGCACGATAAACTCAAAGTAGCGCTTGGCAAAATCGACCACGAACTGCAAGAGCGCGTTAACTGGTTTAAAAAAGAAAACAAGCTTGTAGAGGCGCAGCGGCTAGAGCAACGTACTCGATTTGACCTAGAAATGCTGGAACAAACCGGCTTTGTGAAGGGTATCGAAAACTACAGCCGCTATCTAACTAACCGCGAGCCGGGTGATCAGCCCGCAACCCTACTCGATTATTTCCCTGATGACTTCTTGCTGTTGGTAGACGAAAGTCACATGAGTATTCCACAAGTGCGGGGTATGTATAATGGCGATCGAGCTCGCAAAGAAGTGTTGGTGGAGCATGGCTTCCGTCTGCCGAGCGCGCTCGATAATCGTCCGCTAACTTTTACCGAGTTTGAACGACACGTGAATCAAGTGGTGTACGTGAGTGCTACGCCTGCTGAATATGAACTGAGCCGCAGCCCAGAACCAGCTCAGCAGGTAATCCGTCCAACTGGCCTACTTGATCCGCCTATTGAAGTCCGGCCGATTGAAGGCCAAATCGATGATCTGATTGGTGAAATCCGATCTACCATCGAAAAGCGTCAGCGCGTGCTAGTGACTACGCTGACCAAGCGCATGTCCGAAGATCTAACCGAATATTTGCAAGATCTAGGCATAAAGGTGGCCTATCTGCACAGTGATGTCGATACGCTAGACCGCACTGATATTTTGCGTGATCTGCGGCTGGGTGTGTACGATGTGCTGGTGGGTATTAACCTGCTGCGCGAAGGCTTGGATCTGCCCGAGGTAAGCCTAGTGGCTATTTTGGATGCCGACAAAGAAGGGTTTTTGCGCAGTGTGCAGGCGCTGATCCAAACCGTTGGCCGAGCCGCTCGTCACGTAGAAGGCCACGTGATCATGTATGCCGATAGAATTACCGACAGTATGCGTCGCACCATCGATGAAACCGATCGCCGCCGTGAAATCCAGGAAACCTACAACAAAGAACACGGCATTACGCCGCGCGGTATCAATCGAGCGGTGGAAGAAAGTATGCGTGTGGAGGCAGTTGGCGAAGAGGCGAAGCGTGCCAAACTGGATCTTAAGAAAATTCCAAAAGATGAATATGGTAGTTTGTTGAAAGATTTGAATGCACAAATGGATCTGGCGGCAGCGAATTTGCAGTTTGAGCAAGCGGCCGAGCTACGTGATTTGATCGCCCAAATCAAAGCTGAGCAGTAGAACAGTGCAGGCTAAACAATGGTTTAAGTATCTGGTATAGTAGAAGAAATGACAAAACTCACACGGGACGATGTCTTAAGGCTTGCTCAGTTGGCCCGGATATCACTGAACGATAACGAAGCAAACGAATTTACTGACGAGCTGAGCGCTATCTTGCAATATGTTGAACAGCTTTCAAATGTTGATGCCAGCGGGCTCAAGCCGACCAATCAAGTTACGGGGCTTACAAACGTAATGCGTAAAGACGAGCTAAAAGATTATGGCTATGCGCCGTTGGATTTGCTGAAAAACGTGCCCAAAACCGAGAATAACCAGCTCAAAGTCAAGAGGATGATTGGATAGTATGTCAAGTTGGGAGCCGATTGCGGACATTGCCGCGAAAGTAAATAGGGGCGAAGTAAAAGCAGCTGATTTGATAGAGAAATCACTAGCCGCAATTGCCGAAGCCGAATCGTATAAAGCCATCATCGCCACTACGGCTGAACGTGCCCGTGAGCGCGCTAAACTAGTCGATGAGAAGGTCGCAAACGGCGAGAATGCCGGTCGTCTAGCCGGCGTACCATTTGTTGCCAAGGACAACTTTTTAGTTTTTGGCGCTGATACCACTGCGGCCAGTAATATCTTAAAAGGTTTTGAGGCACCCTATCAATCCACGGTTATCGAAAAGCTGGAAGCTGAAGGAGCAATCTGTGTTGCCAAAGCCAACTTAGACGCCTTTGCACATGGTGCTTCCACCGAGAACTCTGATTTCTTCACCACCCTAAACCCACACGATGTAACACGGGTACCTGGTGGCTCCTCTGGGGGTTCGGCGGCTAGTGTGGCCTTGCGGCTAGCACCGTTTGCACTCGGCACTGATACTGGTGGTTCAACTCGTCAGCCTGGCAGTTTTGTCGGTGTGGTGGGCTACAAACCAACGTATGGCCTGATGTCTCGTTCCGGTATTGTAGCAATGGGCAGTAGCCTGGATACAGTTGGTACCTTTGCTCGCACTATAGACGACGCTTCTCTAGTAGTTGATGTTATGGCTGGCAAAGACGAAATGGACAGTACTACAATCGACCGAGAACCGGCTGGATACGCGGTCGTGCAGGGTAAGCTACGCGGGAAAAAGATTGGCGTTATCAAAGAATATATGGGTGAAGGCCTGGCAGATGATGTACGCGAGCAAATTGAGCAAGCAATTGCCAAAATGCGTGAGGCCGGAGCAGAGATTACAGAAGTAAGCTTGCCGTCTGTTTCATTGGCACTTGCAGTGTATTACATTTTATGTCCGGCAGAAGTTAGTAGCAACCTGAGTCGTTTTGATGGCCAGCGTTACGGCTATGCGTACGCTGATGCGACAAATCTGGACGAAAGCTACACCAAATCGCGCGAGATTGGTTTTGGCAAAGAAGCCAAGCGCCGAATTATGATCGGCACCTATGTGCTAAGTAGTGGTTACTATGATGCCTATTATAAAAAAGCCCAGACTGTTCGCACTAAGTTGATTGAGGAGGCCGCAGAGGCCTTTAGGCAAGTGGACTTTTTAATCGGCCCTGTAGCGCCGACCACAGCCTTCAAGATTGGCGAAAACGCTAATAATCCGCTGGCAATGTATTTAGCAGACGTGATGACGGTAGCGATCAACCTGGTTGGTGTCCCGGCGGTGAGCATTCCGTGTGGCGTTAGCAGCGAAAATGGCTTGCCCGTAGGGGTCCAGCTAATCGCACCGCAGCGCGCTGACCGTGCCTTATTAGAGCTGGCGAAAGCCGCCGAGGAGATTTTGTAGTGAACAATGTGTATCTTGCAGTCGCTGTGGCCGCGCTGCTACTGCTGGTTTTTGGCACGAACTTGTTACTACGTCGAAGGCCTAAGCATTTAAACAAGCTATACTACAACGAGCGTTGGCAGACGTTGCAAAAACTCTGCAAAGATAAGTCGACCTGGCCGCTGGCCGTGATTGATGCCGATAAGTTACTGGACGAAGCTCTCAGGAAAAGCCATTACAAAGGCAAAACCATGGGTGAACGCTTGGTCAGTGCCCAGCGCTCCATTGGTGATAACGACGGCGTGTGGTATGGCCATAAACTGCGCAATCGTTTGGTGCACGAAACCGACGTAAAACTGAGTGAGCGTGATGTAAAAGATGCGCTAGTTGGCATTCGTGGTGCGCTCAAAGATCTAGGAGCTTTATAAATGATTAACGAAGACGTCCGAAAACTTTACACCGTCACTATCGGCATAGAATGCCACGTGCAGTTCAGGACTAAAACCAAGCTGTTTAGCGGTGCCGATAATGATGCCCGTGAAGCAGCACCCAACACTCTAGTGAATCACATCGATTTTGGCCTGCCGGGCGCTTTGCCAGTTTTAAACGAAGAGGCCGTACGCTTGGCCTGCCGGGCTGCCTTTGCGTTGGGCTCTGAACCGCAGAAGTTCAGCAAATTTGACCGCAAACATTATTTTTATCCTGATCTTCCTATGGGTTACCAGATTACCCAGTTCGATGAGCCGATTATTTTGGGCGGCCATATAGAAATTGAAGTCGACGGTCAAAAGAAAACTGTTGGCGTTACCCGGGCACACATTGAGGCAGATGCTGGCAAGTCAACCCATCCCGCAGGCGCTGATTACAGCTTGGTTGATCTCAACCGCGCTGGCACGCCATTGCTGGAGATCGTTAGCGAACCCGATATGCATTCCGCAGCCGAGGCTAAGGCATATGCCAAAGAACTATATCTGCGCGCTAAATACTCAGGTATCAGCGAGGCTAATCTGTATTACGGTAACATGCGCTTTGATGTGAACGTATCGGTGAGCAAAACCGATCAGCTGGGGACGCGTACCGAAACCAAAAACCTAAATAGCTTCCGCAGTATAGAAAAGGCGGTGGAATACGAAATTGCCCGCCAGATAGAAGTGTTAGAGAGCGGCGAAAAGATCGTGCAGGAAACGCGCGGTTGGGATGATGCTAAACAGAGAACCTTTAGTCAGCGTACCAAAGAAGATGCGCACGATTACCGCTATATGCCCGACCCTGACTTGCCGCCCATAGTGCTGACTCAAGAATATATTGATGCGGTCAAAGCTGCTATGCCCGCGCTCCCTGATGATTACCGCAAAATTCTAGCCGATATGGATCTGGATGCCAAAACGGCCAGTGATATCATAGCCGTACCTAGTACTGCTATGACTGTCAAACGTGTCTATGAGGCTGCGGGCACGTCACACGCTAAGCGGGTGGCCTTTTGGCTGTTACGGCCACAAGCTGACGATGATGCAGGCGCGACCGAAACAGAGGTCAGGAGTATTGATGACCAACTGATTAAGCTCTCGCAAATGGTTGAAGAAAACAAACTAAGCTCCACGGCTGCCAAAGAGGTACTGACCGAAGTGCAAAAAACTGGTGCCGATCCAGAGAAAATTGCAGCGAACAAAAACTTGCTACAGGTTAGCGACGAAGGTGCTATTACCGAAATCGTCAAGCAAGTACTGACCGAGAACGAAAAAGCTGCTCAGGATGTGCAAAACGGCGAAATGAAAGCCATCGGCTTTTTGGTTGGCCAGGTGATGAAGCTGAGCCAAGGCAAAGCCAATCCTAGTCTGGCCACAGAGCTTATCAAAAAACAGCTGGGCATCTAGTCCTGCCGGGCGCGTAGCCATAAGTAAAGGAGCTGATCCGTATGAAACCATGGAAACGAATCGAACCCACTACCGTGCAAAAGGTTGGCTTTAGGACGTTAGTGGAAAAGCATTTTATTACAGCTAGTGGTAGGCAAGTTGATCGAACGACCATAAATCAAGAAGGTTGGGCAGCCGCTTGTGCTGTTGCAATTACGCCAGATGGAATGGCAATTATCGCACGTCAGTTTAGGCCAGGACCCGAAAAAATCTTTGATGAGTTGCCGGGTGGTTTGGTGGATGCCAATGAAACGCCCGAAATGTGTGTAGTTCGTGAACTGGCCGAAGAAACTGGATACAAACCCGGCAAAGTGGAATACCTAGGTGCTTGCTACTATGATGCCTATACAAATGGAGATCGCCATTACTTTTTGCTTACTGACTGCGTGGAGGCTGCTGGTGATTTTCACTTAGACGATGACGAAGAAGTTGAGGTTCGCTTAATTACGATTGACGAGCTGTTAGCTCAGGCCAAGCGGGGTTACATGACTGATCCGGGCGGAGTACTGATGGCATACGACAAACTGCTAAAACTGAAGGAGGAGACGCGATGACGAAAGTAACCAAAGCGGTGATTGCTGCTGCTGGTTTCGGTACCCGTTTTTTGCCGCAAACTAAGGCTATGCCCAAAGAAATGCTGCCACTGATCGATAAGCCGATTATTCAATATGTGGTTGAAGAGCTGGTGGAGGCGGGTATCCGCGATATTATCATCGTTGGTTCTAGCAATAAACGCTCGATTGAGGATCATTTTGACCTCCCTAATGAAGACTTGCTAAACAACTTGCGCCAAGGTGGACCAAAAAAGCAGAAATATATTGACACGGTTGAGGAGGTTGGAAATCTGGCTAATTTCATTTATTTACGCCAGAAGGGCTCATACGGTAATGCCAGGCCGCTGCAATGTGCAGCACACCTGATTGGCGATGAGCCGTGTCTCTACGCTTTTGCCGACGATTTCTTTGTAGCGACACCGGGGCGGGCTAGCCAGCTGGTAGAGGTGTATGAAAAGACCGGCGCTGGTGTGCTAGCCTGCAAGGCGGTGACCGATGATAGCGAGTATAGCCGGTACGGCATCGTGGCGGGTGAAACGCTAGAAGATAACCTAGTGCGTATTGAGCGAATCGTTGAAAAGCCAGGTAAGCCGGTAGCGGAATTAAATCTCGCAAGCGTTGGCGGTTATCTGTTAACGCCAGAATTCTTTGAATACCTAGCGAAAGCTGAGGTGCCCGAGGACGGCGAATTTATGATCCAACCAATTATGCAAACAATGATGGATGATGGCCGTACCTTTTATGCCCGCCAGATTGATGGCACATACTACGATACCGGCGACAAGCTGGAGTATCTAAAAACAGTTGTTGATTTTGGGTTAGCGCACGAGGAGCTTGGCGGGCCACTCCGTGAGTATTTGCAGAGCAAGTTTTTGAAATAAGGGTTTGAGTGGCTTCGGGTTGTGGCCACGACGGCCAGTGGCTTTTAAGGTTGTGCTATAGTTAGTAGTATGAATACTGCATTTGACATTCTAGTTATCGCACTTGGTTCCTTGCTCGGCATTTTTCTTATTTTGTCGATTATTGCGATCTCACTTGTGCTCAAACTGCTTAAAAGTTTGCGTCAGGTAGTAGCTAAGGGCGAGCATTTCGTAGATAGCGCTGAACAGATCGGTGAAACATTACGTGCGAATGCTGGTGCTGTTGGTATTGTGCGTCAGCTCCTAAAATTTGTGAACATGATGAATAACATGAAAGGCAAGAGGGAATAGCATGGGGTCGCACAAAGAAGAAAATCAGCAGCTGGCTAAGAGATTTGCGCTTGGTGCGGTGTTGAGTGCGGTCGTCGGCTATTTAGCTGGGCTCCTGACGGCGCCAAAGAGTGGTAAAGAAACTCGCCAGGTTATTAAAGACCGCGCAACTGAAACCTACAATGCCGCCGAGAAAGAGCTCAAAAAACTGCACACTGAACTGAACGATGTAATTAGCGAGGTTAGTGAACGGATTGATTCGTTGCGCAATAAAAAAGAAGTTAGCGACGCGCTGGATAAAGGCCGTGACGCCAAACAGAAAGCCCGTGAAATGCTAAGCGCGCTCCATGATGGTGAAGCTGAAGATAAAGATCTGCAGAAAGCAGTCAAAGATGCTACGGCTGCGATAGAGCACTTGCGTAACTACTTGCACAAGTAGCTTTTCGGCGAATGAAAGAAGCGTTTGCTGTTATCTCGGCAGTGTTGATTCTGGTGGCCGGGCCGCCATATGCGCTCGACACTCTAAAAGGTATTACTAAGCCCGAGCGAATGACTTGGTTTATCTTTAGTTTGTTGGGACTAGTAGCATTTGTGTCACAAGCGGGGCTGGGCGCTTCATGGTCGTTGTTGTTTTCGGGCTTAGATACGGCCGGAAGCTGCTTAATGCTATTGCTATCTTTGAAATATGGCGTGGGTGGTTATGCTAGACGTGACATTGTGGCACTGACCATAGCATTAGCGGGTATTGCGGCTGCTTATTTATTCAAGCAGCCGCTGATATCGCTGAGCGGCGTAGTTTTAGCCGATGCTTCTGGTACGGCGTTGACAGTGCGAAAGGCATTCTTAGATCCAAGCAGCGAAACAACGATCACCTGGCTGTGTGTCGGTACGGCGGCTGTCTTTGGTATGTTAGCGGTTGGTTCGTGGTCGCGGACGCTGCTACTTTATCCGGCATATCTGGTGGTAGCTAATTATGCGGTGCCGATTGCCCAATTGCTTGGTCGGCCCAAGCAGCGAGTACAAACTTCAAAAGCGTTGTAAATCTTCTGATCACACAGGACGCTAAGTTGCGCTATACTAGTGTGAGAAAGCGTGAGGGGTATAGTGAGGTGAGTACGGTAAGCCTAAAAGCCAGTGATTATGTGCACCTGCATAATCACACCCAGTTCAGTTTGCTCGACGGATTAACCAAAATCCCCGACTTAATCCAGTTTGCTAAAGCCGAGGGTATGGAAGCTGTGGCCATGACCGATCATGGAACGCTTTCCGGCGCAATTGAATTTTACAAGGAGGCAACAGCGAACGAGATCAAGCCGATCATCGGCATTGAAACCTACGTAGCCTCGCGCCGCCACACCGATAAAGATCCCCAAAAAGATAAGGCTCGCTATCACCTGATTTTGTTAGCCATGAACAACACGGGTTGGAAGAACCTGATGCAGCTGAGCTCTATAGCTAACCTACATGGTATGTACTATTTCCCACGTATCGATCACGAGCTGCTGGAACAGTACAACGAAGGCATCATTGCGCTCAGCGCCTGCATGGGCGGTGAGGTTGGTGACGCCCTAAAGGTGGATGACTATGAGCGGGCCAAAGATGTCGCCACATGGTACAAAGGTATATTCGGTGACCGTTATTACTTAGAAATTCAGGATCATGGGCACCCTGAAAATCCACTGCACTCAGCCGAGCAGCAACATGTTAACGAACAAGCCCTAAGGCTGGGTAAGGAGCTAGACATCCCAGTAGTAGTAACCTGTGACGCACATTACTTAAAGCACGCCCACCAAGACGCCCACGAAATTTTGCTGTGTGTCGGTACTGGCGCGTTTTTGAGTGACGAAAAGCGCATGAGCCTAAAAGATTATCCGCTACATGTAGAATCGCCCACCGAAATCATCAAGCGGTGGGGCAAAGACTACCCGGAAGTAATTACTAATACCAAAGCAATTGCCGATCGCTGTAACGTTGAAATCGAACTGGGCAAAATCTTAATTCCGAAGTTCCCCGTACCCGAAGGCGAAACCGAGAAGACCTATCTAGACAAACTGGTGTACCGGGGCCTAGTCGAACGGTACCTTGGTAAGCCGCGCGAGGAAGCTGCAGTGATGAGTGTCGAGGAAGTTACCGCTGCCTTGCCACAAACCGTCCGGGAGCGAGCTGAGTATGAACTCAGTGTGATCGATGGCATGGGTTTTAACGGCTATATGCTGATCGTGCAAGATTTTATCAACTGGGGCAAGGACCAGGGGATTATCTTTGGCCCAGGACGAGGGTCTGCGGCCGGCTCAATTATTGCCTATGTGCTCTATATTACCGACCTTGACCCGCTGAAATATGGACTGCTGTTTGAACGTTTCTTGAACCCTGACCGTATTTCGATGCCCGATATCGATGTGGATATTCAGGACACTCGCCGTGACGAAGTCATCCAATATTGCGCCGACAAATATGGTCATGACCGGGTAAGTAACATCGTAACCTTCGGCCGGATGGCTGCCCGTGCTGCGGTGCGTGATGTGGCTCGTGTGATGCAGGTACCTTACGCCGAAGCTGATCGCGTAGCCAAAATGATCCCGCAGCCGGTGCAGGGTCGGCACATTCCGCTGAAAAAGAGCATTGTAGATGACCAAGAGCTGAAGCGCGAATACGAAACCAACGAAACCTCTAAAGAAGTGATCGATATGGCGATTGCGCTGGAAGGTACGGTGCGTAGTCACGGTGTTCACGCTTGTGGCGTAGTGATTGCTCCGGCCGAGCTCGTTAATTACCTGCCTTTGGAAATGGCCCAAAAGGGCGTGGTTGCTGTGCAGTTCCCGATGGGCCAGGTCGAAGAATTGGGCCTGCTGAAAATGGACTTTTTAGGGCTTAGCAACTTAACCGTTATTAAAAATACCCTGCGTATCATTAAGCGTGTATATGGTACGGACATTGACCTGACCATCATTCCGCTGGATGATGATGCGACCTTTGCGCTGCTGGGTCGTGGTGACACCACCGGTGTGTTTCAGTTTGAATCCAGTGGCATGAAGCGCTACTTGCGCGAGCTCAAACCTACCGAATTTAACGACGTGATTGCCATGGGTGCGCTGTACCGTCCCGGACCTTTAAGTGCTGGTCTGACCGATAGTTTTATTCACCGCAAAAACGGATTGGAAGAGGTAGCGTATGCACACCCCCTTATGAAGGGTGCGCTGGGTACTACCTACGGCGTACTAGTCTATCAGGAACAGGTGATGCAGATCAGCCGCGAAGTCTGTGGGTTTACCGGTGGCGAGGCAGATACGCTGCGTAAGGCGATCGGCAAGAAAAAGCTTGACGTGATGCAGAAGATGCAGATCAAGTTTGAGGACGGCGCGGTTGCCAATGGTGTACCACGCCCAGTAATTGAAAAATTCTGGAAAGATTTGCTGGGCTTTGCCGACTACTGCTTTAACAAGAGCCACTCGGCCTGCTATGGTCTGATCAGCTATCAAACTGCTTATCTAAAAGCACATTACCCGGCGGCCTTTATGGCGGCACTTATGACCAGCGACTACGACGACACCGATCGTCTGGCAATCGAGATTGCCGAATGTAAGCGTGTAGGTATGACGGTGCTACCACCTGATGTTAACGAATCATTCCACGAATTTGCCGTAGTGCCGGACCCCGATAAAGAAGATAACACGCGGGCACCAATTCGCTTTGGCATGGACGCCATTAAGAACGTAGGCTCTGGTGCGGTGGACGAAATCATTCGGGCCCGTGAAGCAGATGGCGAGTTCAAAGATCTGGAAGATTTTGTGTCCCGTGTTAATACACGCATCGCCAACCGCAAAGCCGTGGAAAGTCTTATCAAGGCGGGAGCCTTTGACCGTTTTGGCGATCGCTCTACGCTGCTGCATAATCTGGATACTATCATGGCGTATGGTCAGCGGCTAGCTAAAGAACGGGCCAGTGGTCAAACAGACTTGTTTGGCAATCTAACCGGCGATGACATTAGCCATAAGCCAACGCTCAAACTCGATATGCCGCCCACCAAGCTCAATCCGCGTGAACTCCTCGGCTGGGAACGTGAGCTGCTAGGGCTGTACCTTAGTCAGCAGCCACTGGAGGCTTTTAGTGTGCTCTTATCTGAACAGACACTGCCACTGAATAGCCTGAAAGCCGAGCATGATGGCAAGGCAGTTGTCGTGGGCGGCGTGGTAACCGATTCGCGCGAAATTCTGACCAAAAAAGGCCAGAAGATGGCATTTGTAAAAATAGAAGATGAGTTTGCCGAAATAGAATTGATTCTGTTCCCCAGCACGTACCAACAAACGGTTGGGCTGTGGGAGCGTGACCGTGTGGTTATTGTGCGTGGCAAAGTAAATGCCAAAGACCGTGATGGCAATATCACCGAAGATTTGAAGATACTGGTGGATGATGGTCGTGAAGTGACGCACGAGCAAGCGGCAGCCTATCAAAGTACTGGGCGTAAACAGCGCGAGATCAAAGTCGGAAAACGCAAAGGCAGCGCGCTCAAGACGGCTGTGGCAGCCGCCAGGGCCGAGAAAGCAGAAAAGATTCAAGAAGTTGATAAGCCTTCCCGCGTTTATATCCGGCTCTTAAAAAGTGACGACCATGCTATGCTTGCTCAACTAAAGCTAACAATTGATGAACAGCAAGGCGAAAGCGAAGTCGTACTAGTGCTGGGTCCCGACCATGCCAAGCAGGCCATAAAGTTGCCTACTCGTATGAACACCGAGCCGGCCGCCCTGGAACGTTTGCAAACTCTTGTTGGCGCTGCCAACGTAGTGTTGCAGTAAAAGCCCCAGAGGGTTGTAGCTCTGGTGGCCAGAAAGCTGACGTAGCATTTCTAGAGGACGACACCAGCAATATGTGACAGCAGGAACGCAAAGACTGCAACAGACATCAGGAAAACGTCGAAGAAAGGGTGATGCATCAAGAACTGCTCGCCACGAACTAGCACTTTATGCCAAGCTAGCGCATGCCGAACAAAGAACAGCATTAGCGCTGCGCCGCAGATGGCGGCAAGGGCTAACGGTGCCCAGGCCGCGGTAGAGAGGAGTGACAAGCGTGAGACTACTTCAGTATGCGTACCGAGGACTACCGGTGTAGAGGTTGTGTTGCCCGTGTGTGCGTTAATCATGCCTGCAGGTTCACCGTACATGGCAACAACAACCGTTTCTGGGCCGGTTCCCTGGTAGTTGGCGATGTTCGCAGTGGCAAATCCTACATCCTGATAGTCGCTATCTAAAATGTTTGCCCGGTGTTCGGCGCTATGCATCCAGGCGGTCATCACCTGGTCGCTGCTACCAAAGCCGTAGGCCAGATTCTCACCGGCTGCTTCGTATTGATAGCCGGAGGTGTCTATAAAACTCCATGGCTGTTTGCCGTCTGGTGTTACGTGGTTCCAGTAGTCACGCTTGGCCATGTCGTTGGCTTTAGCTTGAGCTGCGGTAGCTAGTTGAGAGCTCATCTGCAAAGCGGGCTCATGGTGCGAGGTACGCTCTCCGTTTGTCTCGGCAAGTAATACCTGGGAGCTAATATTAGTAGCATAGCCAAGCACGTTATGGTGTACTTGTCCTAGCCAGTTGTTGATGAAAACACCAACACTCAACACGGCAAACACAGGCAAGTAAGGCCAGTAGGGCTTGACGTAATGGTCTGATGGCCTGTGGTGTTGCCCTGTACGCTTATGATGATTCGCAGGCCGGCGTGGCTGCTTTGGCTTAGTGAGTGTCATATTCGTTTCACGCTATTGCTTAAACTTTAGCATAGCACAATTTTCAATCGTCAGGTTATCCAAAACGAAGTTGATAGAGCGCCATCGCGGCTGCCTGTACAACATTGAATGATTCTTTATGTCCAAACATGGGTATTTCTAGGTGTAGGTCGCAGAGGTCGAGTAGTGCAGGATCGATACCCTCAACCTCGCGTCCCAGTAGCAAGGCTACTTTGGCTGGAGCTTGGTAGCTGGGTAGGCGGAGACTATTGGTGGTTTGTTCAAGGGCTACGACAGTGTAATCTTGGGCGTGAAGCTGCTCAATACAATCCAGGGCACTATCAAGATGCACCCAAGAGATCATAGTCTCTGCTCCTAAGGCCGTTTTAGTTATTTGCTTTGTAAGCTTTTGGGCAATATGCGGCAACCTTGGATCGTCTACGGCAAGCGCCGGGTAAGGGGTATAACCCGTTAGGTAAATCTTGGCTACCCCTAGTCCTTCGCAGGTGCGTAGTAACGACCCTACATTGTGAGTACTACGTAGGTCATGGGCGATAACAACTATATCTCTGCTGATCATTATTCAGTAGTGTAGCAATTTATAGTGGCGAAAAATATTGCTTGTGGTTACAATAAGAGCTATGTCACAGGATGCTCGTCGCGACGAAGAGTTCGCTACTGAACGTCGTGCTCAAATATTAAGGGTGCGGTATCTTAATACTATGGATATGGCCGAGAAGCCATTGTTTAAGGATATCTTAACAACTGAAGAAATGAGTCGATTGCGGATTGTGCCGGTTCAAGCAGATCGCAGCAATATATTGTTCGCGATCACTACCACGACATCACAGCAGACCATGAATGAGCTGATGCAACGCTTTACCGATCAACGTATTGCGTTCACGCTTATCTCTGATACGGGTTATCGCGAGTACATGCACTTATACGACCCGCCGAAACAGGTGGTATATCAGGACATTGCGGTCAACAATGCGGGTAGTGAGGAGTTAGTTAAGCAGGTCTCTGCCACACTCAAGCAAGTCAGGGCAGCCGACATGCTTGCTTATTTAGTGAGCCAGGCGCACCGGCTGAATGCTAGTGATATACACGTCGAAACGCAGATTTCGGACGCACGAGTGCGCTTTCGTATAGACGGCGTGCTTCACCCTATAGCCCAGCTCGAGATGGCTACCTATCGAATGCTTATTAGCGCTGTTGCTAGCGCGGGTAATGTGTCGACCTCTGCTGATCAGGCCCAGCAAGGACATATTAGTCAAAAAACGACTATGGCAGACGGGACGCAAGTAGATGTAAATGTGCGCCTTGAAACTGTTCCGACCGTGAACGGCATGGATGTGGTGATGCGTTTATTTAACATGGACGCTTCTAAATATAACCTCGACCGACTCGATTTGAGTACAGAACAGCGTGCAGTGCTTGATGATATTGTGGCGAAACCGAGTGGCTTGGTGATGGTGGTGGGGCCAACCGGCTCAGGCAAGACCACTACGCTGTACTCTATCCTCAATTCGCTGAACAGCGAAGAACGCAAAATTATCACCATCGAAGATCCGGTGGAGTATCAGTTCCAGGGCATCACGCAGATACCGGTGCGTAGCAGTGAGCATGGCGAAGATGCTAAGTTTGCGGATAAGCTTCGGGCTACACTTCGTTTGGACCCAGATATCATCATGGTGGGGGAGATTCGCGATAACGATACTGCCAAAACAGCGTTACAAGCTTCGCTAACGGGTCATCTAGTTTTAAGCACGTATCACGCTGGTTCCGCGGCAGAGGCGCTTACCCGTCTGATGGACATTATTGGACAGAACCCGCTGTTTGTGTCTGCAATCCGTTTAGTGATGGCTCAGCGGCTTATCCGCAGACTTGACGATTCCACGAAGCAGCCGTATACGCCCACTGAGGCTGAAATTGCCAAAATCGCCGCAGTTGTTGCGACCTTGCCCGAAAGCGTTGAACATCCTGATGTCCATAACCTAAAGCTATTCAAGCCTGGTTCATCAGCCGAGAACCCCTATGGTTATCAGGGGCAGATTGCTATTCGTGAACAGTTCCGGATGACCGGGGAAATCCGAACTCTACTTGAACAACAGACGACTGTGCTCTCCAGTCAGGCTATTGAAGCCGCCGCCATTTTAAGCGGCATGCGTACAATGCTACAAGATGGTATTTTGCGTGTCTGTGCGGGCGAAACAACACTCGAAGAAGTCTACCGCGTAGTGGGATAGAAAGACTTGCGGGAGTCGCGATTCTTACAGTTGCTCCTTTTCACGCGCAAATAAGCCCAGAGGCTTTTGTTTGGTGTGACTGACGGCTGGTTTGCGGTCATATGACGCTTCATGCAAGCTACTCAGAGAAACTGCCGGAGTCCCAAATTGTCTATCGTAATCCCTCAGTGCCTGCGCAAGCGCTTGCAGTGTTTGTGTAATAGTACTCGACACGAGCTTATATCGAGGGTGCGCAGTGTCAACTGCAGGTTGAAACTCCATTTTTGCCGCTTCAAGAAAGAATCTAACATGGTCATCTTTGGCAAGCTCTTCGGATATGACCATAGATTTAAGAGCGCCGGGGCATATGTGCCCCTCGCGACGCCGCTCGTGCAGGGTCTCTCTAAGGGCCGTAACTACATTTATTGCGGGTATTGGCAGTTGCTCTTGGTCGGAAGGTCTTGGCTTCTTGCTTGCCTCGAAAAGATTGGGTAGTTCCAACTTAAGCCTATCATTTAGTGCTTGCTTAAGCGCGCCCGGAGCATAGTCTGGAGCAGTTAGACCGAGCGTTGTGTACAGGTTTGGTGGTCCAAAAGCTAGTGTATTCGTAAGTTTTGCAAACCATCCTTGGCCGATAAGGTCTGCCCAATCGCTAAGTGTTAAGCCACTTTGAGATACTTCGGATAGGAAGCGTTCTTCTACGACCGCATTGGCCACACACGCGGGGAAATAGATTGAAAACCCTAAGTCTACCGCTGGCTGAAAGCCACTTACATGATCTGCATGCCATTCCTCGGCGGATGTTTGAAAGCAGTTGTTCTTATGATCGGAAGAAGCGTGCCGCCATGCAGCGACTGCATTGATACCGCTAACCGCTATCCACAGTGCAAGACCACCGGGGTTTTCGCTAACCGTACGTTCTGCTGTTTCTGTGCGGTGTATGAAGGAAGTCCGTGCGACTTGTCGAACGGGTTGCATATCCGTATTGAAGCAAAGCTGGCTGGCTATTGTGCGGAGGTATGCTGCGTCAAGGATATCCTGCTCAGACCTCTGAGGTCTAATGACTTCCGAGTCACTATAAGGCGTGGGAAAAGATGATTCCATTGTCATACGTAGTAACAATAGTACTCCTACTCAGAAAAGCCTTCGACAAGATTAGGGTCTAGGTACTGTGTGCGAGTATGATGAAAGGGTTGCTTTCAGGGGTGAAACGGCGTATAATCTGCACCTGACTATGGAATACATCAAGCAACTCAACCAATCGTTCAAGAAAGGCGCCGTGGTAGACGTGCGCTCTGGCGATACCGTCAAGGTGCACCAGAAAATTAAGGAAGGCAGCAAAGAGCGCGTGCAGATCTTTCAAGGGTTGGTAATTCGTACCGACCGCAAAGACAGTCACACAAGCCGGATTACGGTTCGCCGTATCGCTAGCGGCGTCGGCGTGGAAAAGAGCTTCTTGCTACACAGCCCACTGGTGCTAAAGGTAGAAGTTACCAAGCGCAGTAAGGTTCGCCGTAACTACCTTAGCTACATGCGCAAACTCACTGGCAAGAGCGCCCGCTTGCAGGGTCTCGACTTCGACCGCCAGGCAGTCAACAGCGTGGTAGACGTACAGGCCGAGCAGGCTGAGGCCGAAGCTAAAGCCGCTGCTACCGCTGAGGCGGAAGCCAAGGCTGCTGAAAAAGCCGCCGAAGACGCAGCACTGGAAGCCAAGGCAGCAGCCGTAGCTGCTCGCCACGAAGCTGCTGCTTAAGCACTCTCTCTTACGCACAAAAATCCCCTCGACATCTCGAGGGGATTTTTCATAAGTGATAAACAGGGGAAGTAGACAGAATAGCGGGGCACGGGCAGGGAGAAGGATTTTGGCAAGATAGCCAAAATGCTTGAGTCCGAGCCGCACGGCACGCGGGGGAGGCCACCATGATGGTAGCGCTCGTACTTCCCGCGTGCCGTATGTGCGGCGTGGAACGAAGGTAGTTCCTTACGGTTGTTGCTGGGTGCGACGCGCACGGGCTTCGGCGACGGTGTGCCGACGACGAGTGAGTGGCGCCGGGGGCGTGTCATCGGGGTCGGTGCCGTCCTGGTTGTCATCGTTGTCGGTGTCGTCATGGTGGGGTCGGCGGCGCGGACGGCGGACGGCTTCCTCGCGGGCTGCTTGGGCCTCGAGACGCCGTTGTTCGGCTTCCTGCACTAGTTCACCCTCCAGGGTCACACGGTCCTGCGCGGCCTGTAGGTCCTCGGCGGACATGGGTTGGGTGTGGTCGTGTTGTTCCAGGTGATGCACGGTGTGGTGCGTTCGTGTCTCCACCTGTTCTTGGTCCTTGTGGGCGTTTGGGCCGCTTAGGCGTACACGGGTGTTGACCACGATGTGCGACACGTATGTTGCGAATGCCGCAACGAAGAGCAGCAGAACGATCCACCAGAAGTATCCGGCGGCTGTTGCGGTAGCAGCATCGCTGTAGCCAATGGCCAGAGCGATGTAGTACAACACCATCAGGATCGGTCCTCCGCACAAGGCGAAGACCGTCCAGGTGATGAACCGCTCCCGCCACCGCGTGGCGCGCAGAGTAGCGTGGAAGTCGCCTTTCTTGACGGCCAGGTTCTCCAGCTTGTTGGCGAAGATGGTGACCAAGACGACCATGACGATGAAGACGAATCCCCAAAAGGCAGCGTTCCAAATGTATGGTCCGGTGTACGGGGCGGTCAAGGCTCTCAACTCCTTCGATTCTCGATGGGAAGGTGCTATTCTGTCTGAGTATTATTATAACACAACCATGATAATAAATCAATATATGCACCCCCGTCGGCAGTAAGCTAGACTAAGGGCATGCAGATCGTGGG
>CAYZGW010000004.1:0-59791 GCA_964478195.1 uncultured Candidatus Saccharibacteria bacterium
AGTAAAAACAGCCGTAACTTTATGCCGGCCGAACCACCTTAGTGTTCGCTTAAAATGGCCGGCCGATGTCTGTGTGTTTGCCATGGTTACTGCTTATAGTAACAAATTTGCAGCTGGCGCGCAGCTAGGAGCATCGAGCCGCAATAAACACTAGGTCAATACAAAACGCTGCATTGCCTCGGCCCAGCCATCGACCTGCTCGCTCGCAACTACATAGTCGGCCACCGCCTTGAGCTCATCTATAGCGTTACCCATAGCAATCTTTAGACCCGCGTTTTGAAATAGCGGCAGATCATTGCTGCTATCACCAATTGCCAAGGTCTGTGCTTTGGTTGCGGCAACCAGCTTCCGCAATTCATTAACGGCATGAAATTTATCGGCATTAACATCGGTAATCTGCAAATCTATATAGCCCGGCTCATCAGGTTTACCAACGCCAGGATGCACCGTTAAGCTAGGCAGGTGTGTCAGCTGGTTCTGAATGCCCGCCAGCGCAGATTCTTCAACCAAAGCCCATGCATAAGGAGCATCATCTGCTAGTGTTTCTACAGACACTTCGCCGACCGGCAGCATCATAAAAGTTGGGAAGAAATCCACCGTTTTGGCGTGCGGCAAAATAATAGCCGCGATTTCCCGCAATCGACCTAGCGACAGCCAGTTCTGCCACAGTAACTCGCCCGTCTCTACATCGCGAATTGATGCTCCGCCGTCAAAGATACTAGGCCCACGAAAGCCCAGTTCCAGAAATAAGTCTCGCGCCATTTCGTATGGCCGAGCAGTAGCCGCTGCAACCGTCACTCCAGCTGCCTGCACCGCTTGCATAGCTCCCCGGACGGCGGGTGTTGGCACATGCTGGCCAATTGCAACCAAAGTACCGTCAATATCGGTTACAACCAGCTTTATGCCACTCATCTGGCTAGTGCTCAACAATACGTAAGTTTAGCTCGTCCAGCTGTGCAACTTCGGCTAGAGCAGGAGACTGCATCATAGCATCAATGCCAGAACCGTTCTTGGGGAAGGCCACCACTTCGCGGATGTTATCCTCATTAACCAGCACCATAAACATGCGGTCTACACCAAATGCACAACCAGCGTGTGGCGGTGCGCCATATTTAAAAGCATTGATCATAGCGCCAAAGCGCTCATTTACGTACTCTTCGCTAAAGCCAAGAACGCCAAACACTTTGTACATAATTTCTGGGTTGTGGTTACGCACGCCACCACTGCAAATTTCGTAGCCGTTCATTACCATGTCGTACTGATCAGCCAAAATATTTAGCTTGTCTTCGCTTTCTAGCATCTGCAAACCACCTTTTGGCATACTGAACGGGTTGTGGCCAAAATCGAGCTTGCCCGTTTTTTCGTCGAGCTCGTAAAATGGAAAATCGACGATCCAAGCTAGGGCAATTACATCCGGATCTTTGAGGTTAAAATGATCGGCAAAGGCAATCCGTAACTTACCCAGAACTTTGTTCACCACGCCGCGTTTGTCGGCGCCGAAGAACACTACATCGCCGTCTTCAGCACCAGTTTTAGTGCGGATTGTCTCCAGCTCTTCAGGCTTCAAAAATTTAGCGATTGGCGACTTTACTTCGCCACCTTCGTAAGTCAGATAGGCTAGGCCACCAGCACCTTCTTTTTTGGCAATTTCGGTAAAGTTGTCGATTTGCGAACGGCTGAGTTCGCTCGCACCTTTCACGCAAATGGCTTTCACACATTCGGCATTTGCAAATACACCAAACTCAGAAGACTTTAGTTCATCGGTTAGATCAATCAACTCCATACCATAACGCAAGTCCGGTTTGTCGGATCCATATCTTTCCATAGCTTCAACATAAGGGATACGAGGGATGTCTTCGCTTAAAAGTCGCTTTCCTGCAAATTCGGTCGAAAGCTGTTTAATCAACGGCTCTATGGTAGAGCGCACTTCCTCGCCATCTTCCGCAAACGACATTTCCAGATCTAGCTGGTAAAACTCGCCATACAAGCGGTCGGCACGAGGGTCTTCATCGCGGAAACAAGCTGCCAATTGGTAGTAGCGTGGTAGGCCACCGACCATTAGCAATTGCTTGAATTGCTGCGGTGCTTGGGGCAGGGCATAGAATTTACCGGGATGCACACGGGAAGGGATGAGGAAGTCGCGGGCCCCTTCCGGGCTACTGTTAGCGAGGATAGGCGTGGCTACTTCTATAAAATCGCGTTGTTCCAGAAACTCCCGCATAACACTGTAATATTCAGCGCGCTTTTTCAGCATTTGCTGCATTTTAGGGCGGCGCAGATCTAGAAAGCGATATTTGAGACGTAAATCTTCGCCCGCCGTTGCATCTCCGCTAATCTGAATCGGCAGCGCCTCGGAGCGGTTTAAAATTGTTAGCTCGGCCAGCTTAATTTCAATAGAACCTGTAGGCAAATTTGGATTGCGCAAACCCTCTTCGCGCTCCACTACAGTGCCGGTAGCACTAATCACGAATTCGTCGCGCAACTGCTCGGCCAGCTTAAAGGCTTCGACTTGTTCCGGCCGGATTGCCAGCTGAATAATGCCAGTGTGATCTCGGATATCAACAAAGATTAAACCTCCGTGATCACGCCGGGAGTTTACCCAACCTTTCACTGTTACAGTTTCACCCACTTTTGTAGTCGTATCAGCTACAAATGTTCTCATATGCATTTTCCCTGGTTAGTTTAGAAATGGAGGCTTTTAGTTAGGGGTCGATTTGCACAAAAAGCAGCGCCGGCTGCTAGTTGCCGACCCACGCATTCGTATTAGAATTTTGTAGCCTAATCATAGATCGTTATTATACCACCTCTGATGGCTCGGCGGTAGATTCTGGACCGGGCTTAGGTTCGGTATGCGTCGTATGGTCTTTATGCGCTGCAGCTTTTGCTACCGCCCGCAGATCGTCGTAGTGATCAAATTCATCTACAATAGGCGTACCGATCATCTGCTCTAGCACATCTTCAATAGTAATAATGCCCACCAGCTCCTCAAAGCCGTTCACTACTAAAAACAGATGCTGTTTGGTTTTTAAGAAAGCCTGGAGCGTTTGGTACAGCGAAAATTCTTCGTGCACATAGGTTAGCTTCTGGCTCATAACATTAGCGACCGCACCAGTTTTGCGTGCGACCACCAAATCATGCAGATATAATATGCCCACAATCTCATCTTTTGACTCACCATACACCGGGAACCGGCTATGGCCGCTCTTTGCCAGTTCGTCCATAAGGATTGGGCCAATTGAGTCGCTGGCGGCTACCATGGTGACCACCCGTTTTGGTATGAGCACTTCCGAGACCAGCTTATCACCAAAAGTAAGAGCGTGTTGTAGAAGCGCAATCTCGTTATGGTCAATCCGGCTATCAGCCTGATCTTTTTGCCGTTCTAGCAGTTCGGCTAGATCAGTCTTTTCGTACAAGCCAGTATGAATAGTTACGTGGCGATAGCGCCGCATAAACCTTGTAACGCTAGCAATTAAAGGATGCGAGCGTTCCAATATGCGCGATAAACTTGGCGCCATCAACTTTGTAAAAGCCAGCTTACCTCTGGTAAGCTCACCCGATGGCAAAAACAAAAAGCTGCCGATTCCGGCAAGCAACAGCAGAACCGCTGCTCCTGCAAATGTTCCTAGCGCTGCTACCAAACAAATTAGAGCTACGACAGCTGCTATAACGGCGCAACCATTTAATAGCACACGCAAACTCGCGCCATAAGCAGCCGCACGGTAAAGGAGTTCTGCCACTTCATCGCCCCCACGCGCCAAGCGTTTCAGTTCACGGGCCGGCACCTGTTGATACGAGCGCTCCAAAACCAACAGCGCCAAGGCAACAGCCGTCAGCAGCAAACCTAGAATGATATCTACCATGCCCCTATCTTACGACGCCGGCCACATAACCGTAAAGCTAAACCGAAGTCACTGATATTACTACCCTTGTGGTACTATAATTTGAGAATACTATAGGAGCAGATAGAAGATATATGGACAAGCGTTTTTGGGGGATTATCGGTGTTATCGTAGTGATATTTGGCGCCATTTTAGTTTTTCACGGCAATAAATCAGACAAAACTGGCTCGTCGGGCGCAAAGCCCACTAACCATGTAGCAGGCAATTTAGATAGTAAAGTTACACTGATAGAGTACGGTGACTACGAATGTCCTGTTTGCGAAGGCTACACTACAGCCGTACAACAAGTGCAACAGAAATATAATGATACGGTTAAATTCCAATTCCGCAACTTGCCGCTTAGCCAAGTTCACCCTAATGCTATCGCTAGCGCTCGGGCAGCCGAAGCCGCTGATCTACAAGGAAAATTCTGGCAAATGCACGACTTGCTCTACAACCAGACAAATTGGCAAGAGTGGTCAACTAGCAGCAACCCCGAACCATTTTTCTGGAGCTACGCCAAACAGCTCGACCTCAAGACAACTCAATTTAAAGCTGATTTTGCCAGCGGTAAAGTAAATGACCGTATTCAAGCTGATATCGCCGCCTTCAAAAAAACCAAGCAACAAGAGGCTACACCCACATTCTTTATAAATGGCACTTATGTTCCCAATACGCAACTTGTCGACAACACTGGCTCACCTACCTTGGCTAATTTCAGCCGGGTTCTAGATGCTGCGCTCAAAAACACTAAGTAGTTACGCTCAGCAGCACGTTGTAAGCTAGTAAGCTTCGATACTCTCTAAGCTTTTGTTTGTGGCGTCCATGCGCTATCCATTGTTCAAAAAGCAGTGTACCGTATGGCGGCACGCTGATAACGAGCGCACACAACACCCGAAAACGCGACCAACCAAGCGATGGGTACAACCCAACCGCAGCTACCATATAACCAAAGAAGATCATGCCATGCGTCTGTCCTGCGATCAGGACTGCAGCATTATTGCCGGGTGTTATATAACGTTCAGTCACTATGCCAACGATTAAGATTGTCCAACCCACCGCTTCGGCGATAGCGGCGATACGAAACAGTAGCCAAGCTTCATTCTCGGTAAACGGCCGCGCTGCTTCAAACTTTGCTAGCAAATTTTTAGCCATATAAAAATGGTAGCGCATTTGCGCTAC
The DNA here is from genome assembly GCA_964478195.1 of uncultured Candidatus Saccharibacteria bacterium. Classification (GTDB taxonomy): domain Bacteria; phylum Patescibacteriota; class Saccharimonadia; order Saccharimonadales; family UBA4665; genus JAJZCD01. The sequence goes on from CAYZGW010000004.1 coordinate 5,061, forward strand.
CATTGACACTTCAAGTTCTAGTGTGGCTTAAGCAGCACCGGCAGTCATAGCCTCCTGCATATCTTTGGCCGACACTTTTTGCTGTTTAAGCAGTACAGCCGCAAGGAATGACGCACTAATTAGGAAACCGGTCGCTACATAGAAAGCAACGTGGAAACCATGGACTTGTGCAGCAAGTGGTGTAAGTTTGTTTGGTGCGGTCTTCAGATGCTTCACATACCTAGTTGCAGCCGAGGTAGCCACACCCGTTAATACCGCTAGTCCTAGTGCCCCGCCAATTTGCTGTGCGGTGTTTAATAAGCCCGAAGCTAGGCCCGACTCCCTGCCCTCAACGCCACTAGTGGCCGCAATAGTTATCGCGACAAAGGTCGCCCCCATACCAAGTCCCATAAAGATAAAACCAGGCAGCAAATCATGCACGTAAGTACCTTGCACGCGTACATGTGATAGCCAGAACAAAGCACCAGCCGTAATCAATGGCGCCACCATAAGAATTGGCTTAAACCCTACTCGTTTTACCAGGCGCGGCACATTAGTAGCTGCAATAGCGATCATAACTGGGATAACCAGGAAACTCAGACCAGTCCTAACTGGCGAGTAACCCAGTATCGTTTGCGTATACAGCGATGTAAAGAAGAACGTGCTATACATACCCGCGATAATTGGCATTTGAATTAAGTCTGCTGCTGTTACATTGCGCACTCGGAAGATGCGGAAAGGAACTAGCGGATGCTTGGCACGCTGTTCGTTCATAACAAAGTAGGCAAACAGCGCAATGCTCATGGTGAAGTAGGCAAGCGTACTATGCGCAGTCCAGCCGTGGCTTGGCGCTTCCACCAGACCGTACACCAATAGCATTAGAGCACTGGTAATCGAAATTGCACCGGGCAGGTCTAGCTCGTTGTGCGTTTCTTCTGATTCGTGAGCTGGTACTAATCGCCAAGCAGCAAGACTCACTAGGATTGCAACTGGAACATTTACAAAGAATATCCAGCGCCAGCCCAAATACTGCGTAATAACACCGCCGAGCAGCATACCAGCAGCTGCACCGCCAGAGGCCACCGCACCCCAAACAGCTAGCGCCGTGTTGCGTTCATGCCCCTCGCGGTAGGTAACAAGCACAATAGATAGCGCAGCCGGCGACATTAGCGCCGCAGCAAGACCTTGCGCTGCGCGCAGAGCCATCAGCATTGTGCCAGACTGGGACATGCCATCCAGTAGTGAGGCCAGTCCAAACACAGCCGTGCCGATCATAAATAGTTTCCGTCGACCATACAAGTCGGCAGCGCGACCACCAAGCAACAAGAAGCCACCAAAAGCCAGTGTATAAGCGGTAACAACCCATTGCAAATTTGACTCCGTCATATGGAAGGCACGCTGTATGGCTGGCAATGCAACATTAACCACAGACACATCAAGTACCACCATAAATTGGGCAAGCGCCAGCACAATCAAGATCAGCCAATGACTCCTTACTTTCTCAGACACAGCATTACTCCTCTTTTGAATTTTCTAAGCCGATGATTTATTATAAGAACTAGATTAATTGTAAATCTATAATGTTGACATTGTCAACTATTTTACACTCCTATGTCGCAGACACCTATCACCGATCAATTTTATCTAAGCTTAATCAGTGCTTTTTTCGACCTGAAATGGCAAATTATGACGGCCGGCCTCATATATGATCTCGGCGGTATGCAGGCGCTTACACTACTCAGGCTCGATGAATTAGCGCCCCATTCTATGAAAGACCTCTGCAATATTCTGCACTGTGATGCCAGCAACGTAACGGGGATTATAGATGGCTTAGAGCAAAAGGGACTCGTGGAACGCCGGAACGATCCAAGAGATCGACGCATAAAAACACTGCACGTGCTTCCTGCAGGCAAGCAGCTGCGGCAACAGATTTTAACGCAGCTTGTTCATGATTCTAAAACACTACTAGCGCCCTTAGCCGACAACGAAGTAAAGCAGCTAAATTCTATCGTGCAAAAACTGCACCCAAGCATATAGAACATAAAAAGCCTCTCGTTTTAGAGAAGGCTTTTTATGTTCGACTTAGTAGGCGATGTATTGCTGCCAGCTGGGGCGCCTCACGCGCACTGGCACTATTACCGCTCGGTCACGAGCAAGTTTTACCGATATAGGCACTGTTTCATCTCCCAGCAAAAGTATCACCACACTCCTCGCAGAGGCGGTAGTATCTGCTGTTTTATTTTTAATTTTTTGTCTCTTGAAAGCGTACTCGCTTACGCCTAAAGAATAGGGTTACTGTAGCAAAGCGCTAGCGGTCTGTCAAACTTTTATGCAAAAACACCTATTGCAGCTCAGCAATAAATTAATGATGAGGTGATATATACAGCCACCGTTTCTTTGTATACCGCCAAACGCTTGGCAACACGCCATGCACAGACCGTCCCGAGCGAAGTGCCGTGCGCACCGCAGCAGAACTAACGTGCTCCGTGCTAATGTCAACAAACGTTACATTGCCAAACGACCGTAAATTATCTGTTAGTCGGGCAAGTACTTCCGCTGTCTGTTGATGGGATGTAACCGCAATAATAAGATGAAGCTTATGATAGAAACGTGGCAGCTCCTCCTGATACCATAGCAGATCACTAGCCGTCGTCAGTAGACTGTACTCAGCTTCAGGTACGACGGCAAATATACGCGCCAGGCTCTGCAACGTTACGCGAGTATCGGGCAACTCAAACAGCGAAAACTGCGGATAAGGACGAAGTGCAGTGCCGAGCATAACGCTACGGTGCACATAGTGTTCCGGCTCGCCTTGCATTGCCGGACGCCGCTCAGGCACAAAATAAACTTTTTCCAAGCCAACCATTTTTTGGCTTTTCAGCGCAAACGCGATATGCCCAGTATGAACCGGATCAAAACTGCCTGCATAGATACCGATACGGGGTGACCTTTTGGGCGTAACTATAACCGGCTCGGCTCCCGGTTTAAAGTTATAGCTGACCTCAGACGACTCATGCCTATTCATATCCAACCTCCAAGAGCATTCCTTCACAGCACTTCGTTACGCTCTTGCAAGCGGGACATAGAAAGTGGCCATGCACCGGTTCGATTGGATAATACATGCACACGTCGCAAAAAAGCAGTGGCGAGCGCTCCTTGACCAACTCAACATAAGGGTCGTAATCACTGCTAACCATATAGTAATTATAAACCCCACCGTCTAGGCAGTGTAAAGTATTAATCTGCCGTTCAAGTTATTTGATAGCCACACACCCACAGGAACCGCTAATAAACTTGCGGCCATTAGCAAGCCTTTTTACAAGTGTCCTTACATTTTCTTTTCCACATTTCGGGCATGACTTAGAAATGAAATCGCAATCACCATCTTCTGATTTTGATTTCCTATCGATACCCCCATATGCAGCCTGAGGGCCATATTCATTCCAATGTTCTTCTCGGCTCCCACCCAAAGCAATTTCCAGTCCACACGCTGAATACCCTCGATTATTCCTAGCACCGTCCGCGCCAAATCCACCTAACAAACTTTGGAACGATAGGGAATCTATATACTGCAAGTCTACATACGAAGCGCCTGCATAAGCATACATGACCGTCTCATCTTCAAGATGCAATGCACGCATCATTTCAATTGTGGAATAAACCAGTAGCTCATGAAGCACTATCGAGTCGTCGTCGGTAAATCGATCGCTATTTGCGTGCATGCTATATAGGGCACGAGCGTAGCGTTCATTAAAATACTGCGCGTTATTAGCAAACTGAAAAACTAATTCCCTTAGTTTTGGCGTTTGACACCCTCTGTACAGTGATTCGCATACATGTATATACGACTCATCAAAAGCACGCTCCATGAGCTGTTCGTATTGTTTTGTTACATCTACAGTATTCGTATTTTTCTTATACCTAGGGTCTCCGGCTTTATTAGCAATTGAAGTTGCAAACTTTCTTGCCTGCTCTTCTGTAAATGTTCCAGTAACAGCATGTTTAAGCCAATTGTCTGTTATTTCTTCTTCTGGAATTACTATATCAAGCCCCTTAAATATTTCGCGCAGCCTTTTCTTGCTACTGCCATCAAAGGAAAGTGAGCCCGTAAGTACAGAGCCTTCTTCGGTTACATGATACAACTGAACGAATCCACGCCTTAAGTGTGGGACGTACCCAATACCGCGCCAATACGCATTACCACTCTGGGCTGCCGCTTCTTCAGGAAAAGGACTTACCACAATGCGCGTGTTATAGTCAGCCCTCCCGCTAGCCATCACATCAACAGCAAGTGCATTGCTATGATCCCACTTTGAACGTATAAGCTGTGGCGCAAAGCGTGAATCCGCCCATGCAGTCTCCTTGGCGCAAATCAATCCCGCCTCTGTCATGTCCGTAATAGCCCTCCCGCCGTCTTTTGACATAACCCGTCCATCAATCACTGGCCGCATGTCAAAGTCACGAACTTCCAGTCCACCGCCAAGCTCCATGTCGGTGCCAAAGCCTTCTTCAACTGAGGTATAAAACTCTACCCTTGCCTGGGCCGCCTCTGGGCTATTGAGTGCCCCGCTAAATGATTCCTCGACAGCGAGGCCGCCAAGCGCATACACAGTACTAAGTGAACGTCCATAGATTTCAAGCTCGGGTGGACGATCCTTTAAAATCTCAGCAGTTGCCGCCATATTAGTCGCCTACAATTCTTGAGAATTCAGTCTTATGACGCTGTGAGCAGCCACCCGAGTGGTGATAAATACCCCAAATAACATAGCCGTATATACAGCATCACTCGCTAGCGTGTTGCGGAAAAAAGGCAGCGCTAAACTATAGCATTGTATTAGTCCCGCCCAGGTGTGGTCATACATACCACTACTAATCCAAACTGCAAAGTTAGTAACTACAAAAAAGAAAAGTGATGAGGCCATTGTTACCACGGCAATGTGAACAGTACGAAGTTCACGCAGGAAAGCAGTACCGGCCAAGGCAATCAACCCATAGCACACCCAAGTGACTGGCATCATATCATAAAAGCCAATAACGCTATCCGACACTATCATAGCAACCATTGGTACCCAAAGTGCCAGCTTTCGCGGTAGCACTGCGCCACCAAATAGAGCAATGGCAGCTACGGGTGCAAAGTTAGCTGGATGCGGTAAAAGCCGTAGGGCTACCCCTAGACTAACCAGTAGCAGTGCTAAACCGACAGTAAATCGCCGATCGTTCATTACTGCAGCTTCCACATCAAGGTGTCTGTGCTGTGAGTGAGGTAGGAACCGGCACCAATACTTGCTTCTCTACCATTTACATAAAAGGTCCAGTATTTTGGCCCAGAACCCACAGTTCCATCAATGGAAATTACCATGTCACCAAATGAATAATGCTTCGTTTGTACAGTAGCGTGTTTTTTAAGTAGCGCCAACGCATTCTGGCCGCTTTGACCCTTATAGCTCAACTGGGTAATACGGTGCTGCGCATTAGTTACAATATCAACTTTGTGGCTCGGTAAATTAGCGATATATCCCCAACTTCCAAAGCCTAACGCAGCAATAATAGCTACTGCAATAACATTTGTTTTTAGTATGGCTGCTCGGCTCATATACCCTCTTTCGACTCCGGCAGCAAATAAGCCAACAAATGTGGCATGCTTCTGCTCGGAAGACTTTTAGAACCGGGTCTGACTATAACAGTTGCGGCACAGCCGAGGAATTACACCTCGTTCCGGTTAATTTGTTAATGGTTCTAGTAGTGTAGCAGGCGAGTAGAGCGCTAGATATAGTATTTTTGTACACAAGGCACCCCGCAGGCAACACTACACCGGCTGGCATATTTTTGACTCCAAATTAAAAGGACCGCACAGCTTTGTACGGTCCTTTTCGGCTTTTATATTTTCCTAATGTCTTGTCGGAAGGATCTCGTACACTTCAATGCTGCCTTGGCCAGAAGGAACACTTGGAGCATCTGCCGCCAACGCCTTTGCCTTGTCAGCGTTTTCCGCCTCTACAACAACAAAACCAGTGATAAGGTTGTCCGCATCCTTAACGCCATCTTTAGAGATACTCTCGCCACCAAACTTGAATGCTTCGGCACTCTGAACGGCTGACCCCATAGAGGCAATCCAGTCGCCCCACGCCCCTGCAGTCCTTTGGACTTCCTCTGGAGGCAGCGTTGTCCAGTCAAAAGCGGCTTTAGATTTAAATACCAGGGCGTAGTTAGTCATTATTTCTCTCCTTATTTTAGGCTTACCTCCCCAAGAGTAGCATTAATAGTTCCTATAATGCAAACTGTACCTAAAATAGAAACAATGTTATACTGTTAATATGGCAAGAGAGCAAGGGCTCAGATCTAACTGTCCCATTAATTTTGCGCTTGAAATCTTTGGTGACAAGTGGACACTGCTGATTGTGCGCGATATTGTCTACACCGGAAAAAGAACTCACGGTGAATTCTTAAACTCTGATGAACGTATCGCGCGGAACATTCTAGCTGATCGCTTAGTCAAACTCGAATGCCAAGGAATACTTACTAGAGCAACCGACCCAATGGACAAGCGACGTGAGATCTTTTCTTTAACCGATAAAGGGTTAGCTCTTATACCTTTGCTACTCGACCTCCAATCTTGGACTAACCTCTTTGGGCCGGTGGATATTGGCCGCAGCGCCGTATTTGAGGCAGCGCTCAAAAAGGACAGAGATAGCGTGATAGCCCAAATAACAGAAACAGTACGACAAGGTGGTTTTTTATTTGCTCATACAGAATGGTTTTCACCACAAATACACCCAGTCGATGAGTAGTAATCGCATCTCTAGATATATACCGCGGGCACTAGACAGTGTCTATTGCTCGCCCTGCACTAATCTCGCTGTCGTCTCTAGCCAGCTTTGACCGTTTCTGTTTGGCGGGTCTTTAAAATGCCTAAACGCTCCATAAAACTCTGAGCTGCACCATCAAGACTTAGCACCCGCAGAGCGCCAAGTAGTACATAGATATTTTCCAATTGTTCGGCAGTTGGCACCAACTCGGCTTCGGCTTCGGCAAAAAACTGTTCTATCTTTTGTACCAGCCATTTTTCTTCACCATCTTTTACGCCGTTTGTTTTGAGCAACATTTCAGCAGATACGCCACTTGGCGCAACAACTTCTAGCGAGCGGGCACTATGGTCTCGTTTGCGAAGATGACCCCGCTTTATCAAATTACCCACATGCAGCGCTACCGTTGCAACAGAGGTATATTGTAAGCCATTCATAATCTCACGGTAGCTAGGGCTGTAGCCATGTTCGGCAATAAACGCTTCTATAAAAGCTAGAAGTTCTTTCTGTTTCTTGGTAGGGCGGACGGTTGATTCGACAGAGGTGGCTGGAGTGGATGTTTGCTTTTCGTTCATGCTTCTATTTAACACCAGTAGGCAAAGGGAAGCAATGTAATCTGATCATCAGTCGGCTAGTCTCATCAGCCAGCACGTGCAGTAAGGAATTGCAACATTATGATTTATATGTTATAATTAATACATGAAAGAGGTAGCCTTTGGGTACTTACCGGATGAATCGTTCGACGCCCTAGAAGACCTAGAGGAAGTCTTTTTAACCAGTGGCTATGTAAGCCCCTCGGTGGTCGACAAGACTCTTGAACGAGTAGCTACAGCTTGCGACAACAAATTACAGGCCGACAGCCCAATAATCGTAGGCCTAGGCGACCCCAGTGAGCTTTGGTATCGGGCCAATCCTGCGCCCAAAGACATGGACCCCTGGGACTGTTATGCTCGCCGCCCCCCAGCAGGTGAGCTAGAAGAAATAGAAGCAGCTTTTTCGGGTATTCGTCGTCATGTTGCAGAAGGCCTTAGAACTGCATTTCCAGATACTACTTTTATTCTAGCAGGCGGCCTTGAAGGAAGAATTGCGTTTGCGGATGGCGGGGTAGTGAAGCTACCTATAGACTACAATCCAAACGTCTTCGGAGACTCCGGCGAGCCTCCCGGATCCAAGCGACAGCGCATGGAGGCTTTGCGAACACTCTATGCCCTACCAGAGCGAAGCAAATTTATAGCTTATAACATCCTGAGCATCGACCCAACGGAAAAAACACATCAGGGCACCCAAGTGCAGCGGAAACTCCCGATTGTCACACTTGATACACTGCTAGACAGCGTTAACCCTCCCTGTTTGCAAGAGGTAGTAAGATATCTTAAAGAGACAGCCGAAGGCCTTGGATTTCTAGTGCAAAACGGATTAAGACTAACCGACGTCACCTTGAGAAATATCGCCATACATAGCAATACCAATCAAGCGCTCTTATTTGACTTTGACGGCCTCCGTTTAGACGATGCAATTATGGAAGCTTATATGGCAGCCCCAGAATGGTGGCCACCGGAACGTCGCCCTAGAATTAGAGAAGAGAACGACGGCGTAAATCAATTTATGCGTATGCCCCTAACGGAAATCGACGTGGCAAAGCCAAGAGGACCCGTCGAAGTTAGCGAGATGGTGTTTGAGCTAGGAACAAGTTTATCCTTAGCGTTTGAACGCTATGCTGATATCCCCGCTGAAATAGCGAGGCTGGCCGCCGGAATGACAGAAGCTAACCCGGAAAATCGACCTTCGCTCAAAGAGGTAATAGCAATCCTGCGAGATGCGTTTCAAGACTCTACCGAAAAAGATACGCAGTTCGGCGTGCTCGCAATATAAAAGCTCGAATTCGCTGCATCTACTGCGTTATTGTAATCTTTTTGCCACCTGTTTCTGGGAAAACCCAGTATTTGTACCACAGCCACGACCAGACAGTGAAAAAGGCTGCCGAGATAAAGAAACCAACGTAGGGAGTAATGCCAAGAGCGTTCAGGCCACCGATAAGCAGATAATCCAGTACAAACCCAACGCTTTCAATAAAAATATAGCGGCTAGCATGTTGCATTTCGCTTAAATGTACCTGGTCGCTAAACGCCCACAGCCGCTGCACCAAATAATTGAGCGTCCAGCCAATGATGTCAGCGGCAATCTTCGCCGGAAACCATGACCAATGAAAGCCACTATAGCAGAGAGCAAAGACAGCGTAACCAACCCAGAAATATAAACTGCCCCCAACCATATACTTGGCAAACTGCTTGGTGTGCTTGTGCCACTTGGTGGGATCCTGAAATAGTCGCGATAAAATCCAACCGAACATACTTTCTTATGCCTCCTTTTGCTTTTGCAGCCCAGCCGAACCAAGCGCAATGCCCGCAAACCCCCACCAGATATAGGCTAGCGTGGCATCAGTCCAGGCATGGCTTAAAAGATTTACGAACGAGATGCCAACAAATGAGGCAAACAGCATAAGAGCAAGCCATGATTCACTGGACCGCTCATATAGTTCACGCCCTACCAGCAACAAAATTCCCAAGAACAGAGCAAGACCCAACCATCCAGTTTCCTGAGCAATCTGCACATAATAATTTTCGGCAATCCGGACCGAGTGTGGGCTGTTATATTCACTAGCCGGACCAGCTGTGCCCGGGCCATCGCCAAGCGGCTGATGTAGCGCGTTACTTATGCCATCCTTAAGCGCGCTAGCGTGAGCTGCATTAGAGCTAACCCTACTCACGGAGTGCGTTTGTGTATGGAGTAATTCATTTTGTACGTGAACATTATTCCGTAAGGCTAGATAGCCCCCGGTAAGCGTCAGCGCCAGGATAAGGCCGGCGGCACCAAAATACAGCCGTACCCGTTTGCTTCTTGTCCAAATCAAACCAACGGTAGCCAAGCTGAGTAATGTGCCGATCCAGGCACTCCGCGAGCCACTTGCATAAAGCGCAAATAGGCATACAGCACCTAAGGCACTGGTTAGTATTCTAGAGCGGCCCCGTGCAAAGAGCGCGCCAATCGCCGACAAGACAACAACCAAATAAGCACCAAGTGGATTTGCGCCACGCAACGTAGACTGCACGCGGATGTAGTGACTGTTATGATTGATTGTTTCTATAGGCGCAATTGTGGTTTTACCGTAGCCAAAATGGATCAAAAAATTATGCGGCAGAACCGCATACTGCAAACATGCAAATATTCCCACAGCCGCTGCCGGTACAACTACTAGATTGAGTGAAGCAGACTTTAGGTATGACGAGCGCTGCGCAGCTAGCAGAACCGCTAAAAACCAAAGCAGAAACCTTAGATTAACAAGCAGACCATAAGCAAGCGCCTTAAAAATAACTTCCCCTTTTGTAAGGGCAACGAAGCCAAGCAAAATATTCAGTACCGCGTAGGCTAATATTAAACGTACTAAGGTACTGCTTAAAAACCACTGTCGTAGCGCTAAGTCTCTAGCGAGCCAAAAGCCAACCATACCAAGCAGTAAGGCTAGTACCACATCATTCCAAAGACGTAGTAGCATATAGTGTCCAAGCAGCGTTGAACCCCACACAGTTATGAGTGCCTGAAAGGGCACTAGTACCAAAATGATAGCTATCAGATAATCAGTGGATTTTAACCTAGGGGTGAAGCGGTTTTTCATAAGTGATACAATCATTATAAATGAAGAGCAACGCATCGCTGGTATATAACCTCTTCTTAGGTGTTGGTGATTTTTTGGCACTAGTGGCGGCTTTTATTGGTGCCTTTATCATTCGCGCCCAAAGCTCCGTGCCAGTTGCCCATCCCATCAGTAGTCACACTTACTTTTATGTCTTTCTAGGCTTGCTGCCCTTTTGGCTGCTGATCTTTGGATTACTTGGTCTCTACGACAGTAATATTTACGAAAAACGCTTCAGCGAATTTGGCCGGCTCCTTGTCGGCTCATTCATCGGCATGTTATTTGTAGTTTTTTGGAATTTTATTAGTGTTAATCCTATATTTCCGGCCAAATTAGTGCCTGTTTACGGATTTATACTGGCTTTTGTCTTTTTAGTACTATTTCGCAACGTTGCCCGGCTAATACGCACCGAACTATTCGGTTTTAATATTGGCCTAACACGCATTGCGCTTGTAGGCACCAGCGGCATTACCCGGGAGCTTGTTCGATCACTCGGTGACACCCGGCATTCCGGCTACAACGTTATAGCCGTGGTTGGCGATAAACGGCAGGCAGATGGCTACAATATCGCTACGTATCCTTCATTTAAAGCATACCTAGAGAGTAGTCCAAGTGGCCTGCACGGCATTATCCAAACCGAGCTCTATGCCGACGAAGCTCGCAACGCAGAAATTTTAACATATGCTCAGGAACACCATATTGGCTACCGATTTGTACCTGGCAACAGTGAACTATTTGTGGGTAATATTGATGTAGAATTGTTCCGTAATTCCGTGCCGGTTATCGCCGTACATCACACTGCCCTGTTTGGCTGGGGTCGTGTCGTAAAACGTTTGACCGACATATTCCTTGGTAGCCTCGCCCTTATCATTAGTTCGCCGCTTTGGCTACTGATTGCTATTGCCGTAAAACTAAACGATCCAAGCGGTCCGGTATTTTACCGCACCAAACGCCTAACCCGCTTTGGTACTGATTTGCAGATGCTGAAGTTCCGCAGTATGTATCAGAAATACTGTGTACCAACCGAAGAAAGTTTTACGCGCCTGGGTCGGCCCGACTTACTTAAAGAGTACCGTAAGAACGGCGATCAACTACCTAATGATCCTCGGGTTACACCAGTCGGCCGTGTTATACGCGCCTTAAGCTTGGACGAATTGCCACAGTTATGGCATGTATTCCACGGCGAGCTCAGTATGGTTGGCCCGCGCGCCTTAGATGCTGTGGAGATTGAACAGTACGCCAAAAAGAACCTGATACTAAGCGTAAAATCCGGTCTAACAGGACTGGCCGTAGTTTCCGGACGACAAGGAATCAGCTTTGAAGAACGACGCAAACTGGACTTATACTACGTCCAAAACTGGAGCCTTTGGCTTGATATGATAATCCTCGTAAAAACTTTCCGGGTACTGCTGGAGCGCCTCGCCAGAAAAGGTGAACGCTACAAGTGACAACATCCAAGAGCCCGCTTAAGGTAGCCATCGTCCATGATTGGTTGATAGGAGGCGGCGCAGAGTTAGTGGTCGAACAGCTCCATAGGTTATACCCTGAGGCGCCCATTTACACATCCTACAGTACACGAGAATGGCGCGATCGGCTTGACGGCCAGGTCCGTACAGGCTGGCTGCAGCCATTAGGACGTATCCGCAAGTTCATCCCCTTGCTTCGCATCTGGTGGTTTACGCATCTTGATCTATCCGAGTACGATTTAGTTATTAGTAGTTCAGGCGCCGAAGCCAAAGGCATACGCGTACCCGAAAAAACCATCCATATTAATTATTGCCATGCACCGACACACTATTATTGGAGTCGCTACGACGAATATATGGCACACCCTGGCTTTGGCGCGTTTGATTGGCTAGCGCGGGTCGGACTCCGACTATTTGTAGCACCGCTTCGCACCTGGGACTACAAAGCCGCGCAGCGCCCCGATTATATAATCGCCAATTCCAAACACATAAAAGCTGAGATTAAAAAGTATTACAATCGCGAAAGCGTCGTGATCCACCCGCCTGTCTACTTAGAGCGCTTCCAAAAATCTGAGAACCAGCGATTGAAGCGGGAAGGCTTTTTGATAGCTGGGAGACAAACGCCTTACAAACGATTTGATATTGCAATTGAAGCTTGTAATCAGGTGGAAGAACTACTGACGGTAATCGGCAATGGACCCGACCATGCGCGCCTCCGCCAGCTGGCCGGACACGACATAACATTTCTTGGTAGAGTTTCTGATGCAGTTGCCGAGAAGGAAATGGCCAGTGCTCAGGCCTTCATTTTTCCAGGGCTTGATGATTTTGGCATTACTCCGGTTGAGGCACTAGCGGCAGGCACGCCCGTGATCGCCTACAAAGCTGGTGGCGCACTAGATTACGTTATCCCTGGCAAGACTGGTGAGTTTTTCACCGAACCAACCCCAGAAGCTTTGGCAAAAGTTTTAAAGGACTTTAACCCCGAGCGCTATAGCTCGCCTGCCATAGCGATCTTTGCAGAACGTTTTTCAAAAGAGCATTTTCAGAACCGCATGATGCGCTATATACAGAGCGTGCTTAAATGATCTACTAGAATAGCATCAGGTAATCAGCTCCTGCATTGCAGACTCATATTCATGGGCTCGTTTGCTCCATGCATAATGCGTGAGCGTATAATCACGCACCCCTTCTGGCTTGAGGCTGGGTTTGCTTATTTCACGTTTTAACAGTTGTACTAGCGCTGCAGCATTACGAGACTCAAACAGTATGCCATTCTTGCCATCTTTAATGGCATCTGGGATACCTTCCAGATCAGCAGCTACCACCAACGTACCACACGAAGCCGCCTCTAGCGCTACCAAGCCAAAACCTTCCATGTCATGTGCGATTGGAATATTAGGCATAAGAAATACATTAGCAAGATTATACAGTGCAATCTTCAGTTCATCAGAAGTACGGCCCAGCAGCTTTACATGATTTTCGAGCCCATGAGCCAAAATCGCAGCCTCTATCGCTTCATGGTCCCTACCCTCTCCGGAAACAAGGTATAACACTGAGGGATCAAGCTTAACTAGGTCCGTAAGAGCATTTTCGATAAACCACAGCACCCCCTTACGACGCACCAATCTTCCAACCGTCAGGATAAGCCGACGTTTTTGCAGTGCCTCTTTTGTCATCCCCATAGCAACAGCCATCTGTGCATACTGCCGATCTTGCTCGCCAGGTGCATAGTAATTGTCGCTTACCCCGTTAAGGATCAGCCTAGCCTGTGCTTTAGGAAAAACGCGCCCCAGCGTGTGCTCAGTATCATTGCTTACAGCCACTAGAAGATTCTGGCGGCGTATAGCCGGAAAAACTACTGCTTGATATAACTTATTTTCATAGGTCGCTTCCTTGCCATGAACCGTCATAAGCGTTGGACGTCGCAGCAGCCATTTGAGCACCAGGCCTAGCGGTGCCATCATGCCATCCTGCAAATATATGATATCCGGCCTTTTATGTAAGCCAGCCGCTAAGGCTCGCAGCAACAGCCATGGATAGATGACGGGCAGCATTTTATTAGCACCGCCCCATTTTACGAGCGTAATAACGTTATCTTTGTTTGCGGCTAACGCTGTATAAAGCTCATAGGCAGCAAGCTCCATACCACCAGTACTAGGCGGGTATTTGCGGGTCACATACAGTACGCGCATAGTAGGGCTGCTCCTTCATCTTGTCTATTGTAGCAAAATGCTCTCCTCTGTCCCTCTTTCAGTGTAGAATATGCACTATGAGCAAATTTCTGCAGCGTCAAATACTGCGCAAATCAGTCGCGCGTGCCGTACCGCTTATTTTTTACAGCCTGCTCGTACTCTTTTTAGTGCTCTACCTTCGGAGCATTGATTTCTCGAAACTTACACATCTGCGCGTTAGTTGGGAGTATTTAGTACTGGCAAGCTTGCTAGGCCTCATCAAAAACTATGTCGGCACTTTCACTTGGTTCGTTATCTTAAAAAGCCTTGGCGCTCAAGAGTTACATCTGCAAAAACAACTTATTTACGTGTACGCCAAAGCCTGGATGGGACGCTACATACCGGGAACTGCCCCATGGATCCTCGGTAAGATATACTTCGCTTCACAACACGGTGTTTCCAAGCAAAAACTGGCGGTCAGTTCGCTACTGGAAGGTGGCCTGCAGATCGTCACCATGTTGGTATTTTCACTGACGCTACTAGTTTTTGATAAACGGTTGGACGTGCTAGGCAACGGCTTCAAGACACTCATGATTGTTGCGGGATTAGCCGGCATAATCATTCTAAGTCCATCGGTATTTAATCGTCTGGTAAGCTTTGCCTATCAAAAACTCCGACGCCAAAAGCTAGAAGCTGAGCATCTAGTATCCGGCAAAACTGCCCTGCGCGGCACCGCTTTATATTTAGTTGATGCTGTCATTAATGGCCTGTCACTGTTTTTTATCGCTAAAGCCGTTGACCCCAGCCTCGCCTACCACAATATGATTTTTGCGATGGGTGCTGGCAGCCTGGCAGGGGCGGCTAGTATGTTAGCCATTTTCGCTCCAAGTGGTTTGGGAGTACGTGAAGGTATTCAGTTAGTACTATTTAGCCTGATTATGCCTAAAGAGCTTGCCCTAGCTGTAACGGTTATTACCCGCCTATGGAGTGTCGGCATTGATATTATATTCTTTGGGCTAAGCCGTATAATTGCAGAGCAACCTAGAGAACATTTGGTGCGAGCAACGACTAAACATAATTAGCGCTGGGTCTTAGTTTGGTAAAATTGCCAGGCATCAGCCACGATGTCCTCAAGATTTGGACGATCAGGTATCCAGCCAAGCTCCCTGTGTGCTTTTTCACTAGAGGCAACTAAAATTGCCGGGTCCCCTTCACGTCTTGGCTCAACCACAACCGTTAATTTTTTTCCTGTTACTGTTCGAGCAGCGTCAATAACTTCACGATTTGAAAAACCGTTACCATTGCCAAGATTGTATATGGCGTGTTTACCTGGCTGAAGCTTATCAAGTGCCAGTACCATAGCTCGGGCCAGGTCAGCCACGTGCACGTAGTCGCGTACGCAGGTACCGTCTGCCGTGGAATAATCGTCTCCAAAAAGCGAGAAATGCTGGCGCTTGCCTGACGCCACATCTAACGCCAGCGGAATAATGTGTGTCTCCGCTGGATGTTGCTCACCCCATGCTTTGTATGCGCCAGCGACGTTAAAAAATCGAACCGACGTTGCGGCCAGACCATGTGCTAGGCACTCACTTGTTATGGCCATATCCATAGCCAGCTTAGTCATACCATAAGTGTTGGTTGGCGCAGTAGGAGCATCCTCGGTTATTGGTATGTGTTCAGGGTTACCATATACAGCAGCGGTTGACGCAAAGATAAGTTTTTGAACCCTCAAAGCACGTAGCCCTTCAAGCATAGATAGCGTCGCTACTGTGTTATTCTGCCAGTATAGCTCTGGCTTACTCATTGATTCGCCGGCAGCAATAAATGCAGCTAAGTGAATTACCGCTTCGACGTCTTTGTGAGCTTTAAGCGCTTGTGCAATATCAGCAACATTTGCTTGAATAAAGGGTATGCTTGCAGATATGGCGTCCTTATAGCCATGCGAGAGGTTATCAAGCACAACCACCTCATGGCCGGCTTCATGCAATATAGCCGTGGCGACGCTACCAATATACCCCGCACCACCAGTTATAAGGACTTTCATCGTTAGTCCCGTACCTACAGCAGGTGTAGTATACCTTCTAGAACTAGTGCCGTGTCCTCCCAGCTTGAAACCTCTAGGCTATCTATGCCCATAGCTTTCACCGGATAGTCATTGCCGCCTTCTTGGAGCTTATCTCCAAAGAATAAGATATCCTCTTTAGAGATTCTAAGCATTTCGATAAGTTTTTGCATACCATATGCTTTGTCTATACCTAGCTTTGTGACATCAATCGAGGTTGTTCCGCCAACACGAACTTCAAAGTCCGATAACTCCGAAACAACACGTTCGCGAATCGCCAGTTTCTTTTTTACATCCGGATCCCATGCCTCTTTGGCATCTACTGGCGCTTCCTGACCAAGGGCAGAAAAAGTTATTTGACTCCCACGGTCCTCAATCTGTTCCCCCCAAGTCTTTTCCTTATCAAAACCCAGCTCGTGAACTGCGGAGGTAAGCACAGTAACAATCTTTTGCTTCTGCTCTTCCGTAAAATCTTCAGCATAAATCTTTCGCCACTCATCTCCTGCGACGCTAAATGTATAGTAACGAGTGCCACAGGTTGGCATAAGATGCAGACGTTCAAGTTTAACAGGTTCTGCCTTTAGGTTCGCTAATAGCTGCTTTTCGAATTGCTCAAACTTACCACCCGAAATAACACATACGTCTACATGGTCCAGCAGCCTGCGCAGCACATCAGCAATTCGATCGGGCAATGGAGACTTACTGGGAGCCAAAGTACCGTCCAGATCAAAGGCAATTAGCTTTTTAGACATGCTATTTCTTTGCCTCCATACGCGCAACCGCTTCCTTGACCCTCTGGCTTAGATCCTTTCGGGCGATAAGAACACCATTTGGCGTATTAACAACAACTATATTATCCAAGCCAATCACTACAACCGGCTTATCTTCTTCGTTTCGTATATACGCATTTTGCACTTCATCTTCGTAAATGTTTTCACCTCGAAGATGGTTGCCTAACTCGTCTGACTCGTTCGCTTCATGCAAATCACCAAAAGAGCCCACATCCATCCAATCAAACTCACCTGGCACAACCAATGCATCCGCTAGTTTTTCTGACAGTGAGGTATCTATGGTTGCAGCGGGTAGGTTTAGGTACGCTTGCTCCAGATCTTTAGTGTCTAGTAGCGACCGATAGTGTTCCCACATTTCTGGAGCGTTAGCCTCAATTTCCCGCTCCAACGTACCCAGTGTGGCCATAAGGTAGCCGGTGTTCCACAGGTAATCACCGCTGCGGAAATACTCGCCCGCTGTTTTGTGATCAGGTTTCTCTACGAATTTAGCAAGCTCAAATGCGTTTTTGTAACCATTATCAAGCCGCTCGCCTTTTTTCATGTAACCAAGACCGGTTGATGCATAGGTTGGCTCTGCGCCAATAAAAACCATCTTTTGCAGCTTCTCGGAAAGTTCTGCGGCCAACTTGGCTGTATCTTTAAAACCAACACGATCACGAATGACATTGTCAGCCCATAAGAAGAAGATGCCTTCGTCAGCCAAACGCTGTTCTTGTATAGTCCGCATTGCGAGCAAGAAACACGATGCCGTACCACGACGACCAGGCTCAACCAAGACGTTCTCTTTTGGCACCTCCGGTAGCTGGTCAACTACATGGTGGGCATGTGATGCCTCTGAAACTACAAAGATTTTATCAACGGTAGTTAGCTCTTTAACACGATTGAATGTGTTTTGCAGTAAGCTGTTTTTATCCGTCAAACTTAATAGATGTTTTGGGAAATCAGGCGTAGAAAGTGGCCATAGACGAGTTCCCGAGCCACCCGCAATAATCACAACTATCATATTTCCGTTTCCTGCCCACCTGTAGCTACGATACGGTTCAAAGTATTGTTACCCTCTCTATTTGTACTAATAGCTCCTCCATTATACATCACCGCTTCGCAGCCTTTACTGCTCTGCGGTATTGCCGAGTACCACATAAGGGAACGCTTTTGTTATACTGGACAGGGGTATGAAAGAATCTTATTCCAAACTCCTGTCCCGGCCATTTGTACGATACTTACTCGTCGGTGGTAGTGCCTATATACTTGAACTACTGGTAATCGTTATTGCCCGCATTGAGGGGGCTAGCAATATAGTGGCGGTTGCACTAAGCTTTTGGGTTGGCCTGGTGTATTCGTTTATATTACAAAAATTCTTCTCTTTCGGTGACAAGCGCACTCATCGTAAAGTACTTTTACCACAGATGTTAATGGCAGCTGCTTTGGTTATCTTTAATTTTACCTTTACGATTGTAATTACCGACCTGCTGCAACATGTCTTACCGGCGATTATTACTCGAACGGTCGCTATTGCCGCAACCACCATTTGGAATTTCCGTCTGTATAAGACTCGCGTTTTTAACGAAGTCGTTATAGACTAGCCCTAAGCTAGGAAATAGCACTATCTAATGAAAGAACACAGGAAAAGCTCAACTACCCCCACTCTAGTTTCTATTGTCATACCCTCTTATAACGAGGAGTTAAGTGTTGACTGGCTGTATAAGGCGCTTAAAAAAACAATAGCTGCAGATAACAAACACAGGTATGAGCTCCTCTACGTAAATGACGGCAGCAGAGATGGCACTCTGCGCAAACTACATCAGCTGGCCGACAATGACGCTTCAGTGCGCGTCGTTAATCTCTCTAGAAACTTTGGTAAGGAAATTGCTACTACAGCCGGCATCTACTACGCCCAAGGAGATGCGATACTAATGCTTGACGCCGACGGACAACACCCTGTAGAGCTTATTCCGGAATTTATAAAAAAGTGGGAAGCAGGTGCGCTTGTTGTAGCTGGTGTGCGGGAAACCAATCAAAAAGAAGGTTTTGTGAAGAAGTATGGATCAAAGCTGTTCTACCAAATGTTCAATGGATTTACCGGGACAAAACTAGTTCCCGGTTCAACTGATTTTCGCCTAATCGATAGAACAGTACAGAGTGAGTTTTTGCGGCTTACCGAACGCAGCCGTATTACCCGCGGACTTATAGATTGGCTTGGTTTTAAGCAAGAATATATTTATTTTCATGCAAATCCACGCTTTGCCGGCGAAGCCAGCTACAGTTTTTCAAAGCTTTTTAAATTAGCACTCAATAGTTTCGTATCCCTGTCACTAAAGCCACTATATTTCGCGTTTTATACAGGGCTAATCATACTGCCGCTATCAGTACTGCTTGCAATATTTTCTGCAGTAGAGATGCTTATTAATGACCCCCTGCACCTCCGCATAACCGGTACTGCATATCTAGTCATACTAGTCCTATTTATCCTCGGTATCGTCCTGGTCTCGCAAGGTATTACTGCGCTATATCTTTCACATATACATACCGAGACCCAAAACCGTCCGCTTTTTATAACAGACGCAAAGGGTTCAGTAGGCCTGATGGCTACCGATTAAGCGGCATCGTTATTTTTAGCAGATAGTACTCTTAGAAATGGCACGTAGCGGCGAAGCATCCTTGCGTTTCGCAGCGTTGCGTTGAATAGCATACGCCTGGCAGCATAGCTCCAGAAAAAGACGATACTAACCGTAATAAGTTTAGACACTAGATAGAATAACCCTATTTTTGACGTAAAGAGCCACATAAAGAAATCGTTTAGCAGTAGCGCAATAAAACAAATCGTAATAAATATGGTCACCTCAGCACTCCGCTGTCGTTTGTTGCGCTGGGTAAATACCCACGCTACGCTTAATATATAGTTCACAACCGCAGATAGCGTAAAAGAAAGAGTGGTAGATACCAGATAGGGGAAGTGCAGCAGACTAGTAAACACATAGAGCAGCCCAAAATCTGCTACAAATGCTACACCAGCCACAAAGCCATATCGCAAAAATTGTATGCTCCCACGATTCGTTTCATGCACAAACAACGTGTTGAAGTGTTTTAGCACTGTAGCGCTACTAGTATTAGCTTTCATGTACCTACTCCGTAAAAATCTTTCTTAAGGGCAGTATACCAGCCCTAGCGTTACCAAACTACATGGCAATGCTTCGGTTAAGGCTCGCCTCCAGGTCATCAGCGGTTATGCGTAGTTTTTCCATATCATTTGTATTATCTGCAGAGCGGAGCATCTTTAAACCCCATAAATTATCCTCGTTTATAGGCAGCGGTATATGGATTAGCGAAGCAATACGAACCATTAGTAGAAGTAGCCGAAACGGCATTTGTATAAAAAGTATCTTAACGCCCATTTTAGCGCCAATTGCTTCGTATAGCTCTCGATACTCATACACATGGGGGTTGGCAACAGTAAATCTGCCATGCAATCCACTAGTTAGGGCGTTTCCGATGGCAACCACTAGATCACCCACGGCTATAATCTGCAGAGGCTGTCGTCCGCCATCAACAAGTGGCACGAGTCGCTTAGTTTTCAGAAAGTCCATCATTTCTTTCACAATGCCACCATTTCCTATAATTAGGCCGCTCCGAAACACCACCGCTTGCTCACCGGTAAATACACGCTCAATAGCCAGCTTTTGTTTGCCATATACCGACACAGCCTCGTCGTGCGCCGACATACTCGACAAAAAGAGCATCTTTTTTACCTTTGCTTGCCGGGCAGCTTTATATAGCGCAAGTGAGCCATCAACATTGACAGCAAACGCCTCCGGATGCCGCTTGTCAAATTTTACATAAGCAGTATGAATCAGATAATCCACAGATTTGAGTGTTGCGGCAGTTATAGGTCGAGCCATATCATACGATACATATTCTACTTGTTGCATCGGCTGGTATTTACTTGGGTCTCGTACGAGTGCCCGAACATGCCAGCCAAGCTGAACAAAATGCTTGATAAGTTCCTGCCCTACAAACCCCCCAGCCCCTGTTATTGCTACCCTTGGTTTAGACATCGGCAAGTACCTTTCCGGCCGTAATATGTGCATTGGCCATAAGCGAAAACGTTAATCCGCGAGCAGGTAGAAAATTAAAGCCAGAGCTGTCCGCAACATAAACGTGCTTAGTGCCGTACAAACGACCCTCTGGTGATAACGCAAGTGGCTTCTCGGTATTACTGAACGGCAACGTACCAGCATAGTGGATACTAGAACCATGTCCCGGATGGATACGCCTAGTTGCAATAAGTCCGCAGTGACGCACCGCGGAAATAAATCGTTTTTCGCGCTCAGCAAATAGCGCTTCCTCTTTTGCGCTGAGTGCATATGTCGCGATAGCCTTATCACCTGTGAGCGAGTTACCATCCCGCACAAGCCTAAGCGTCTTCTGACTACTTGCAGCATCCGGATGCTGCACTCCCATAATCACAATCCCCGAGACAAGGTATTGTAGCAATTTGCGAGCATCACTTAGCCCCAGGAATGGTATTTGTCGGATAGTACGGAAAAGCATTAGTGACTGATAGCTGTAGAGTGATGCAATAGACGTTTCTCGGTCCTCCCCAGTCGGATCATAGAACATAGAAAGCTGTCCGAATCCAAGCTTTTTGGGCTCAGCGGCTTTGCCAACCATGCTCGGCTGTATGCACGGTATAAAGGTGTACGGATTACAGAGCAGTGGCACGCTAGCCATAGGGTCAGTGTGCGAACGTAGCGCAATACGACCGCTCCCTAGTGCTCCGCTCGCTAATACCAACTTCCTACAGCGTAGCGTTACCTGCTGATTGCCGGGCACGGTCAGACACACAACCTCCACATAGCCATCCTTTTCGACATAACGCAGTGCCAGGTGCCCGCCGAGGTAGCTGAAATTAGATTGCTGCAGCAGCTTATTTACTGTTATCCATGGACGCCATGCACTCAGATCGTTATCATCATAAAAATCCATATCGCGATACTGATACGCCTTGCGCCCGTCCATACTTTTGGTAAGGAGTGCAAGCGGTGTGCGGCCCATATACAAACCCTCACGCAGAAATGACCGTTTTCTAGATTGGTAGTTTGCGTATACACGTTGATGATTGCGATCCATGCTTGGTGAGGATTGGTAGTTTTTTAGCCGTACTAAAGTATGGGATGCAGCGATGTCGTTGGAGGCGCTTATGCCGATACGTTTGCCTATCGTTTCATATGCCGCAGGCATAGCCGCCATATCGAGGCCCGCAGCCGTAATATCTGCATCAGAAAACTCCCAGCACTGCAGGCCCCAACCACTTCCCAAGCCGCCATAAGCCAAGCTTTCTAATGGTGAAAACGTTTTAGAATTCAGTTTTAGATATTTCTCAACATTCTCCGTTATAAACTGGCGCGGTGGCGTCAACTGCGCACCCTTTCCCACGTCTCCCCATACTACGCCTTCGGCATGGTTGCCAATAAGATAGCGATACTGCTCTTGCTCTGTTTTTCGAATGGTCAAGAAGTCCTTTTCTGGTACTGTTTTGTGGTACGCTGGGTTTTGCATACCAACGTCCACCATCAATACTTCAGCATCAGCCTCTACGAGTGTCTGTGCAGCCATAGCCCCAGAACACCCAGAGCCAACCACTATGTAATCGACTACTTTCATAGTCGCATCGCCTTTATAAAAACAAGTCCTGCCACACTACGTAGTACGGCTATCAATCCTTGCCAGAAAATTACCCCTATGTACCATACTGATCTATCTTGCGGCAGGAAATAATCACAAAGTTCTGGCTGAGATTCCAATATTGAAAATAATAGATACATACGGCGACGGAATTCAGACTTGCTGCCTGATAGACTGAGACCACTATCGATTAGTCCAACGGACCACCGATGTAGTGCTGCAAACCGCAGCAAACGCGCATCTCGCTCGCTAAGTGATGGAGCAGCGTCGTCTCCAATTACATCGCAGTATAACTCAACTGCGCGCACTGGAGGCGCTACGCCTACCAAATAGTGTGCTAACACCTCAGCTTCTTGCTGCAGTTGTTGGGTCTTCCGTGCACTCATAGGGGATAGTATAGCAACTTATAACAGTGCCGGTACGCTGTAGTATCGACTCGCCACTACGCAAGTCATCACAAACAGCAACGCTACCGACGCATAGAGACACCGCCGCGCGTAGGCACGATACACATCAACCTTAAGTAGGCGACGCCCACTAAAGAATATTGGCGGAAGCAGTGCCATAGCTGGCGTAAAATAACGACCCTGGATACCAACAATAAATGGATCCCGGGGTGCGTCACAAAATAGATACATATAGGTTGCAGTCAGCAGCGCCACACCCACAAACGCTCCCAACAATAGCCACCTACCCCACGCCGGCAAACGAACTTTCTCCCACTGCACACTAATCAAGAACGAAAAACCGACCAACATAAACCCAGCTACTACCGCGAATAAGGGCAGTGGCGTATCAGCCCAGCCAAAATAGCCAATAAATGATGTTGGTACATAGTTAAGGTTACTAGTAAAGAATGTGTTACCCAGTACCCTTACGTACCTCCATGGCTCATGCAGTATAAAGCTGAGCTGAGCAGCATAATTATTGCTAGGATAACTCATATGAAAACCTAAAATCACTTGATCCTTTACTAATGCGTTCCATGCCAGTGCACAAACCGCTGTTGCCATTACACTTGCAACCGTCACAAGAAGTGTCGTACGCCGACCAATGCGTGGATTGCATAGGAGCAGCAGGCCTATAAAACCAAGTGGCAACAACGATGGTTTTATAAAGCCAAGCAGTGCAAACAAACCACATATCAACACCATCTCTTTGTGTTGTATCGCCTGGCCTTGGAATGCATACCGCAGCACCACCGCAACAGCCAAGAATGCCACTGCAATCGTCATGCCGTCAGCGCTAATAACCGACAGCTGCCCAACAGTCATCGGCAACAGTGCTACCACCGCTAGTGGCAATTTACCAAAAGGCATAAGTCGCACCGCAAGCGCAACCAGTGCCACACCCGCGACTAGACTAGCCAAACGTATCAAATACATTAGCACTAGCGGCGTAGCCTGGAATAAACGGCCGACCAACACAGCAAACACTTGCGGCAAATAGGCAATCGGTGAATAGGCGGCAGTATTACCAAATGCCGCCGCTTTCGTATTGTGGCCAGTACGATACTGCGCTAGACGGTGCAAATCAGCACGAGTAGTTTTGGCATCACTATGCTGCGGTATGCGACCAAAAGCATCAAAGGTAAAATCTACAATTCCACTAGGCAAATTGCCACCTACATTATGGTCAAATGTTTGTAAAGAAGTAGCGATACCGCCCTGACTATGGCCAACATAGTCAGATACAATATTCCCCTGACTAATCTGATATACGCGCAAAAATTGATTTGACTCATCAGGTCCTTGCATGGGTGGTAATAACACCAAAAATAGCAGGCCAAATACAAGACCCACACCCGCTACAAACCACTCTATATGGTCAGCAGGGTTTCGAAGATATTCAAATAAGCGCCGCATTAGTCTGCCTCCAGTGTAGACTGCTGACGTAGTAACTACAACTATGCGGCAATCGCTAGCTTTTCAGCACATTAACTGGTAAAATAAGCATATGCGAAAACAAAATAAAAAGACTCCTTTTCTTAAACAACGCCCCATGCTTCTCATTATTGTTATCGTCTTAGCGGTAGCCTTAACGGGTACCACCTTTGCTTGGTATCAACACAGCCACAGCACTGCCAAGCAAACCCAAACCAACAAAAAACCACGCGACGTTAATACTATCGATTACAGTCCACCAAACGCTAACGACAACGATGCCAACAACGCCCGAAAAAGCAGCTCGTCGCCAGCTCCGACACTCAATAACGGCCCAAGCACTGCTAGCCCCGCAAATTTTAGCGCAAAAATAGTGAGCGCCAATGTCAATAACGGAAACATACACGTAGGCACACTGGTAAGTGGTGTCACAAGTGGTATGTGCGCACTCACCGCAGCCCAAGGACAAACCACTGTCAATCTCGCGACCTCTAATGTCGTATCTGATGTGAATAATTACGACTGCGGCGCTTTCAATATATCTACTAGCCAGCTCCCCACCTCCGGCACCTGGCAATTAAAGCTTACGGTTACCAATGGCGGCGCAAGCACTACTGATACAACGTCAATAACTATCTAGATCAAACTATGCACGCAATAAGAAGGATACAAAAAACAACCCTCCTCCTATCTGCACTCGTTTTTTGCCTAAGTTTAGGCAGCACGGCGCTTACCAACCCCAAAGCTAGCGCACTAAACGGCAGCAGCTTTAATGCTGGCCATATTATTGATGACGTCATATTTACTAACGCCAACTCTATGAACGCCCAGGACATTCAGAACTTTCTAAATGCTAAAGTTCCTACTTGTGACAGCTGGGGAACGCAAACATACGCAGGAACCACACGTGCTGCATATAGCCGTGCCCGCAACCACCCACTTCCTCTAGTCTGCCTAAAAGATTACTATGAAAATACCTCGACACACGCCAATAACTTAACTGTCACTGATGGGCAGGCTGTATCTCCTCCTGCCGGCTCTATCAGCGCCGCACAGATTATTTATAACGCTGCTCAAAGCTACAATATCAATCCTCAAGTTCTACTTACTACCATGCAAAAGGAGCAGGGACTTGTTACCGACGACTGGCCCTGGACCAATCAATTTACTACGGCCATGGGTTACGGCTGTCCCGACTCCGCTTCGTGCAACACAAGCTACTATGGTCTTTATAACCAAGTGACCAATGCCGCTCGCCAATTCCGCCGCTATCTTGATAATCCGAACAACTATAACTACACCGTTGGAAACGACTTTATTCTTTACAGCCCTGGCGGCGGGTGTTCTGGATCAACTGTAACTATTCAAAATGCAGCAACGGCCGCTCTTTACGATTACACACCATACCAGCCAAACAATGCAGCCTTATCTACCGTTAGCGATTCAGGTACCGGTAATGGCGGTGATAGCTGTAGTAGTTATGGCAATCGCAATTTCTGGTGGTACTTTAACAACTGGTTCGGTAGCTCGCTCACCAACCCGTACGCCTCCGCTGTTCGCTACGGCGGCATGGCCGTGGGTCTAAAAACAAGTCAGAGCTTCACCGCCAAGATAATGCTACAGAACTTAGGCCTCAATAACTGGTATGACGACACGACGGCATCTGGTGCCGGACAACATCCAGTGCATCTTGCAGCAACAGGGCCCATCAATCGCGATAGTATTTTTGCTGCAAGCACTTGGTACAATCATGGGCGACCGAGCATGACCTTTAGCCATGTATACGAAGGTAACGGCACCACATTAGCAACCGATCAGCACACCGCCCTGCCTGGCCAAGTGGTTGAGTACGACTTTACGATGCAAATTCCCATTGGCACTAATCCCGGCACGTACCGCGAGTGGTTCCAACCCATCTTAGAAGGGGCTCCAGTATGGTGGATAGGCGGTAATACCTTTACGGATATTAATGTACAATCAACCTCATTCAACGCAGCACTCACAAGCCAGTCATCCACTACCACTGTCAACAAGGGTAGTAGCGCAACTGTTTTTCTGACGTACAAAAATACTGGCAATATAGAATGGTATGACACAACCGGCGCTGCAGCTGTTGGCGGTACAGTGAAGCCCATGCATCTAGCAACTTCGAATGGTATTAATCGTGACTCTGTATTTGGTTCTACTTGGATTAATCCTGGCAGACCTGCTCAGAACTTTACAGCGGTATATGAGAGCGATGGTACAACATTAGCCGCTAACCAACATATGGCGTCTCCGGGGCAGATTGTGAAATACGATTACCCCTACACTATTCCCATTGGCACTAATCCCGGCACGTACCGCGAGTGGTTCCAACCCATCTTAGAAGGGGCTCCAGTATGGTGGATAGGCGGTAATACCTTTACGGATATTAATGTACAATCAACCTCATTCAACGCAGCACTCACAAGCCAGTCATCCACTACCACTGTCAACAAGGGTAGTAGCGCAACTGTTTTTCTGACGTACAAAAATACTGGCAATATAGAATGGTATGACACAACCGGCGCTGCAGCTGTTGGCGGTACAGTGAAGCCCATGCATCTAGCAACTTCGAATGGTATTAATCGTGACTCTGTATTTGGTTCTACTTGGATTAATCCTGGCAGACCTGCTCAGAACTTTACAGCGGTATATGAGAGCGATGGTACAACATTAGCCGCTAACCAACATATGGCGTCTCCGGGGCAGATTGTGAAATATCAATTTACTCTCAGCGCCGCAGCCAATCTTGCTTCTGGCGGCTACGACGAAAGCTTCCAGCCTATCCTAGAGGGCGCCCCAGCCTGGTGGATGGGAGGCGGAGCAACGCTTCATGTCACAGTGCCATAAGCAGAGGCTCTTATTGCTGCTATACTAAAATCTATATGCAAAACCTGCGCGTCCTGTGGCAACGCCACAAGTTGATAGTTATTCTGTGTACAGGGTTTTTTTGCACTGTAGCTTGGATGGCGTCTCGCTGGTATTCCCATCAGCTCAATCCAGATGCGCTTAGCTACTTCTCTATAGCCAGCAAGTATGCACACGGAGATCTCAAACATGCAATAAACGGCTACTGGTCGCCACTGCTATCATGGCTGTTAGTACCCGCAGTGTGGCTACATATGAATCTGGTAGTAGCAACCAAGCTGATCAATGCCCTAGTCGCTATCGCGCTCATTGTCATAACGTACACGTATCTACTACGGCGTAGCGTAAGTCGCAGTATCATATACCCCACCTGCATTATATTGGCCGACCTGCTTGCTGAATGGGTCGTCTACCAGGTGTCTACACCAGACCTACTTGAAGCACTGGGGTTAGTTGTATTCGCTTTGTGCCTGAGCCGATTTATGCGCAAGCCAAGTCGCAATCTTGGCTACCTACTCGGAGCAGTCGGTGCTTTTATGTATTTTGCCAAGGGTTTTGGTTTTTATCTGTTTATCGGTACTGTCGTGCTTGCCGCCATATGGGAGTGGTGGAATGACAGGAAGCATAATGTAAAAATCGTCATAAAGCGTTACGCACCCGTAGCGATCGTCTTCGCGACATTGGTTCTACCATTTGTTGCCGTCATTAGCATCAAATACCATCAACCAACTATTAACAATGCCGGCACGTTTGATTGGAATGTTTATGGGATACACGGACAGGGCACACAGCCCATAGACAACTACGGCCCACTGGCACCACCCAACCCAACCGCCATAAGCGCCTGGGAAGACCCCACCTTCCTAGCTTCAAAGCGCGCCGATTGGAGTCCATTTGAATCACGCGCTGCGGCAACGTATTTTTTCAAAAAGCTATGGTGGCCGAACTTTAACGCCATTTTTAGTATTTTCCGAGGTTTTGGTGCATACGTAAGCTTCGCGTTTATCATACTTATTATCGGCTGTTTCAGGCGCGGAATATATCAAGATGATTCACTTATTTTTACTACTATACTGGTAGTTGCTATTGCCGCCTATTCGCTCATATTCATTGATGCGCGATACTTGTGGGGGGAAGCCGTTCTGGCGCTAATTGCAACCGCCATGTTCCTTTCTAACCTCTATAAACGCAAGCTGTTTACCCAGTTGCAAATCATAGTTGCAGCAGTGATAATATGCGGCATTATGGTGCTGGGAACTATTCAGGCACTTATTGGCTCTCGACACCTCGGCAAAGACGAATACGATGTCGCCACTAGCCTGCAAGTGTTCTTACCTGCCGGCTCTCATATTATGTCGGATCAGTTTGCTAAGACCTTCCCCATCTGCTATCAGCTACATTTACGCTGCTACAACGTTTTAAGTCCACCGACCACTAACACCGAGGCGTACACTAGGCAGCTTCAACACTTTGGTGTGGCATATTTTTTAGATTTTCACTCGCGTGATAACGACCCGGCACTACAGAGCTACCTGCTAGCACACGCAGTGTATATCCATACCGCAACTGTTGATGGCCTAAGTTACTCGCTATATAGCCTGGACATCTAATCCTCGCCTAAAGAGGAGATCTGGTCGCTATTGGTAGACCAAGGAGCCATTGTATGTATACGATGCCTTAAGATCCACATTGCATGCGTAAACCCAGTCTTAAAATAGTTCTGATGTGACTCCCCAAGGCGTCCGTGCTGAGCAATTGAATACTCACCAAACCGGATATTCTGGCTTCTGGCAGCGTTAATTTTGATTTCTGGGCTCAGATTCCAATCACCCATAGTCAGATTTAGGTCAGTCCTAATGCTGCGCTTAAACACCCACATACCTGATAAGATATCCTTGATCTTCTTGCCATACAGCACCCGAACCTCAGTGTTTAGAAGCCAAACACCTAGTCGCAGCTTGAATGGTATGCGGGTGCCATCTTGCAAAGGGTAGCGATTGCAAGAAATGAAATCTAGTTTCTGGTCAATAAGGTGATCAATAATAGTAGCCAAATTTTCTACGGGATATGTCGCATCGCCATCAGCGCCAACAATAATGTCACCAGTAGCGTTTTCGATACCCGTAATGTGCGCAAAACCATAGCCTATACCGCCAATGGTCCGATTATCTTCCAGTGCTATTGCTCCGAGACGTTTCGCCTCGCCAACAGTATCGTCCTTAGATTTATTACTAATTACGATAATTTCGTCGACAAACTTTGGAACTTTTGCCAATACCTGATCCAGATGGCCAGCCTCGTTTCGACATGGGAAACATATTGATATCTTAAGATTACGATACATATTCTAGTGTCACCCCTCACTTACTCTGCTTTGCTTTATCTTATATTCGCACGAACTGTCGGCATCTAAAAGCTTATGACGTAACAACCACAACACCAAAGCCATCGATTTGTTTGGCACTACCTAAATTGCACCGTATACTAGGGACATATGTGGGTTAAGCTTCTGCGCCAAGCCCGTGCGCGGGCGGTGGTTTTGGGTAACTCTTTAAAGACTCATAAGCTTCAGTGCTTTGCGTTATTTTTGTTGGCGCTATGGTGTATTCCCTATGTAACCACCGGCACCAAAATAGAGTGGGGCGATTTTGGTATATTCACTCAAGGCTATGAAGCAATCCGTGTCAGCATATTAAATTATCATCAATTCCCTTGGTGGAACCCATGGATAGCCGGTGGATCACCACTATATGCCAACCCACAAATCGGTGTATTTTCTTTGCAGACTTTATTAGTGTTTATCTTTGGTGCGCCTATTGGACTAAAAGTATCCCTCATCATATACACCTTTTTAGGTTATGGTTCAATGTATTTGCTACTACGCAAGTACTTCAAAATCGCTAGCTGGACTAGTACCATGCTTAGTCTGCTGTGGATTTTTTCTTCATTCTTCGTCAACCACCTGCCATCGCACTATACCTTCTTATGGTACATGATGGCGCCGTTCTTTATTTATTTAGCTCTGACCCTTACAACCGTTCGGCAAGGCATCTGGTTTGGTCTAGCCTTTGCCATTATGGGATTGTCGCAAATACACAACGCCTTTTTTCAGATTGCGCTGGCCTGTGGCGCTATAGTGGTTTTCCGTTTTATTCGGGGTAAAACTGACCGCAAACAAATGCTCTATAGCGTACTGACTGCTGGCGGCGTATTCATGTTACTTACTGGACATCGTCTACTCTTTACCATACAGAACGTTCACGATTTCCCACGTGTGATTGTTGACCCAGCTCCAGCCCTTATAAAATCGGCCCTAGCCGTGTTGTTGCCCTTTTCAAATGCTCACCAGTTAATTTTATTCCACTACCCGTTAGGGCCTTTCGGCTGGGGCGAGATGTCTGGGACTATCGGTATCTTTGCGACGCTCGTTGCTTTCATTAGTGTGTTATTCATTGTCTATCAAACACACGGACGCTGGGATGCTTTGCGACGCCAATTTGGATTACCAGCATGGATACTAGGCATTGGGCTATTCTTATTTGTACTTGGCTGTGGCACATTTAGTCGCTACGCGCCGTACAATTTCTTAAAACACTTACCCATTTTTGGTAATTTACGAGTATCGTCTCGCTGGTTCCTGGGCTTTGACCTAGCATTACTTATCTTTATTGGATTAATGATACAAAAAGCTCCAAAGACATCATTCTATCGTTTCTTAAGCCGCTCACTGCTCGTTATGGGTGTCGCCGAAATGTTTCTACTAAATATTGGGTATCAAAGCAGTGTGCTAAGACACTCCGTCATCATTGCGCCAAAGCCAATAACCGCATACCAATTCCAGCAAACATACCACTTTGGCGAAACAAAAAACCTGCCAGCTAATCAAAAAATACCGTATGACGATGGCAGCCTACCCCATTTCTACCGCGAATATGAAGGCACTATGTTTAATACCGGCGTCTTACAAGCCAACGACGCGCTGATAGATCTCAATACTATCCCTACCCCTCGCTGTTCATGGACCTATGGCTGTAATTTTGTACAGTCTAATAATGCAAAGGTTATATATTGGTCGCCTAATAAGATCGTGTTAGAACGTACAAAACCCGGCCGTATAGAAATGGATCTAAACAACTCTAATTATTACGTAATCAACGGACGTCGCAATACAGCTATTCGCGTAGCAGAGCCTTATAAACATTTCATTTTACCCGTCTCAAATACTACTAAAACTATAACCATCCAAGTTTCACCATCACCAGTTATAGCGCTTAAAAGCTTTCACCCATAAACGGATAGGCTGGCAAGCTATAGACTTGCTTTAATTGTGTCGTATGTGACCTGCCAGGATCGTGAACGATACTGTTTGACAATCTCCTGTTCCTTGGCCCGGCGGCTCTTGGGGTCTACATAACGTTCCAGGAGAAGCAGCAGCTCGTCAGTACTAAACGGCGAACAGTAGTCTAGTAGTTGACCTGCGATTTCCGGCATTGATGACGCCTTCGAAGCAACGCACACTTTACCATACGCTAAAGACTCAGCAATTGGTAGCCCCCAACCTTCATAAATTGATGGGAATACGGTAAACAAGCAATGCTCAAACAGCCACTTTTTCTGAGCGTCCGACACGCCGTGATGAATGGTAATAGAATTCTTTGTATCTGGATCATGCTGAATTGTATACAACATATTTTCCACCAACCAGCCTACTGAGCCGACCACAATAAGCCGAGGTAATTCGACCTTACGCTCGCGCGCCAATTTCCACGCCTGGTATAACAGCTGATGATTTTTGCGTGCCTCAACGGTGCCAACACTAAGAATAAACCGTTCATTTTCACCTACAAACGATGGCCGTTCACTCGGCAAGTCAATGAGTGGTGAGTCTCCCAGTTCTACCACAACCGTGTGAGGCTCTGGGAAATGAAGTTCGCGCGCCAAGCGATGCACATCGCGTTCGGTAGACCTCGATACACACAAAATAGTATCGGCAGAGGCTAGCGTTTCAAATGCATATTGTGCATATGGATCAAACAACCCTTCTCCAAATACTTGTGGCTGAAAAAGAGGAATAAGATCGTGCACCAACTGTACATACGTAAAGCCAATCTGCCGCTTACGTGTCGCCATAAGATTGACCAGTGGCGTAGAGTCCCATATCTTCCCCAAAACAAGCACCGTGTCGTGTGGAGCTATTAGGGCTGCCG
Source organism: uncultured Candidatus Saccharibacteria bacterium (assembly GCA_964478195.1). Taxonomy (GTDB): domain Bacteria; phylum Patescibacteriota; class Saccharimonadia; order Saccharimonadales; family UBA4665; genus JAJZCD01. Next base: position 37,688 of record CAYZGW010000004.1, read on the forward strand.
GCGTAGATTCCGCTGAACTAAAGCGATACATGCGAGCACGAAGCGAGCGTACTTGATGTAAGCTATGGTGCGCAGCACCAAGCATCTTCTTGGCACCTTCCTTTGCTAGTCGTTTCTGACCAGGGGTAATTCGTGTTCGAACGCCTGACGGTATTCTAAAATACATCTCGCGGGCAGTGTCTTTAAGTCGGCTTGAACGGCTCGCGCCACCGTCCGGTATGTTAGTAGCCGTTTCAAAACGTGCGATTACTTCGTGTAAATTGACTTCAAAGATCTCGTTGCGGTACGGATCATAGCTAAAGCCCTTGGCGTTCACCGACTCATCAGAGTGCAGACGACACATGTTCTCGTATACAACACGCTGTACGCCTGTCATATGGCCGCTCCATTGGCCTAAGTCTGTTACATCGAGCCAGACAGTTCGTATGCGCTCATTCATAGCCTTGCCACCGCTTCTACCATTGGCTGTAAGCAATTCTCCCATAGTAGCTCCTGTGTAAATTGCACTTGCTTCTTTGTTAACTGAGGTGTTTTTTCGTCCATAGCCACACGTATAGCTGCACGGAAATCATCTGGATTGTCTACGACCCTCACCGTTGGTAAATCTGCATATTCATCGAATGAACGAAGCGCCTTTCTGGTCGCCACTACCTGGTGTTGCGAGAGTACTGCTTCGGCGGTCTTTAGGTTTGACCCACCGCCCTCGGTTATTGGCAGTAACATAACATCGGCACAGGCGATAATACCGTGCAGTCTGTCAACCGTGAGCCTCCCCACAGAGAGTAGTCTGCGATGACAGGTTACATCTGCTATGGAATCACGCTGTAAGTTCTGCATGATATTTGTGCCCACATCTCCCGCTAGTACGACCGCGTAACCAGCAGGTAAAAAACCAACTCCTGTGCTTATCATTTCACGGAAACCTAGCATATTTGGTGGGTGCGCCGAAGCCACAAACAATGCAAATTTGCTGATGTTCCGACTGGCGAAATAATCCCGCCAATATTGCTTATCTACTTCGTTTGCTTGCAACGGAGCGATGCCATTACGCGCCAGCACGTAATCTTTAGCTCCCATTTTTTGCATGAGTTTGCCGTCTTCAACAGTTGGCGCAACCACAACGTCTGCCTGGGCGCACAACTCCTCTTCCGCCTCACGTATGGCCGCTACAATTGGTAAAACTTCCGATTTTGCATACCCCAACGCGTTCATAATTTCTTCTTTCATGGGATACTCTACATTGTGCGAACTATGGACTAGTTTTGGCTTAAAGGGCAGCTCCTCCAAAACAGCGCGTAATCCTAGGTACGGATATACTTGTTCGATTTCAATAACGTCCGGACGGTAGTCTAGCAGAAGCTTCAGCACCGTATCGTGCAATACCGGATCAGTCTTAATACCCTGACCTATCAAATAGTCGCCAGTATTTGGGGCAAATCTTGTGGCTTCGGCCAGCGCACCAGTAACCGCGATATCAGTTGAGGCATAATCGGTAGGGTGATGATACTTTGAAAAGATAGCAACATGCCTTACCTGACTAAAGCATCCGCGATATGCATCATAAATAGCCTTGACCCGCAATGGCCCACCGGTCAGCGTATCGCCAACTATAGGGTAGGTACTAAGAAGCAGTATTTTTTTCTTGATCATCTATGCATACACCTCCGAAATGAACTGCAATATAGCATCATTCTTAGCATTTGCTGCCTGTACATAATCATTCAGATCTTTGTTGGTATTATCCTCCACAACCAGTACCGGACAGTCTACTTTCAGGAGCTTCAATAGTTTTTTAAGCGGCTTGGCAGAACGCTCTTCTACAATTACCGCACGAGCTTTTAGAAACGGATGCGGCACCGTAAACATGCCCACTTGCGCCAAGTCTTGCCAAACAATCTTTTCTTGTTTAACCATAGTTTCATCAATCAGCCCATCATCAAATAGTGCACCATACAGGTGATCAGAAACGCCACCAGAAACATATATCACAGCATCTTGAACAATTCGCGACAGTAAGTGCAGGCGCGTAAAATTCGCGTCCTGAGGCAAAAAGAGTAGCTTTGGGACACTCGCCGTTCCAGCTACATCATAGGAGCCAATTTCGTATGTCGGCGCGACATACCGCAAGTAGTCAGCACCACGATCATTGTAATGAGGTGGTTTAAAGCTTGGGTCAATATAGTAGTGAGCCCCGTAGCCATGCTTGCGAGTGACGGCTACCAAAGATTGCGCTACATAGCCATCGGTCGTACTGGCAATCGGATCAGGCATGAGCACATCAAGCCTACGAGTAGTTGGCGCTGGCCCTTCAGAGGTCTTTTCAAGCGCCCCCAGGAGATGTTCAGCGCAGTGGCCCCAGGTATATTCCCTAAGTAGTTCTTTGTAAAGTGTTTGTTTGTGCGTAAAGTCAACACGCGCCAAGGCAGCCAAAATAGTGTCACGCATATCCCATACGTCAAGAGGATTGAACTCATAGAAGGCCGGCCTACCAGCTGCTAATTCAGTAAATACAGGTATGTTAGAGGCCGCTACTGGCACCCCTTGAGTTACTGCATTCAGTAGGGGTATACCGAGCCCTTCTGCTAAAGAAGGTACTAAAACAATATCGGCGGCAGTATACAGCGCATGCATGTCGAATGTGTTAATATTGCCCGTAAATATAACACTATCGCCTAAGAGCGTTCGTATCGCTTCACGCTCATGGGGCTCGTAGCGAGAAGTAGCAACAACGCGCAGCTTACGCTCACTATCACGTTGCAACAAATAGAGCGCCTCAGCCGCACGCAGATTATTCTTATGGTTCATATAGCCACCACCAGTAGGCAATAGGATATATGGCTCATCTATGCCCAAAGCTTTCACCCGCTTATGGGCCTCAGCCTTAGTAATCGTAATGTTTTCGGGGGCACCGCCCATTACTACAATATCAGCTGGCGGCACACCAAGTAATCGGACAAGCTCTTCCCTGGTGTTGGCAGAGTTTGCCAAGATGATATCAGCCTGAAATATATGCCTAAAGCGAGCAAAGTATACATGTCCCGGGAAGACATTTTTCAGATGGTCCCACATGACTAATGGGATCAGATCATGAAAAATCAATATACTCTTGCAGTTTGTTGGAAACAGTGCAAAATAATCAAACAAAAAAAGTGCCGGCACTAAATATGCCGCCTTTTGATTTGCCGTTGTGTGCGCCCCTATGTATGTCTCAAGTTGCTGTTTTGCACGTTCTTCGGGTCCGGTGGCGGGCGTCTCGAGCGAAACATATTCAGTCGTAAATTCTTTAAGCACTTCGCTCAGGCGTTGCCTATGCATGTCGCTCATAGGTAGTTTGTCGTTTAATAGAATGACTACTTCTAGTTGCTTGTCCTGCGCTATAGCGGCCCGAAGCAGTTCTACCGTAAGCACTCCCATGCCCCGCTCTAGTGCCCCTGTCTGAAATAGCTGACCATCCACAAATAGCTTCATAGTTATCTAAGCCTCCTACGCACAATCTTAGCCCCTTCGCCAAGCACTAAACGCGGAGCCTCATAGCCAGCAAGTTTAATACGCAAAGCCATACGGCCAGCTCGGGTTTTGGCAACCTGACTTGCCTCGTACTCGCCGATCGCCTCATATGATGCATCGTACTGCTCATTCGCCTGCCGTACATAGGAAACGATCCCTTCCATAGTCTTAGGGGCTGCTAAGGCACGTGCGGGAACAAAGCCAGTCCGCTGCGGACGGCTCCGTCTTTTTACAAGTGCTTTTAGCTCATCAATTGACAGCTTAATTGTTTCTTTAAGTAGCCCCACACTAGCCTCGCGGCCCGCTGGGCGCATCGCCTTACTGAGTATGTCGCTGACAGTAACGCGCAACTCCTGTAGCGCAATATAACCTGCAACATCATTGTCAACAATGTGCGGAAACGCAAGCGCAGTTTCAGCAAACCGAAGCGGTGAATCAGCTAATTCGCACGCTTCGTCAATATAATAGTCATTTAGGCCATCGGTGGTCTTCTTTTGATACCCCCAGTCAGACAGATAGATATGCCAATCTACCAACTTGTGGTTCGACTCTATACAGATTACCTTAGGGCGAAAACGCTTCCAATCATTGCCTGCAAGCACTTGCTGTTCAAAGCCTTCAACGTCCACCTTTAGCACGTCTATTTGCTTAACTTTATGCTCATTACAAATATCAGCCAAGGTTCGCACAGGCACCTCGATATCCTGGTGTACATCAGTAAATTCCGAGGACTGCTTACTATACTCGTGCTGCAGCTGGGTTGAGAAGGTCGATAAGCCGGCATTGCGGTATTGGCGGAAGGTAAGTTTACCCGGTTTATCGCTTACGCCACAGTGCAGATTAATATCGAGCGGACGGTCGTATGCCATCATTGCCATAAGCCCGGCATTTGGGTCGATGTTAATACCATGCCACCCAGCCCTATACAGTAGTTTCGTAACCGAATGATGGATTGGGTGATTAGCACCTACATCAATATAAAATCCTTTGTAATCCTCACCAAACAATGCTCGTAGATATAAGTCCTCACGATTCTGCGCATAAGAAACCAGATAGTACCATGAACCCTCTAGCGTATTGTATTGGAGCATAGGCTCTTTATTTTCCCTTTTTAAGCGCCACCTTGATGTCTGGAGTTGTCACGTATGGCGTCTTTTCTTCTTTATAAATAGTAAACAAAGCCGCTTCTTCCCACCAATCAAATGTCTCGCCGTCAGCATTTTGGAGTGCAACATCCACAAAATATGAGCCATCGTTAAACAAGTTTGGGACTTCCCAGTCGCAACTAATTACATCACCCTTACGAACATTCGGCACTGTTTTTTGCAAAATATGCGTGTTCGTGCCCAGCAGCTGTGTATCGGCATCGTTCTTTACCGAAAAGCCAATTACCAAATTCTCAACACCCTCATCCTTTACTTCTAACTTACAGGCAATTTTTACTGACTTCATCCCAACAACTTTGTCTGACTCTGGCTTAACCGATGTAAACAATGCCGCACCCGTTCCGCGACGTTTGCCTTCCGTGCCGCCAGCTAAACGCTCACTGCGATTAGCCTGCATAAACATCCGCGTATACGAATTTGCAACGTGATTTACGCTACCTTCCTCGACTATATGGTTTTGCTCTATCAGAACTGCCCGGTCACAATATTCGCGTACCGCACCCATGTCGTGACTCACAAATACTACGGTCTTCTTTTCTTTTTTTAATTTTCTAAAGTGATTAAAACATTTGCGCTGGAAGTCCGCGTCCCCTACAGCTAATACTTCATCAACTAGCAAGATGTCTGCCTCGGCACGCGTTGCCATAGAGAAAGCCAAGCGCACCTGCATACCCGATGAATAGTTCTTGAGCTTCTGATCCATAAACCGCTCCAGCTCAGCAAAGGCAACAATATCATCATACATAGCCGCAATTTCTTTGCGCGAAAAGCCCAACATAGCACCATTAAGATATACGTTCTCGCGTCCAGTTAGCTCTGGGTTAAAACCTACACCCAATTCTATAAAAGGTACTAATTTGCCGTTAGTGTGCACTTTGCCTTTAGTGGGCTGATAGATATTAGCCAGAATCTTTAAAAGCGTACTCTTGCCGCTGCCATTACGGCCAACAATACCAAAGAATTCACCCTTTTTTATCTCAAGATTAATGTCATTCAATGCGTGTTGAATTTCCACCGATTGGCCGTCACGCGTTTTTGACGCATCTTTGTATGAGCGCGTAAAAAGGCTTTTTATAGAGTTCGCATTTTCGTGCGGCAATGAAAAGTTCTTACTGACATGGTCTACCTTAATGGCTACATCATCAGACATTAAATAGCCTCCGCGAAGTACTTTGAACGACTCCGGAAATACAGCGCACCTATGAGCCCAGTACACACCACTACCGCCACTGGGATTAAAGCGACCCAGCTATCATGCCGATACACCTGGCCTACCGTGATGGTCTTGCGCGTTATAAGTATGTGCCGCATTTCTTGCATTACCTGGGAAACCGGACTAAGAATTATGAGCTTTTGTGCGATTTTGGGAATAACAGCCAAGCCATAAAAGATAGGAGTTGCATAGAAAGCACCCTGCATCAAAACTTCCCATATATAATTCACATCGCGAAACTTCACAAACAGTGCGCTAAGGAAGAAGGCCAGGCCAAGTGCGAATACAAATAGCTCCAAAATAAACGGAAGTACATACAACATACCCCAGCTAAATTGTATATGCGAAAGAGCCATAAATACGACTATAACGACAGCATTTAGGGCAAAATTAATAAGTGCCGATAGAGAGCCGGCCAGCACAATAACATACTTAGGAAAATTGATCTTACGAAGCAGATCCCCCTTACCGACAACCGAGCCGATAGAACCGCTAGTTATCTCGCTAAAGAAGTTCCATAAAACAACACCAAGCAACAAATATACAGGGTAGTGTGGAACACTATTGCCAACCCGCAAGAACTTAACAAACACTACATACATTATCAGGAATATCATGAGCGGGCGCAGCAGCGACCATAAATATCCCAGCGTTGATCCTTGATAGCGTAATTTAAAATCTGTCGCTACCAGTTCACGTAGTAAAATGGTAGAGTACCGATATCGGTCTTTGATCCTCTTAAGATAGTTCACAATTACGATTTATTATATAGCACCATACCAGCACAGACTACTATGAAAAAACCGCGACACCTCTTGTTTGATGCAAATCCATTAATAGGTAGGCGTACTGGCGTAGGGTATTACACTGGTAATCTTATCGCTAATCTTGCCAGACTACACCCCGACACGCAGTTTATCGGCTATTACTACAATTTTCTGGGGCGCAAGCAACCACCCCAAACCCCTAAAGCGCCCAACATTCACTACCGGGCTATCTATCATTTTCCGGGGCCTATTATCAATTTACTGCGGCGTTTCAGAGTTGAGGTTCCCATAGAGCTACTTGTTTTTACACATGCAGATTTTATCCTTTATCCAAACTTCTTAAACCAACCAAGCATCCTTAGGACACCCTGCGCCACAGTTATACACGACCTAACATTTGTTGACCTGCCCGACTACGTGGCGCATAAAAACCTGCGTGATCTTACACGTTTTGTACCGAAACATATTCGCCGCTCGCAGTTCGTTATAACCGTATCAGAATTTGCCAAGCAACGTATTTACGAAGAATTCCAAACACCCAAAGATAGCATAATTGTTACCCCTATACCTCCTGAGACGCCTCAGAAGATGAGCGTATCGAAGCAAAACGAACTACTGAAGCAACTTCGGGTGACTGGAAAGTACTTTTTAACATTAAGTACCGTAGAACCACGCAAGAATGTACTCAGCATGCTCGACGCTTTTTTACTACTACCTGATAAACTTCAAAATGAATACACACTCGTTATTACCGGGATGATTGGCTGGAACTGCGAGGCGGAGGTTGCACGACTTAAAACACTTACAGAGCAGGGCAAAAACATACTCCATCTAGGTTACGTTACCGAAGCGCAACGCGCAGCCCTCTACCACGGCACCCTTTTTTACACCTCTGCCAGTCACTATGAAGGTTTTGGCATGACCCCACTAGAGGCAATGAGCTACAGCAAAGCCTGTGCCCTAAGTAATATCCCCGTCTTTAAGGAAGTAGCTAAGGAAGCTGCCGAATACTTTGATCAAACAAGTCCACGATCTATCGCAGCCGCTTGGGAAAAGCTACTGACAGACACTCCTTATCGTGAAAAACTCGCGTATGCAGGAGAACAACAGGCCAAGCATTACAATTGGGACGCAGTTGTTGCCACAGTATGGCAACAGATCAGCAGCGCGCTTGAGGGAGACATAGTATGAGTAAGATCATTATTGATGCACGAGAATCAGGTACCAGCACCGGCCGCTATGTTGATAAGCTAATCCAATATTTACACGGATTGCGGCCAGAATACAGCATCACCATCCTCGCCAAATCACATCGGCTTGGGTTTTTTGCAGAGATAGCGCCTAGTTTTACAATCGTTGAAACTCCATTTAAAGAATTCAGCTTCGGCGAACAAATTGGCCTCCGCAAGCAGATTGAAAATCTGAAACCTGATTTAGTGCATTTTCCTATGGTCCAGCAGCCAGTGTGGTACAAAGGCAAGGTAGTGACAACTATGCAGGACCTGACAACCATTAGGTTTCGCAACCCCACTAAAAACCCAGTGATTTTCTGGAGCAAGCAACAGATCTATAAATGGGTCAATAAACGGGTTGCCCGTAAGTCATTAGCACTTATTACACCGACCCAGTTCGTGAAAAATGACGTAGTCGACTACACACACGTCAATCCAGCAAAGATCACCGTCACGCTAGAATCTGCTGATTTTATAAAAGACACACCCATTGCAATACCCGGCCTAGAAGACAAGCAATTTATTATGTACACCGGGCGACCGACACCCCACAAAAACCTAGCTCGGCTAATAGACGCCTTTAAGCTTCTACAAAAGGACCGCCCGGAATTATATCTAGTGCTTGTAGGAAAAAAGGATGGAAACTATAAACTCCACGAAGCCCGAGTACAAGCCGAGCAAATCCCTCACGTAATCTTTACCGACTTTGTAAGCGATGCGCAGCTGCGCTGGCTTTTTGAGCACTGCGCCGTATACGCCATGCCATCTTTAAGTGAAGGTTTTAGTCTGACCGGCGTAGAGGCAATGGTACACGGTGCGGCCGTTGCCAGCAGCAACGCCACCTGCCTGCCCGAGGTCCACGGTGATGCCGCTCATTATTTTGACCCGCTTGACATAACAGATATGGCCGTTAAGATTGGAGAGGTCATTGACGATCCGGTGCTACGTGCAGATCTAATCACAAAAGGTAAAGCTCAAGCAGCTACATACTCCTGGAAGCGTATGGCCGAGCAAACACTTACTGTATATCGGAAGACTCTCTAAAGAGACTTACCATAACGTAATTTTACCTCAGTGAGCCTTCCTAGATTTTTTGCGTAGAACTTCTTTTGTGATACGTAGAAGCTGCACTGCAACCGCGTCTGCATCATGCCGGATAAGTGTTCGTTGCAATCCATCTCCTTTTTGCTTCGCGTTAACTTCAGCCGCCACAAGCGGTGCACCGACCGCTAAAGCATCCACCTCATTAAACCGTTCTGTGCGTATGCCTACGGGATATTCGCCGTCCTGAGCGTACCGTAGCAAAAGATCAGCCTCAATTGGTTGGTCATTATATAGGATTGCATTAATCCGACCCACGCCAGCATAACGCTCCAATTGCTTCACATAATCAACTACATGCCAGTTGTCAGTTTGATGAGGTTTATTAATAAGATTTGCTACCCACACAACAGGCGCAGGCGATACAGACAGAGCAGCAGCCATACCCTGGACTGCAAGTAGTGGTATCAGAGACGTGTGGAGGCTCCCTGGAGCGATAACCACCAAATCAGCCTGCGCAATTGCGCTCGCTGCGTCTGGATTGAGCAGGGGTGCCGGATCAAGATGGACCGTGGCGTCCACACTAAGTGATATATCACCATCTACCACATGTTCGCCGCGATGTGTAATTTCGCCATCATGAACTACAAGCGTGTGTTTATCGAGCGTTACAGGTACCACGGATCCACGGATATGCAGAATGTCGCCTGCTACTTGTATAGCCCTGGGGAGGCTTGCATAACGCAGCTCTAGGCCAGACAGCACAATATTACCAAGTGATTGGCCAGCAAACCGACCCTCGGTAAATCGGTAACTGAACAAATCCCGCACTTCGGGTGTATCACTTAACGCCACTAAGCACTGGCGTACGTCACCAGGCGGCAACACACCTAGATCATCCCGTAAGACACCCGTGGAACCACCATCGTCGCTCATACTTACGATGGCTGTTATATGTGGCGTGAGTTTCTTTAGACCCTGAAGCAGAGTAAAGCTGCCCGTTCCACCCCCAAGTAGCACAATGTTGGGAGCGTCAGGGACCACCGTTTTATACGGCCGGCTTTAATACAATATGGCGATCACGACCCTCACCCACGGACTCGCTGGTAAGCCCAGCGTCGGCAGCAACTTTATGCACCACCCGCCGGTCAGCGGCATTCATTGATCGAACTTCGTAAGGCTTTCCGGTGTCACGAACCTGTTTTACCCATTCTTCAGCTGTTTCAGCCAAACGTTCTGCTCGCTGTTTTTTATAGTCAGCAACATCAACATTGACACGAGTTACCTCATGTCCGTTATTTTTTAGAGCGTTACTTACCATAAACTGCAGCGCGCGCACCGTTTCGCCTCGCTGTCCAATTAAAAAGCCATTCAAATGCGTACTAGGGACGTTAAGTTCAATGACCTCACCGTCTTCGCTTGTAGCATGAACATCAGTGTTTAACCCAAAAAATGACAGCAAATCTTCCAGATACTTCTTCGCAAACTGTATTGAGTCTTCCAGCGTGTCCATTTCTATCTCCCCGTATTATCTATAAAAAGCTTCCGGTAGCCCCGTTTATCGCACTCCTGTCAAGAAAAAGGATAGGGCAGTGTTTGTGTGCGACAGTATGCTCATCGCTTTCTCCGCTTCGTAGCCGCTCTTTTCTTGGCTGGCCGCTTGACCTTTGGTTCTACTACCACCTCGGCTTCGGCAATCTTTGAAACATCCTTGCCAGGCTTATTGCCCGCTAGCTTCTCCATGTCGCCCTTGTCTTCACGGAGCGCAATCGCTTGCTGAATATATGCGACCATACCGCCCGTCAACCAGTACAAGCTTAGCGCAGCCGGAAGGTTAACCGTAAACAAAAAGACCATAAAGGGAATGATATATTGAGTGCTCCGACCTACCGCGGCATTCACTTCTGCTTGATCTGCCTGTTTACCATCGCTAGCAGATTTTAGAATATCGCGCAGCTTGCGAGCATTTTTATCAACCGGCATTAATTGCTTACTGGTCAAGAACTGTATAAGGGCACTGCCCAGTACGAGTACGAGTGCCGGTATGAACGTCCCTTTGGGCCCCAAGGCACTTCTAGAAAGATCGATGAAGCCTAGGAAGGTATTATCAAAGTCTTTAATGTGATGCGCCAGATGGTGAATCCAGCTTAAGTGCTGCAAGGAAGGGTAGGCGAAATCAACAATATTTTTAGGGTTATCAATCACCCGACGTAGGCCGCTGTATAGACCAATAAGTATAAACAGCTGCACAATCAAGATCGGCACCGCACCCAATGGATTAACGCCTCGCTCCTTATAGAGCTCCATCATCATAAGTGATTCTTTTTGGCGGTCACCCTTGGTCTCTTTCTTGATACGCTTTAGCTCTGGCTGAAGCTCACGCATTAGTTTTGTTTGGCGAAGCTGGCGTTTAACGAGTGGCCACATCAGTAAGCGAATAATGACGGTAAAAAGGATTAGGCTAAGGCCAAAGTTATGACCCGGCACGAACGCATAAATAAGTACCAATAAGTTAAAAATGGGTTGCACTATAAGATGTGTAAACATAGTTATTTAGATCTATTCCTTAGGTTCCACTATAGCATGTTCGCTGTTAGTTAGTTGGGCCTTTGCGAGCAATTTACTAATTTGACGCTTAAATTGTGTGGGCGACATATCGGCAGCCTGACTATCGTATGCCGTAATAACTATATCAGAGGGGTTTACAAATGTATTAGACAAAATACGAACATTCTCATACACTCGCCGTCTGATACGATTGCGTGTTACGGCAGACTTGCTAACCTTCCGGCTGACCACCACTGCCAGCCGATACGATTCGCGTCTTGCGCACGGCCCGTAGCGTAGCGCAAAAGCACCATAGCGCACAGATTTTCCATTTCTTTGCAGACGCTCAATGATACCACGCCCATGAAACCTGTTGCTACGGCTGATCATTACTAGAAATGCCCCTTTGCCTTACGCGCCTATTAAGCGTTACGAATAGGCGGATAATACCCGCATCTTTTTAACGTTTACTAGTGCGTCAAACGAGCACGACCCTTGTTGCGGCGGCGCTGCAATACAGCCCGACCGGCACGCGTAGCCATGCGCTTCATAAAACCATGTTCTTTAGAACGCTGGCGCTTCTTTGGTTGGTAGGTTCGTTTTGGCATGTCGATTGATCTCTCTATTAAAACGTTAGTTATAGGTAAGTATAGCATGCCGACCGGTGTTACGGCCAGTAGCCCTTCCCTGTTTTACTGCTGCATATCATAGCAAGTTTTCCCCCTTTTTCCAAGCCTTTTCCACAGATTAACAGATAGAGTATCTCCCTGTGGATAAACTCACCCCATACATTGTCGATTTGCTTGACAAAATGGTTGTAGAAAATATTGTGGAAAACCCCTCCAGAGGTGCGTTATAGTTATACACAGATTTATTGGTTTGGAAGGGTAACAAGGACAGCACGTGGAGCAAGATAAGCTTTGGCAAACCGTACTTGGTGATATTGAAATCACTCTGTCACGCGGTAACTACTTAACATGGTTTAAAAATACACAGCTCTTACGGCGCGACAGCGATCGATTAGTGATTGGAGTGCCTAATGTATTTATCAAGCAACAATTGGAGCGTAAATATAATGAGTTGGTGACTGAAACGCTACATAAAAACGGCGTCGATGTGCCCATAGTTGAATACAAAATCCAAGCCGCCACAAAACGTCCAGAAGCCGAAGATGTTATGGTTCTGCCTATGAGTCCGACCACTGGACCTTCGGTGGAAAGAGTAGCACAGTCCACCCTAAAGGCTGCCAATACCCTAGCCCACGCCTACCGCCAAGGTATTAATGAACGCTATACTTTTGACAATTTTGTAGTTGGCTCCGGTAACGAACTAGCCTATGCTGCCTGCCAAGCTATTGCCGCCAACCCCGGTACTAAATACAATCCCCTGTTTTTGTACGGTGGCGTGGGTATCGGTAAGACCCATCTCATTCAAGCTGTCGGTAATGCCGTACTGGCCGGAAATACTGAAGCTCGGGTGGTGTACGTATCATCCGAACAATTTGTGCAAGAGTTCGTGGATGCGCTGCGTTATAAAAAGAATACCGACTTTGCCGACTTTTATCGCGGCGCAGACGTACTGATCGTGGACGACGTGCAGTTCTTAGCTGGCAAAGAAAAAATCCAGGAAGAGTTTTTCCATACCTTTAACGCCCTACACCAAGCCAATAAACAGATCATAATCAGCAGCGACAAACCACCACGTGAAATCCCCACCCTAGAAGAGCGACTCCGCAGTCGCTTTGTGTGGGGCATGAGCATCGACATGCAGACGCCAGACTTTGAAACCCGCTGCGCAATTCTGCAAATTAAATCAGAGCTTCAACACATTCAGCTTCCACCGGATGTTGTTGACTATCTAGCCACCAACGTCTCTACGAACATCCGCGAGCTAGAAGGCGCTCTTAATCAATTGCTGGCTTTTTGCGAAATGCGCGCCCTGGAACCCAACCTAGCCATCGCCACCGGACTACTTGGCGCTAGTCAGACTAGACCCAAGCACCTAAGTGCTCGACAAATTATCGAGCGCTGTGCTCGACACTACCAAGTTAGTGTCGAAGATATTGTGGGACCCAAACGCGATAAGGACATTGTAGTGCCCCGCCAAGTAGCTATGTACATGCTCCGGAGCGAGTTACATTTGAGCTTCCCTAAAATTGCCCGTGAGCTCGGTCGAAAGGATCATACCACCGCCATCCACTCCGTAGAAAAGATTGAAAAGGAATCACGGCTCGACGCAGATATCCGCCAAGCACTTTCTGAAATTAAGGAGCGCCTCTATGCCTAGCGTCCTACCTTTTGAAGCGTACGCTATAGCAGTGTTGAAAACTTGTGCACAAACTGTGGCTTGGCGGGTTACACTAGCGAAGCTACCGGGTTTTATATCAACAGCCAAAGACACTGCCTACATCAAGCAGTGGAAATACGAGGTAGTTTCCCCTACTATTCTGCACAAGTTTTGTATGCAGTTCTCCCCACTCAAAATAAGCAAAATAACAGATGGATGCTTTGGGTTTTCCCCACTATCCACAGCCCTAATAATAAGAACTAAATGGGTAACAAAAGAAAATCTATTAATAGGAGAGGAGGGTAAGTGGATATGAAACTAAAAGTTACACAGGAAAATCTGAACAAAGCACTCGGCCTTGTTGCTAGAGTTGCTAGCAGTCGTGGCACATTGCCCATCCTCAGTAATGTGCTGCTTAGAATCGATGACAATCGCCTGAGTGTTTCTGCAACTAACCTGGATATTGCTATCTCGTGTCAACTTGGTGCACAGGTGCAAACCGAAGGCTCTCTAACCGTTCCTGCCCGGTTGTTTCAGGATTTAATAAATGGACTGCCGAGTGGTGTGATTGAGCTGGAGCAGGACGACCAGCGGCTCAAAATTACTACCGATAGTTATAAATCGGTTATTAACGGCGTGGCAGCCGATGAATTCCCGGTCATGCCGGCTATAGAAAGCGGCACCACCTGGAAAATCGCTGGCCCGGTACTTAAGAAGGCATTGCAGCAAGTGCTGATGGCTGCCTCGAACGATGAAAGTCGGCCAGTGCTTACGGGTGTATTATTCCACACTGCTGACGGCGTGCTGTATGTCGCTGCTACCGATAGTTATCGATTGGCTGAGAAACGTCTTACTGAAGTCAGACAAGACATTAAGTTGCTAATTCCCGCTAGCGCCCTGCACGACGTGCTGCGCATTATCAATGACTTCGAGGGCGATATTGTTGTCGAACACGATGATCAGCAAGTCCAATTCCGGGCTGGCGATGTTGAGCTGGTAGCCCGACTGATTGAAGGTAACTACCCTGATTATCGTAAGTTAATTCCGGCATCGTTTGCTACTACCGCAGTTATGTCGCGTACCGAGCTGGTGAGCATCACCAAAGTATCCAGCTTGTTCGCACGCGAGAGTGCTGGCAGCATTGTGGTGAGTGTGGACGAGCCAAGTGAAAGCATTTGGATTCATGCCATTGCTTCGCAGCTGGGTGAAAACAACGCCACGCTCAAAGTCGATGCCACAGGCTCTGGTTCAATCGCGCTCAATTCAAAGTATCTGCTTGATGCGCTGCAGGCTATGGATACTAAGACAGTCAGAGTTGGATTTAATGGCAAACTTGAAGCGGTAATGCTCACTGGTGCGGAATCTGATGGCTATCTGCACATCATTATGCCGCTTAAGAGTTAGTTGGGTAAGATAAAATGACGGCCTTAGGCTATCTATTTCCCTTATAATACAGCCATGATTAGTAATCTGCGGCTGCAACAGTTCCGCTCATATATTGACGCCTCATTTGAGTTTGGCTCAGGTGTTAACATTATTGTTGGGCCTAATGGGAGCGGTAAGACCAATTTGCTCGAAGCAATACTGGTGATGGCGCTAGGTAGCTCATATCGTGTAAACGATGCCGATCTGCTACAGTTTGATGCCGATTGGTTTCGGCTAGATGCTCGGCTGGAGCCGGAAGACCGCGTGCGGACCGTTAAGTTTGTAACTCTGCCCCGCCAAACCAAAACCTACGAGGTAAATAGTAAGGCTTATCAGCGGCTAACGCTTCAGCATACCTTGCCGGTCGTACTCTTTGAGCCAAATCATTTGCAGCTGTTGCATGGTGCCCCACAACTGCGCCGAGATTATTTGGACGATATACTGGAGCAAACAATGTCTGGTTTTGCGGTATATCGGCGGAATTACCGGCGAACACTAGCCCAACGCAATGCGCTGCTTAAAAAAGCTCATCAGCCATCAGTTCAAGAGCTCTTTCCTTGGAATTTACGACTCAGCGAATTAGGAGCGACAATTACCCGGGCCCGGGCACAGCTCTGTGAACGGCTCGCCGAAAAGCTGAGCGGCATCTATACCGAGATATCCCAAGCCGACACACAGGTAACGATCACCTATCAACCGAAGTTTCCGTTAGAAACATACGAAACGCAGCTTCTGGGCAAGCTTGAGAGTCATTTGCGGGAAGATTTTGTGCGCGGATTCACTGCCTATGGCCCGCACCGCGAAGATTTTAGCGTGATGTTTAATGGTCGTGCGGCCGATGAATATGCTTCGCGCGGCGAAACGCGTACTGCTCTGCTGGCGCTCAAAATCATTGAACTACAGCTGATTGAAGCGGTGCGTGAACAAACACCACTACTGCTACTCGATGACGTATTCAGCGAGCTTGACGGTGCTCGCCGCCGGGCATTGACTGGCTTTTTGCAGCAATATCAAACATTTCTAACAACCACCGATGCGGATGTGGTGGTTAAGCACTTTACTGACAGCACAATTATTCCCTTGCAGGTAAGCACCTACTGATACTCGCTGCCGCCACCAGAACTTGTGTCGGCCGGGAGGTTCTCATAAATAATCTCAAGTGTTTTAGGGTCAACTTTCTGACTCTTAATCCAATTAAGGGCATCTTGTTTGGCTTGGTTGGTATCCACTTTGATATATATGGCAGTTTTTTGCTTAGTGCCAGCGCCGTAATCGATGATATATTCACCGCCAGGGCCTCTATAGGGCAGCAATGGTATCAATTTATTCTTGCTTAGCTGCAGCTGAGTGTCGTTTACTTGAAGGCTTTCTGCGGCTTCCCGCTGGGCTTGAATCTCAGGATGCTTTAGTAGATATTGCAAGCCTTGCTCGGAATCTGGCAGTGGCTCTAAATAGAGTGTCTGTGAAGTGTTGTAGGTGGCAAAGTTTATAGTCTTTGTTGTGGGGCTAAGAGGTGGCCTTGTGGCTTTTAGGGTATGGGTAGTCTTTGATAAATAGACTGTGCCGGGCTTAGTCTTTTTACCATCAACGGTCAGTACTGAGTCAGATGGTAGCACCACAACCGTAACGGCAGCTTTACCGTAGCGACCTAAGAGTACTGCAATGAACAGGATGAATAATATAACAACGCCCAAGGCTGCCACCATAAGCATTCTTTTTTGAGTATTAGGCTGATCCATCTTTGCTCTCCTGGTTTATAGTGTTATGCCGCTAAGCTTGGCGCGCCGTTTAGCGGGAAAAGTGGCTGATACCAGATTCCGGACTGAACGTCTGAAGAATCGATGTTGCTTGCCATGGGTGTGCGCCATATGCTGTACGAAGCCGATACGGCATTGTTTTTTGGATACCCAAGTGAGCCAACGTAGATATAGGTGTGTCCAAGGCTTTGTGAGTAGTAAATGTCTCCGGGTTGTAGATCACTTGGCACTTTCGGATTAGATATTCTCTTGTACAAACTGGGGTGTGCTGCTACATAGGCGTACTGGTCGGCGACGCCACCGGTATTGTTGTTATAGTTTGGGTCTGCTTTGCTGTCGCGGAAAACGCGGGTTACAAAGCCGCCACAGTCAATGCCGGCGTGTCCACCGCTGCAGTCCCCGGCTTTGGTGGCTGTTGATACGGTTGAATCACCACCGCCCACAAAGTCGTTCTTCCCGCTTTTAATACGTGCCAAGGCAGCAGTCACGGCTGCCGCGTATTCTGGCTTCATAACACAGTACGGGGCTGCGTGATAAGAGGGCCACGAGTATGCTTTCGCGACATCAAAGAAGGCACCTCCGCTAGGTGGTGAGGCGGTATTATTACATGAGTTGGTGGGCAGGCTTACGTTTACGATGCTGCCATCTGTGTGGAAGTGTAGTTTTGATGTGTCGTGCGCGTCGGAAGGGTCTGAGGATTGCTTCCTCATGATAGTCGATGCCATATTGTCGTAGCTTTTTGTCACCTGAGCTATAAGGTCAAGATGGGCCTGTTTGTAGTTTGGTTCATAATATTTTGAGCTAGGATCTGAGGCCTCGGCCCACGGGTAGTGGCCTTGTGAGAGTGGCGAGAAGTCCAGCAAGGAGTTTAAGAAATCGGTAGCTGTTGAGTTGGGTTCGGTTAAGGTGACGCCCAATCGACCCTGTGTGTCTCCGGTCATAACGCGGGCGGCAGCCTCAACGCCAGCATCAAAAGATTTAAAGGTTTCGGTACTGCCATTGGTTGCCTGCGTGCCGGGTACTACCAAATCATCCGCCTTGAGGCCTGTATTAAATGGATTCCAGAAATTATTGTTCGTAAGGCCGCCACCTTCACCCCAGGCAAAAGCAATAAGGGCGATAACGTGTTGTTGGGTTACGGCGTTACTTTCTGGCACGCCACGTTTTTTTGCAATGTCTTTTAGGAGCTCAATCATAAACTGCTCCAAAATAGGTTTACTATCAGATGCTATTCCACTGTTCCACGTACCAGTTCCCTGGCCCGGAGGCACAATGGCGGTTGACCCCGATCCAGATGTATTTAAGCTTGCGGGAACCGCCGTAGCGACGTCTGAACAGTCGGTGTCAGATGGTTCATAAATAGGCGTGTTGGTGTTTATGCTATACAGATCTTCACCATTTAGGCAGTTTTTGGTTGTGGGGTTGGTTGTGATGTCGCAATCATCGATACTGGCGCTGGCAATATTAGTACTACCCAGTACGGCTAGTACCTGCATGGCCGCCATGGCGTAGTATCTCCAGCGCCTAGGTGGTTTTTTTATAGAACTGCTTGGTAGTATTCTCATGTGCTGCTTGTTCCGCCTGCGCGTTGAATTGCTATAAGTTGGTTTTGGACATTGGTATATTTCATTGCCAACCTCCAACGGAATATTAAATCATTCCTTTGAGGGCTCATGAACTGTCCGCTGCTATCCGTAACATTGTCCGCGGCTAAACTAGTGTCCTTACTATTGTAGCTCAGGTATTCGGGAGAGCATTTAGCGGAGTCATCGTTTATGACGTTGCCGAGCGTATCGCGAGTAACCAGTTGCTGGCCTCCGCTGCCTCCGGTCAACATATAGCCAACGGTAGCATTTGGATCGGCGGCAATACTATCATCACTCCCCCCAGTATAGCTATAGCCAAAACAAGCGCCATATTTTTGGGCTATAGCATCGGCCTTTCCGCTTCTTGCCAGTATTGCCATGTTTTCATCGGGGTTGTATGAATCATTAGAGTCGGTTAGGGCGACTTCATCCTCAGACCAGCCAATCTGCATGTTACCGTAGAAGGCGGTGCTCGAGTCGCAATTGCTGGCAGCGTCTGCGAAAGCGCGGTACCCAAATACGCTCGACAGCCAGCCCAATGGATTGCCGATGATGGTTGCTAAGCTTGCTAAAGGTTTTCCGAGTGATCCTGCTAAATTATCATGAACAGCGATAGCCGTACGCGATAGCAAGGATTGAGGATTAGTGGTTGCCAAGTAGCGCTGATAGGCGCTCTGTGAACTCAGGGCGGTTTGTTGGTAGGTTGAGTCGAGGACATTAGTTGCGCAAACTTCTGATTTAAGTAGTGGGCGCCCAAATAGCATGATACGCATTTGTTCTTGTGCTGTGGCGTTGCCTCCGGCGTCGGCTTGGCCTATGAAGGTGTTGCCGGTTTCATAGCCTGTGTGATTAAGGCTGGGGACGTGGTAGGCTGCCATCATACTGCCGAGCGATTCGGTGCCAACAACAACTACCCCATTCTTTACGATCTGCTTAAAAAGCTTATATGATTTACTGACTGCATTTTTGGCGGCAAGTTTTAAGCCTGCCTGCCTACCAAAATTTTTACTGATTTGTTTAACAAGCGCTTCGCTCGCTTTCGTTAGCGTTACTTTTAGAACAGATTGGCTAGCTGCTTCAACGCCAGCTTCGCCGCCCACTGACCCACCACCTGAGGGGATAAAAGTAGCGACAAGTGCAGCTAAGTTAATAAGGGCAACGCCGCCAGCCGTCCAGGCACTACTAATGACCGAGCAGGAACCTTCAACCGATTTCATAAAATCCCAGAAAAGGCTATTATTGACAGCCTTTTCTGGTGGCTGAAAACCATATACCGTGCTCTGGGCTGCCTGTTCTGTTGAAGTATCGTAGCTTGCGCCTCGGGCACGTAGCAAGGGAACGGAATACTGCTCGTCACTCCCGAGCTTGTCGTTCATAGCTGTTTGTGCATTGTCGAAAGCGGTCAACTGATCACTGCTGAGGGGGCCACGCTTCAACTGATCAGACGCAGACGTAAGGAAGACGAAGCTCTTTTCGTTTGCATCGTTGTTTGCGTCTATAACCTTATTGTTATCGCCAGAGTTGGCGCCTTCGTCAAATACGCACGCTAGATAGGCTGCGTTGTATATAGGTCCTGCTATAAATCTAGTCATGGCGCCGGTAGCGCTGCCGTGAGCCGCTGCTTCGCCTATGTCCTTTGCAGCCTTGTCTGCGATGCCGGTACTGTCATTGCCACGCAAATCAGCGGATGCTTTACCCGTGGCGTCTGCAGCGGCAGCCTGTTTGGCAGCCTCCTGATCATTTGCCGCTTGCTGGGCGGCGTCTCCGCTCGGCCCTGAGTCGGGCACTGCGGTTGTTACTGCGGTCTGTTTGCTGTAATATTCATCCAATTCTTTGTCCCACTGATCTATTCTGGGGTCCCACTCTTTACGGATGCGAGCATTCCTAAAATTGTTGATGATTAGACCTGCCCTGTTAATGCCAATACGCTTCAAGATGCTGTTCATTGCAATACCACGGACAAGTGTCGGTACGTTATTTAAGCGTAGACTGTTGTTGTAGGCCTTTCGTAGTGCTAGCCTGAATAGATCGTCGTTAAAAAAGCGAACATTAGTTCTTGCGGTTAAGTATTCGCTGAACCCGGGTATAAATCTGCCGATGCTTTTGGAGGGTGGTCCAAGTATAAATGATTGTGGATCAAAGTGAAGGTCTTCAGCTGCCTTACCGGCAATAGTAATAAATGGCCTACCATTGCCGTCGGTACCATAGGTAAGGCCATACTCTTCCAAGTTCTTTTGTACCTGAAAAGGATTATAGGTGTCATTTAGTATCAAGAATTGGGCAGCGCCCGGTATACCCTTAATCTTATCTATAGTTCCGTCTTTCAGGCCAGTCGCCTGATCATGGATGTCATTTATTTTATCTTTTGTATCCTGTAGTTTTTGTTTTGCAGCTTGGCCAAGCTCGGTTTGTGCAAGCTTCTTGGTCACTATCTTTACAAAGCTTTCATCAGTAATTTTATCTCCAGCCTGGCTGAAGGTGCGCGACAGCCGAGCAAATTGATAACCCACAATGTTTTGTGCGACATTAGGTAACTTTAGCGAGCTGGCAATCAAAAATAAGACGATAATGCCGGCGATTAGCCCGGCGCCCACGCCTGCAGTACCAAAGACCAGAAACTTCTTTGAGTTACTGAGTTTGGCTATTGCTCCCTTGCCTTTCTTTTTAGCTGATGCAACATAGCCTTTGCCTACCGTATCGTCCTTTTCTTCGTCATTTGTTGCTGCACCGCCTGCAGTACTGTCTGCGGCGGCCGTTTCTTGGTTGTCTAAGGGCTCGTCTGTTCGGTGATCAAAATTTTGGTCAACAATGTCGGAAAACTCGTCATTGTTATAATTATCAACAAGACTCGAAAATGCATCATCATAAGGGGCCTGTTCTGCGCGGTCTTTTACATGTTCAGGGTGGTCGTCTACAGGACTGTGCTTCTTATCTGCGTCTGGGTCGTAGGTTTGGGTTGGCATGTTGCTTACAGTTTGTTAGTGCTGCCTGGATATAGTTGGTTTTGTAGATCTATAGTTCCCTGCGGTTGACTAAAATCGCCACTTTGCATGGCCTGAACTTGCGACGGATTAGTGGTGATCAACCCTGTTTCGGTTGGGCTGGCAACAACTTGAATATGTACGTGGTTTTGTCCGGCAAAGAACAGCCCCTGCCCTACGGGGAACTGGCTCAAGCGCTTTCGTTCTTCGCTGGTTAATTTAAATACCTGAGTAAGTATGTCGACGGCCGATGGCGACTGTTTTAATAGTATCTGCATACTAGCATTAGCAACGATCGCCCGACCCATGCGGCTGCCCATGAAATCTTCTACGTCCTGGGTTATGGTAGTGATCCCAAGGTTATACTTGCGCGCTCGTTTAGCAAGACTGAATAAGAAGTTTGCACTGTCTTCGTACTTCATGAGCTGCCAAGCTTCATCAACTACTAGTATGCGTCGTTTTTGATCACTTTTAGTCTTGTTCCATATGTAGTTCAGCACAATGTACATGGCCACCGGACGGAGCTCGTCTTCTAGATCGCGAATGTTAAACACTAACATAGCATTATTGATGAATATGTTGCAAGGCAGTCTGAA
>CAYZGW010000005.1:0-56880 GCA_964478195.1 uncultured Candidatus Saccharibacteria bacterium
GATTGTTTTAGAGCTAGAACAAGTTGTTACCCTCCACTTTTCTCTTCCAAGCCCAATTAAAGGGCACGGAGCTCTAAAACAAACTAACCCCTTTAACGAGAAGTTTGTGGCCTTTGGGTTACAGATGTCCCGGTATCCAGCGAGCCTAAACGGTAGCCTTTTCAAGGCTGACACACATCTTACTGATTATGATGCTGATGTTTCGCTTCCGTGGTGGGTTGAAGGGTGGACGGAGATAATCCTCCCATAGATTATCTCCATAAACAGGCCTGCGAGCGGTGCCCACCCCCTCTCGCAGGCCTTTTTATGTGATCTTTTTGATACGAAATATATGAGGACGCATGGATATTATAGGTGAAATGGCACATCTGACCGTTGAGGAGCAGGTCTTATTTAGACGCACTCGCGTCCAGCCTGTGAGTAACTTGGCATTAGCGTGCGGTGGAGTTATTGATCGGGTGCTTAGAGAATACTCCAAAGCACAAGAAGCGGCATGGGATGATGAGTACAGTACTCCTGGAGCAGATGCGGCTCTGAGAAGAGCCGATAGATTCCTCAAAATCGCGGGAGATGTAGCTGCCCCCATATTGGTCCATGTGATCGAGGCTGATCTTGGGATGCCGCATGAGCCGGCAATTCTACCTCCTGGGCACCCCGAGAGTTTATAAAAAACTGCGAGTTTCGTTTGCGAATGGGCTACCGTAGGCATATTCGCTTAGAATAGCGCTTACTTCGCGGAGGCAAGCGGGCAATTTTTCTTGCTCAATCTTGCGGAAATCTTGCAGCACAAAATCAGCGCTGTCCATTTGGGCGTGGGTTTTGGGGCCGATGCCGACGCGCACTCGAGCGTAGTCTTCGCCAACATGTTGGCTGACGTTTTTAATACCGTTATTCCCTGCTGGACTACCGCCGACGCGGCAGCGGATCTGACCGAAATTTATATCAAGTTCGTCGTGTACCACTACCGTCTGGGAATTAGTAAGTTTATAAAAGTGTTGCACGGCTTGCACCGCTTCCCCGCTCAGGTTCATAAAATTTTGCGGTTTGCATAAGATAACGCGCGCGTCGCCAAGCGTAGTCTGGGTTAGCTCACATTTCAGATCTTTCTTGCTGGTCCAGGGGTCGAAGCTGTTTTTGCGGGCAAATTCATCAATGCACATAAAGCCGACGTTATGGCGCGTGTTGGCATATTCTTCACCTGGATTGCCGAGACCGACAATCAGCAAGGTTTTATTGAGACTAAAGGTGGTGTACTGCAGCGGATTGCTCATCTGCGGTCGTTTTTGGAATAATGCCATGTCTGTAAGTTTGCCATCTCTTGTGCGGTCTGTCTAGCGTGGCCTACACAGTGGCTGCGCTTCTAGTCTTTTGCTGGGCCAGATTTGCTCTTGCGAGGGGTTTTCTTGCGGATGATATCGCGCTGGACTTCTGAGCGATCCGGTTTGGTGGGACTGTTGCCATGTTTGTGGCCAACATGCTTTTCGATAAACCACAGTTGCAAAGCGGTGCCGTCAAAGTTGAAGCTGGCTCGCAGCTCGCGCTCCAGGTAACGGCGATAGCTCCAGTGGACAAACTTGGTGTGGGCGCCAAAGATCTTGAAAGCGGGTGTCGGGTTGTCGTCTTCCTGCACCATGTAGTTGAGCTTTGGGGCGCGGCTTTTCAGGCCGGCTGGTGGATGTTTGGTGGTGGCCATGCCCAGCCAGTCGTTGAGTGCGCGGGTAGAAATGCGGGTTTTGCGGGCTTCAACGATGTTTAGGACTAGGTCGAACAATCTAGTAACGTTTTGACCGGTAATGGAGCTAGTGAAAATAAGGGGTGCCCATGGTACGAAGTCGTAATTACCGGTGATACGGGCAGCTAGCGTGTCACGGGTAAAGGCATCTTTTTCCAGTTCGCCGCGGTCGTTATAGTTTATGGCGCGGCTACGTCGGATTTTTTCGGACTTGGAGATCTTTTGGGTGGCCTCGATTTCTTCTACTTTGGCAGCAATTTTGGCTTCGGACCGAGCTGCACGAGCCTCGGTGGCGGCAATGGCCTCGTCGTCCCACTTGCTGACAACTAGCACCAGGCCCTTGCCTGATTCTTTGATCATGCCAGCGATCTTTTGATCGAGGGCGACACTCAGTTCGTTGACGTCCATAAGTAGCAAGCAAACATCGGCTTGCTCGATAGCGCTTAAGGTTCGGACGACGCTGAAGTGCTCGATGCCGGTGCCGATTTTGCCACTGCGGCGGATGCCGGCGGTGTCCATAATTTCGATTTCCTGGCCTTCGTAGCGTACGAATGCGCGGTTGATGTCGCGAGTGGTGCCTGCACGGTCGGCGACAATGGCCTGCTGCTTCTTAGCAAGTGCGTTAAACAGCGCGCTTTTGCCAACGTTTGGACGGCCCAGGAGCGCCACGCGGATGCGATCGTCATTGTCGGCCATAGTGGCCTTGGGGATCTGCTCAACGAGCGTATCAAGGAGTTCGGTGATGCCGTGGCGCTGTGTGGAAGAAGTTTGCAGGATGGTTTTGATACCTAGGCGTTGGAACGGGCTTAAATCTTGGCCGCGGGCCTTATCGACTTTATTGATGACTAAAAATACTGGTTTTTTGCTTCGGAGTGCGGTCCGTGCAACTCGGCGGTCTTCTTCGGTGATTGGCACATCGGCTTCTACGACGACCCAGATAACATCGGCGCTATCAGCGGCCTGAATAATCTGCTCTTGAATGGTGAACTCAAAGTCATCGGCTGCATCTTTCATGCCAGCAGTGTCGACGAGCCAGAAATCTTGCTCGTTCCAGCTGGCCTTGGCGGTGATACTGTCACGCGTGGTGCCGGCTTCGCGAGCTACAATGGCTTCGCGCCGCTCTAAGATGGCATTAAACAGGCTAGACTTGCCTACGTTAGCGCGGCCGACAATGGCGACGATTGGTAATTTTTTGCTCATTAGAGGTCCATTATAACAGAGGTAGAATATATTTACAAATGCTAGTAAGGGTGATATAAAAGAACTATCTATGGCTTATGGAATCCAAGAGCAATTGCTAGCCAACGTAGTTTTTGACGCTGAGGCTGAGATTGGTAGGGAGCAGTTGAAATGGGATCAGCATGTTGGCTTTTTAGTTGACGCTAATGCTCCAGAAGGTCACATTGGCTTGGTCGGATTTGCGGCACCATATCTGCCGCGCAGTCGGATGCGTGACCCAGAAGGGCCGCCAGAGCCAGAAATTGACCGAGCGTTTCGATCGCTGACAGAGTTTGGCCAGGTCCCTAGACCGTTACAGTCTTTAAAGCACTCGGGCAAAGGCGTGGGATTACGTATGTATCCTGATTGGGAGACGGCGCACATTGGGGGCGACACTGATGAGTCGCCGAGTTTGTTTCATGTGGCTATTCCGAAGGCGCAGTGGCTTGATGTACGTCCAGATCAAGGTAGTGAGCGAAGGCAAATTATTCGGCATGCGTTGCGGCGCGCGGCGGGTGTAGCGGTTGGTGCTCAAGCGGTAGCAGGGCAGGTTCATAGACATTATGATGAAATGGCAGCCAAGCGGACTAACGGGAGCGCGGATAAGGCGGCAGCTGTTCGTATGAGCATACCGCCAAGTGGTAGGCGTGAGTTGGAACGGGCTGGATCTTTCGCACCTATTGGCGTAGAACCGGGCTTTGTAATTTTGCGTAGTCCTCTGATTGTGCAGCGCTTGGGTACGGTAACACTACAGTAGCCAAACCCCCGACAACTGAGGCTTCCTCTTATACTGCTGCAAGCTTGATAGGTTGGACCGAGCCTTCTTTGAGCGCACCCAATGTATACTGGCCGAACTGGGTACGGCGTAATGTCTGAACGGTGTAGCCCAGGGCTGCAAATGTGCGGCGGATCTGGCGGTTGCGGCCTTCGTGCATAGTGACAATCCAGGCGTGGTCGTCGCCATCTTTCAAGCGTTCTAGCTGAAGCTTGCTGAGGCCGTCTTCTAGCATCAGACCGTGGTCGCTGATCATCTGTCGGTGTAGCGGCTGCAGTGGCTTATCCAAAGACACTTCGTACACTTTTGCTTTTTGGTTGCTGGGATGCGTCAGCTCGTTGGCAAGCTGCCCATCGTTAGTAATGAGTAATAGCCCACTGCTATCTTTATCGAGGCGGCCAACGGGGTTGAGTTGCTGATATTCTGGTGGCAGTAGATCGTAGATGGTTTGACTGCCCTGCCCGTCCCTACTGACAACGTAGCCCCTAGGTTTGTTGAATAATATAGTGATGATTTGGGTGGTGGCTTTAACACGTTGTCCATCCAGCGTTACTGTATCGCTACTAGATACCATCTGCCCTTGCTCTGCTGGTTTACCGTTAACTTTCACTCGACCGCTAGCAATGGCCTCGTCGGCTTTGCGGCGTGACAAATTGCTGCCAGCAGCAAGGTATTTATTGAGTCTCATGCCTAGCAGTATACGGTGTTTTACGGAGTGAGAGTAGGCTAAAGAGCCTTGTTTGGGTCAAACGACTGGCCAGGAGTGTGAGGCGGCATAGGCGGCGTAGGAGGCGCTACGGCAGCGGCACCATCAACAATTGGCGTAGCAGGCGGCGCAGGCTCGGTAGCTGCCTCTTTAGCAAGGAGTTCATCAAGATTTGGCTTGCTCGTGTCTGGGTTAATGGGCTGGATGACTTTCCTGCCAGCTACGGCAAGGCTATCATCGGTGCTCGCTGCTGGCGCTGGGGTCGTTGGTGCTGGCGTGGGCACTGCGGCAGGTTCGGCTGCTACAGGTGCAGGTGCGGCGGCTGGAGCCGCTACGCCAGAGATTGTCGGCGTAGGAGGCTCAGGCGCGTTGGCAACACTTGGCGGTTGTATTGGCTCTGGCGTGCTTGATGTGTTGAGCTGCTGCACGGCATTGGCAATAGCAGCGTCATTGCTTGCGCTGTCTGGCGTGGGCACTGCGGCAGGTTCGGCTGCTACAGGTGCAGGTGCTGGCGTATCGGCGTAGGTCTTAATTTGTGCTTGCAAGGCTGCCTCTTCGGCTTCAAGCGTTTGTGCTGCGGCGTCCGAAGCGGTAGTGTTATCAGCTGGCGTGGGCACTGCGGCAGGTTGTGTGGCCTGAACAGGTGCAGCTTGAGACGTTGAGTTTGCCATAGGCATACTAATTACGGGCATGGCAGGTTCTGCGGCTGGCGGCTCTGGCACTACTGGTACATCGGCAACAGGTGTGGGCTGCACGGCTACCGGTACGGGTAGCGGAGCTGGCGAAGGAGCTGCTACAGGTGCAGGCGCGGCGGCTGGAGCTGCTACCACCGGCGGCTCTGGGTTAACTGCAGCGACTACAGGTGCTGGTGGGGTCGAAGGTGTAACCGGTGCGGTGGCAACTGGAACTGCAGCTGCCTGAGGCTCGGCTTTAGGTGCGGGCGGCGGTGGCACATCGGCAACGCCAGTGTCTTCACCAAGTAACTCCTTTGCGGCGTTGACGATATCTTCTAGGGTGACCTGTGACTTGACCAGGTATTTATCAGCGCCTAAGTTATCAGCCCGTTTTTGATCTTCGGTTTGACCAAGAGCCGTTAACATAATGACTTTGGTGTGCTTGAGCTCGTCGGTGTTGCGTAAGATGTCAAGCATCTCAAACCCAGAAATGCGCGGCATCATAACATCAGATATGATAAGGTCTGGTTTGTTTTGCTTGGCGACAACCAGTGCTTCTTCGCCGTTCTGTGCAGCTACGATATCGTAGCCTTCAGCCATCAGCCGCGCCTGATAGATCTCACGTAGATTGTTATCGTCTTCGACTAGTAATACTTTTGCCACGTTTATTCTTCTCTTTTATGGTTATGCTTTATACGGTCAAGTATATCATGGTGCGGTAGTAGTCGATACGGTAGTAGTAGTTGCTCCGGTTGCACTGGGTACGGAGGCCGCTGCGGCGGAAGGCACAACAGTCGTTTGCCCTGGATCAATAGCTTTTTCGGCTAGTAGCTTTTCAGCGGCTTGGGCCTCAATGCGAGGGAGGTTTATATAGAAGGTACTGCCCTGTCCAAGTGCGCTTTCCACCCAGATACGGCCTTTATATAGCTCAACAATCTTGCGGCAAATAAACAATCCTAGACCCGTACCGCCAATGGTACGAGTGGCGGTATTATCAACCCGATAAAACTTCTGAAACAGATGTGGAATATCCTCGGGAGGGATGCCATGGCCAGTGTCGCGTATGTAGATTTGAACAACGGCATCATTACCGGTTAGCCCCAAGCTAATCTTGCCCTGGTCGGTGTACTTACAGGCATTATCAAACAAGTTGGTAATAACTTCGCGCATGCGCTCGGGATCAATAAGGGTGTAATATAGCGGCCGTACTACTTTAGTGCCGGCCAGTGAAACAGGGGTGCTGGCATCGATAATAGTGTTGCTGCTGACGCTATTATTGCCAATCATAAAATCAATACCCAAATTCTTCTTTTCAGCCGAGAAATGCAAATCGGAAGTTAACTGCTCCATAAAATCGCCCATCTCGATTATTTCTGGATGGTTTATCAGCCGGCCATCTTCGGCTTTTGCACTGGTTAGCAAATCCTGGAAGAGCTCGCCCAGGTGCTTGGTGCTGGCGTGGGCTTTCTCAAGATAATCTTTGGCCCGGCCGTCTATAGTGGCAACTTTTTCATTGAGCGCTAGGCTTAGGTAGCCTTCGATGGCGGCTACAGGCGTACGCATTTCATGACTGGCAGTGCTAATAAACTCGGCTCGCTGGTTTTCTTCTTTGCGTTCTTCGCTGACATCGCGGAAAATACACACGAGTCCTGTTACTTTCCCTTCATTGATAGTAGGGCTAACGGTGAAGCTAGTATCGATCGCAGTATTTGATTTGGTGCTGATGATTGCATCATTATCACGAACGGTTTGGCCGCTGATGAACGCTCTACCAAACGGAGTTACATCTTCGGCAAGCTGCTCGCTTTTTTTATTGATAAACACAAATACTGATTTCCAGCTCAGTCCTTGGGCGTCCTCGACGGCCCAGCCGGTAATATTGGCAGCGCCAGGATTAAAAAGTTGAATTGTCCCTTGCCCATCCACAAACACCACACCGTCCTCGATAGTGCTCAAGATAATGTCACCCTTAGCCTTTTCGTCTCGCAATGAGGTAGCAAGCTTGGTAGTGCTAGCCGAGCTTCGATGTTTACTATGCAAAAGCAATAACCACCAAGCGGCGCTGCCTATGAGTGCAACGCCCAGTAGTCCCCCACCGATGACATAGATATTTAGCATAATTTTAAATGGTTTATGTTTATTATCCGTTGTGCGAAGGATTTTTGCAATGCGTACCCTGTTCAAAGTACTCCGGATATGTTACTATTGGACAGTCAAATTTCTAATTTAGATTATTGGAAATGCGGCCCATTTTCGGAAGATGGGAAACGGACATATCCCTGCCCTTCCAAAGATGGCCCAGTAGTTGCTGGTTCGCTACTCGGCAAATACTTTTATGCAAGCATAAAAAGATATCTGTCTCCATTGTGGCCCCGTCGTCTAGTGGTCCAGGACGTCAGGTTCTCATCCTGAAGATCAGGGGTTCGACTCCCCTCGGGGTCACCAAGTAAAAAGCTCACCGTAAGGTGGGCTTTTTACTTGGTCATTTCCCAGGGAGTCGAACGGGTATGCCCTGTGGGCATACTCCGCCCTTGGCTTTTCAGCTGTGCTGAAAAGTTGCCTTGCCAATTCTAATTTTGAATTGACGGTAAGGTCGACTCCCCTCGGGGTCACCATTGTGCTTAAAGACTCCTTTGGGAGGTCTTTTTTGTTTTGCTATGATTAATCTTATGCAGCCCAAAACATACTTAGAGAAATACGCTCGTAAGCTCGACCTCTGTCTGTATGGCTACCTCTTTGAGGGAGCGGACTCGGCGCCGATTCTAAAAGAGCTATCAGCCTACCAGAATACCGATGGCGGCTTTGGTCATGCGCTTGAGGCTGACCTGCGGTTACCCGACTCTTCGGCATTAGCCACCACAGTCGCTCTACAATACCTGTCGCAGGTAAATGTGGGTGTGGAGAGTACGCTAGTAACTGACGCTCTGCGCTACCTGGTAAGCTCCTACGACAGCGCTAGGAACGGATGGCTCAACATCCCGCCATCGGCAGACAAATATCCCCGCGCCCCTTGGTGGAACTACGAGGATACTGAAGCGTCTGTTGAGTGGGGCAATCCGTCTGCTGAAATCCTGGGCTACTTTCTGAAGTACGCTCCTGATACTGACGTCGGGTTACTACGAAAGCTATCGGAACGGGCGGTCCATCGGTTGAACGAAATCGATGAACCCGAACCCCACGAGATTAAATGTTATGTTCGCTTATACGAGAATGCTGAGCGCGAGCTGCAAAAACAGCTGTATGGGCCACTTGTGAGGAGCATAAAGCGCGTAGCTAAGACGAGCCCCGATGACTGGCGGGGTTATGTTCCAACGCCCCTTACCTTCATTGACTCTCCTGACTCACCATTCGCTGATTTGTTTGACATGTCATTACTGGTTACGAACGCAAAGTTCCTGCGAGGACAAGTGGTAAATAACAGTCATTGGGAACCAACTTGGGCTTGGGGCCAATTTGAAGATGAGTGGGCCAAAGCCAAGCTTGAGTGGAGCGGGAAACTTACTGTTGATAACCTTCAGGTTCTGAGGGCGTTTGGCATATAGTACCCTCCATTCTGTTTGCTAAAGGGGTGCAGAATAGCAGCCTAGCTTGCATGTAACGGATTGAACTGTACGCCGTACTACCGGTTACGTTGTTCAGTGCACTACCTCCCTCGCCCCTTTTGGCATTGGCTAGCATAAAGTGCTAAGGTGTAAGTTGATTAATTTCCAAGCAGAAAGGCCTAAAGTGTCCGAGATACCCCTACCCGCATCTGGTAACCTAGCAGATCCAGTGGATCGCCATGAAATTATTGCCAGAACGCTGAGCGAGATCCGCATGCTTGACCCTGAATTGTTTGATAATCATATCACAAGCGAGCTGGTTAAACTGGGGGCAGAAGCGACTGCACGGGTCAAGGAGGAGTTCGGAACGGCTGATGAGCCTAAGTGGCACGAAGGAACGGTTGAGAGCCGGCCCATGACTTACCACAATCTTGCACATAGCGGTAGCAACCCAGAAGAAATTGGTGTCTCACGCGGAGCGTTGCTAATCACCCATGCGGTTAATGCTGAAGCTGGGCGTGAAGTCTTTGATCCTCTAGCGAGAGCGATCCTCTACAATGCTGGTGCCAATCATGATGTAAGGCAGAACTGTGGGCGTTCTTTGTTGCCCGAAGGTAAACGAGGACCTGAATATGGAGATGAACGATTAAGTGCCGAGGCTGCGGCCAGGGGCTTTGCGGCGGTCATGGGTACTTCGGAAGAAGGACAGACTGCTGGTACATCAATCACATCTCGACTAGAGGCTGCTGTTATGGCGACTGCATTCAATGCCGGGCGACAGAACATTAACTACGAGGCTTGGCATGCAGACCCGGAAAATGTAGAGCTGGAGCAGGCTGTGCTGGAACAAGAGGTGCTTGCGGCGGCTGATCTGCTGTGCTTGACTCATGTCCGTGGTCCAGTTACCTCTCCTGAAAACATCGTCGAAGCTATGTCTTCTAACCAGAGTGGCAGGATGCTTCAGGATGTGTTAGTTGCCATGGGCGTGGAGATGGTCGGTACGGCTGATATGGGTCAGATCCTGGATATAATTGGCCAAAATGAGACGCTGCTTGCTAAATTTATCGAAATGATGGAGGGGCAAATCGGCTTCTTTGGAAGCTTCAAGTTCTCTGATGAAGCAATCCGGAAGATCTGTAACGGCAAAGGTATTGACGACTTGTTTCCGGGCCGGGCTGATAACGTTGCTGCACTTATCGCATACACAGCAGCGCTGCGTAGTGGCAAAGCAACGCCAAGGGAAGTTTGGCAGTGGGCTAGGACTCGCGCAGGATACGAGAGCTAGCCCGGAAGTAGTTTTTCTTTGGCGGCATTTCTTTTGGCGTAAACACGTGAAATCTGAATTTCTGCTTGACGTAGCCGTATTGCCGTATATAGTTCCCATTGTAAACATAAGGGAGTTTCGCCATGAAAAGTGTGTTCCTGAGGTTACAATCTAAAAAACAATTATTTACAGGGGTGGCAATCGCAGCCGCAGTGTTGTCAGCTTGTGCGGGGGGTTATGCATTTGCCGTAACTACCGGCGTGACAACGTCGACTGCTTCTTCTGACGCGGAAACGATAACCGCAACAGTTCCTTATACTGCAGTTTTAAATGCACCAAGCGATGGACACGGCGGCTACTTAGTGGATCTGGCTGATTTTCCAGCGAACGCTAGAATCACTTCGGTTGATATGCTGGTCCATACGCCCTTCGCAACTAGTGAAAGCTCAAGTGTGACGGGTACGTTGGGCCTATCTGATCCAAGCGACAACGCTTCTAGTGTCTCGTATCTTATTATGAACGATATGAGCGAGGGGCCTTCCGGCTCTAATCACACAAGCTTTTGGGTGACTCCGAAGATGGGAATTAGTGAACAATCAACAGGTGCGATAATACCGGATTCGGGAGTGCTTCAGCTGGATGTGGATCGCTGGGGCGGTGCTCTTGATACGGGCGAAACAATAACGGCAGGCGAAGTAACAGTCTACGTTAACTATATCCAGTACTAAAATTAGCTTTTAGATTGGAGTACACCCCCTTATGTCATGACATAAGGGGGTGTTTAATTCCCCTAAGATCCCTTTATATATCTTGTCAGGGCCTCGTCGGCTATCTCTTCGACTGAGCTGAATCCGCCCGCATCTGCAAGCCCTTCGACCGCTGGCTAATCTTTTAGTATGATTAACCTTATGATACCCCCAACCAAACAGATGGTCAGGAAGATGTATGCGTACAAGGCGCTGGTTGACTTTATACTTCTCTATCCGCTGTATAACCTTATGTTTGCTGCGCATGGTATTTCAACCTTACAAATATCGACTTTGCTTATCATATGGTCTGTAACAGACATGCTCACTAATGTACCTACTGGCGTCCTAGCGGATAGGTTCTCTAGAAGAAGGTTGCTTATTTTATCCCCGCTTATCGAAGCGCTGGGTTTTGTTATTTGGTGGGCGTGGCCAGCTTATGGTGGATTTGCGACTGGTTTTATATTGTGGGGTATAGGCGGGGCGATAATTGACGGCGCTTACGAGGCTTTGCTATTTGATGAGCTGAAAAACGCAGGCATTGAGAAGTATTATGTAAAGGTTGCTGGTCGCGCTCAAAGCTTCTCGCTTGTAGCGAACTTTAGTGCAACGCTTTTAGCGAGCCTGGCGATCATGCGTGGGTATAATTTTGCTATAGGAGCGAGTGTTGCTGCGCTTGTAGTTGCTTCCTGGGTTGCATCAACACTCCCCGAAACTAGACATTTTGAAAAAGCGGCAGAACCGAAATATTTCTCTCTTCTGTGGCGAGGGTTGTCTGAGGCGCTGCGGAATCGTATTTTGCTCGAATTTATCTTGCTGGGTGGCTTTATAGGAGCGATATATGGTTCGCTTGAAGAGTATCTGCCTTTACTCTTCCGGCAAGCAGGCTTTGCCACGGCTGTGGTGCCAATACTTGTGGCCCTAACGGTACTTGCTGCTGCGGCGGCCAGTTTTGCTGCCCATCGATTTGAAAATCTTAAAACGGGCACCTTTATGTTTCTTATTTTCTTAGCTGGTATTGCTCTGGTTGCTGCCGGAAATCTGCAGCATTTTGGCCTAGTTTTGCTACTGGTTGTGTATACCTTCCTCATCAAATTGGTTGGGACTATCTATGACGGTAAAATCCAACACACAATTACTGGAAAGTTTCGCGCTACAATTACGTCTGTTTCACTTTTTGCTGCCGAGATACTATCTATCGCTGTGTACTTTTTGTACGGATTATTGTCGCGTTACGGAGGAAATTATCATGCCTTCAAAGGCATTGGTGTAGTTGTGGTAGTGTTTGCTGTTTGCTTCGCAATTCTTTCGCCCAGGCTGCTATCGACACAGACGCTAAGGCAAGAAAGAGTTGGCTAACTTGTGAGTTCAGATTCGTACGGGCGCTAGAATGTGGTCTTTATGCTATGATGACCAATTAATCAAAACGATGATGGAACGAAGCATCAGCTAGTATAGACAAACTGTAACAGGATATTTTTATGGCAGTAGAAGCGGTATGCCTAGATGTAGGCGAAACACTGATTAATGAAGAACGAGTATGGAGGATGTGGGCTCAGTGGCTTGGGACCCCTGAGCATATATTCTTTGCGGCGTTTGGTGCAGCGATTAGCCAGGGTAAGCCCTTAGATGTATTTAATCGATTTAAGCCTAATTTTGACCTTGACGCTGAGCTCGAAGCACGGCGAGAAGCTGGCAAACTGTGGGTGCCTGAGGCGGGTGACCTTTACGAAGACGCTCAGCCGGCTGTACGGTTGCTTGGCGAAGTAGGGCTACGGGTTTGTATCGCTGGAAATCAGGATGCTAGTATGGGGGCGTTCTTGCGAGAAAACTTTCCAACTGCCGATACGATTGGAACTTCCGAGGAATGGGGTGTTAGCAAGCCAAATGCTGGCTTCTTTGCAAGAGTTTCCGAAGAGTTGGACATAGAACCCAGAAAGATTGTTTATATCGGTGACCGTGCAGATTATGATGTGTATGCGGCGCAGGAGCAAGGCGGCATGCCAACTATTCAAGTGATTCGTGGCTTGTGGGGGCGCACGCTTGATCAGGCAATCCCTACACTGTTACCCCATGCTGCGGTCAATTCATTACTTGAAGTGCCGGACGTCATTTCTCGGCTTGGGTAGTTTTCTGAGATGAGGGCAAATGGACCTGGTGATAGCGGAAAGTACATTCTGTTTCGACCGACTAACCATATAGTGAAAGGCCCAGCTATGAGGCCGAGCCTTCGTTTACTATGATTAGTATTTTTGGATTTGTTGCATGGCCTTGTCTTTGGAATAGGTTCGACCGGACAGCGGATCGGGTTGGACTGGCTTTAGCGCCACACTAATACTATAGATATCCGATAGCGACAAGTTCTGTAGGTCCATATTGCCTACATAGGCGATGCGAATAATTAGATGGTCGCCGGGCGAAACTTGTAAAATGCCGGCAGCAGTCTGGTAGTTGCGTGCGCCTTGTCCGTTAAATTCGGCGATGACGTTTTGCGACCAGTGTATGGTTAATTGTTTACCGGAGTCGGTAACTAATTGCAGGCTTTGATCATCATCGGCTACAATTTTAGCGAAGAACTCAGTCTCGGTGCTGCCTGATTGAGGCTGCAAAGAGCCGTCAGCAACTGAACTGCCAATTTCGCCACGGGCCACTTTGCCTTTTGCGTTGGTAAAGATGTCGATAGAAGCGGTTTGCGGGCAGAGATCTTGCTGGTTCGCACCACAGCTTTCTACGCCGGTGCCGGGTTCTCCTTTGGGTACCAGCTTGTCGTTGTTGTTGGCGGCGACGTACTGGTCGGCCTTGCCTGCTAGTAATATAACTATTCCGACAGGGCTGCCATTCGTATCCTTGGAAGTGCCCTTGGTGTAGGCGTGGGTCAAATAGAACGCCTGGCCAACCTTCCATTTTGGCGTGCCCAGCGGCTGCAACTGCTGGTCTAGATAGCTGAGGCTATTGCTGCCACGTATGCAGCCGCTATCGGCATCCACCACCGTGCTTAGGGTTGGTTCTAGGCGACGTTCGACATAGTAAATACAATCATCTTTAGTGTTTACGGCCCGAACCTCGGCTACTAGGCCACCATGGTCCATGTTTTGGTATTTGGAGTACGCTTTGCTGATATCAAACCTACGGAGATTCTCTATGAACGCCTGGCTACGAATGCTGTCGTCCGAAGCGCTGCTTTTGGCGTAGAGTTCGTAATTGGCTCCATCCACCCGTACTTCCAAATGACCGTGTTGGTTGAGTGTACGCTCTAAAATAGCTTGATTGGCGTGTGCTTGAGTCGGGCTGCCTGCTAGACCGGTAATACCTAAGGCAACCGCTAGCGCAGCTAGGGTACTGGCATACTGGTAGGCGTGTTTGCTGTGCTTTACGGTAAGATCACGGGAACGTACCAGTAGTACACTTAATACTACCAGACATACTATTGAAATCATGCTAGGCCAAGAAATGGTCGTGGCATAGGCATGCGAATACTCGGTGAAGGTTGACGGCAGCTCACCAAAGTAGCGGAGCGTAAGGAACAGTAAGTTTAGCATATTGCGGTGCAAGGTGCCGGCTATAGTTGCTAGGGCGCTCAGCCCCATGGCACCCATGAGAATGCGACGTTGTAGTTTAGCACGCTGTGCTTCGATTAGCTTATTCATAAATTGTTTTTCATCCAGCTTGGCTAGACCTTTCGTGGCCTTTAGCATGACAATTTGTTGGTCAAATTTATCCATTGCAGGCCTCCTTTAATTGGCGCTTGGCCCGATAGAGCCAAACTTTGATGGTTCCCAAAGGTTTGTGCATAATAACTGCGATCTCGTCGTAGGACTTCCCTTCCCAGTAGTACAGATTGATGACTGCCTGGTAATGTGACGGCAGTTGTGCCAGCATTTTCTTTAGCGTGGCGATCTGCTCTTTGCGGACCGCTGCATCTTCTTGGTCTATGAGATGATTTACCTCTTCGGCTGGCACTTCCGGTAGGTCGTCCAGCGACGTATCCTTCTTTTTACGAAGGTAGTCGAGCGCACAATTAGTGACGATTTTATATGCCCAGGTGCTAAAACTGCGCTCTGGGTCATATTTGCGTATGTTGAGATAGGCTTTGAGGAGTGCATCTTGGACCACGTCTTCGGCTATATTGCTATCCCGAACGAGATATGCGGCATGCCGACACAATGCCGGATAGCACTGAGCTGCAAGCGTGGTGAATGCCTCGGTGTTGCCAGCATGGGCTATGTGCTGTAGTTCTAAATCATCCATACGCATATACTACGGGTAAGTCTGCAAAAAGTTTCACGATGGTCTTTCTTGAAAGAGGCTGTATTATTGACTCTTCGCAAGAGAATACACTTTACGTTCATCTCAAGACGGGGCTATTCTTAGCAAGAAACCGAGTTAACCATTCTGCAACTATAGTTTATAATAATGGGAATGGTAGTTTCGGAATATGAGCTAGATGTCTTTCATCGAAGTGTAGATACTATGTCTGCGCGGCTAGCAGAAGGAGAGCGATGGAATGCCGTAACTGGCTTAGGGACGGTTGCCGCTGCTGTTTCGCGAATGGACTCCCCGCCGCATGGGTATGACTTGGTCGATATTAGATCAGACCAGCTTGGCCTATCTCCAGAAGACGCCTTCCCTGCTTGGCAGAAACTTGCTTTCTTGGGCGACGAGGAGGCGCTTGATCGTGCTCGTTCAATAGGTGGAGTTGTTGGGGCTTCGGAGCTAGAGCTTGCTCCCGGTGTTGACATAGAAGATATAGATGTCGGCGGACGCCTAATAGGGCTTGCCGCTGCGGGCGACCCAGCAGCCTTCCCATTGGTGCAAGCGCACATCTTGGCACTTCGTGATAATCCAGAAATGATTTATGATCGCACTCGGAGGACAGAGTTGCTCTATAGAGCCGGCGACCCAGAAGCAGTTGATTTGGCTGTGGCTACGGTCCACGATGCTAGAGCACACGCGCTCAAGGATCCGAGTGATGCACAGTATGGCTATCGAAGGATTGATACGAGCCTCTGGGGTTTAGGGAGTCGTATGATCGCAAGGCGTCAGGTGACGCGATTAGGAGAGATTACTGCACTGATCGGCGATCCTGCTACTCAGGCTCAAGTGTTATCTAGTTTGTATGCCTCAGGACAGGACCCAACTGGTGAGTCAGCAGAGCGAGTGATAAATATCTTTAATATTACAGGAGCCGAGACCGTGCGGGCGGCACGTCATGCCAGAGAGGCCCTCAATACGTTAGTTGTTGGAGGATATGAGCCGGTCATTGATGCTTATAGG
Source organism: uncultured Candidatus Saccharibacteria bacterium (assembly GCA_964478195.1). Lineage (GTDB taxonomy): Bacteria > Patescibacteriota > Saccharimonadia > Saccharimonadales > UBA4665 > JAJZCD01. The sequence continues at coordinate 15,932 of CAYZGW010000005.1, forward strand.
GAACTATTTATAGAATCACCGGCAGAATTTGACGGCGAAAACAGTACTGTCGCCGTGAAATCCCTGATTGCCCTTGCAAAGGCAGGAATTTCAGGTGCCGAAGCAAGGCTACTTGAATATGCCAATTCTTCTGACCCTGACTATGCGCTTATCTCACTGCTAGATATTGGACATCACAATTATGTGTATGAGCGAGCATCGCAGTTGTTTGGTGAACGGCCTTCACGTTTTTTGCTAAAGACTATGCTGCTGACAAAGTTTACGACTCAGCAATGGACAAGGCTGTGGGACTTACCGATCGGCGGATTGGTGGATGAACGTGCTGGAGGAGATATTTATTACCGAGCCAACGATATTTTAATGCTGGCAGAACATTTGACCGACAGCGAGATACACCTTGAAAGGCATGATTAAGAGCCTCCCGTTGGTTTGATCGCTTAGCGGCAAAATGGTTGTTCCTTTAACTAGGACTCGGCGAGCAAGTGAAGAGCCATTTCCGCTATCTGTTGTGCGGCAGTTGAGCCGTGGTATGCTTCAGGGTTAGGATCGGCGTGAAGCGCATCGGCAGCAGCTTGATGCGCTTGCATAACGTCGCTCCCGTCTGTCGTGGCTGATACGGCTAGTTCACTATCAATGCGCTCCATCTTTCCTTCTCCATGATCCTTGCCTCCCCTTCCGCCAAGCTGGTCGAGAGGGTCAAGTGGGCCATTCATTGCTGCATTGTATGTTTTCCAGAAGTCTTGCTCGTATCCCATAGTATTCCTTAAAAATATGTACCGTGATGTGCTGCTTTTTAGTAGCGATGCACGTTAATAAAACATATTTATTATAAACCATTTGTTGTAATATGTAAAGTTCCTTGCTCCGGGGACATAACCTTAGACGGGTGGCCGGCGACCATGGTCTTCGGCCACAAGGACTACGCGATCATCTTCGCGGATGACCTGTCGACCGTGACAATCACCAAGCTGACCGAGGAGGCTATACTGAAAGAAGATGGCCTGGAAACAGTGAACTGGTTCTCTAGCCCTACCGAGCAATGTATATTTGCAGTATTTACTTAATAGTTGTATTATTTGTTATCTAGAAGTATGTTACCGCGGCTAACTTAATATCCAGGTTATTAACGGGGATGTATTTCCCACACTAACGATTCCGTTAGCGTACATTAACGTTTGAGAGGAGATCTATAGAAAGATCTTCAGCACCAACAACCACAGACAACGCACATCTGGCCTACGTTCTCTGAAGGAGAGAATATCATGGCACATGACAGAGGTGGCACTCAGCGTCGGGTTTTCCCGGGTTTGGCTGCCGCATCCGCAGTGATCCTGATCAGTGGTGTGGTCGCCGCCTGCAGCAAGTCCGACGCGAACTACTTCACGCACTGCGTGGACAGTCAGACCGGACAGGTCGTCGACGACAGCAAGTGCGACAACGACACGACCGGCCGGTACTACTACTACATGGACACGGTCCACCGTCCCTACGGCTACGTCGTGCCGCAGTCGCAGCGCACCGGCAAGGCCTGGGTCCGAGCCAACGACCCCGCGGCGCGATCTGCAGCGGGTCTGCCGAAGACCGGCTCGATCAAGAACGGCTTCACGGTCCGCTCACGCAGCGGCGGCTTCGACGGCAGTCACAGCAGTGGATCGCACGGCTCCGACTCCGGCGGTCACGGCAGCGGAGGCAGCTGATGCAACGCATCGAAGGCATCCTGCCGCGGCCCGGCTGGGAAGAGCTGGTCGAGAAGGAAGGCCTCGCCTACCGGAAGACCATCACGCCCAAGGGCGAGACGGTGTCATACTGGCGCGAGACCGTCTGCTACAAGATCAGCGACGCCGAACTGGCGGTGATCATCGAGGCTGGTGAGCGTCTGTTCCAGATGTTCATCCAGGCCGGCGACTACGTCATCCGCCACAACCTGTTCGCCAAGTTCGGTATCCCGGAGTGGGCGGTCCCGGCTATCGTCGAGCTCTGGAAGGACCCGGAGGACCCCGAGTCGCCGGCCCGCCGCAACTGGTACACCATGATGCTCTACGGGCGCTACGACCTCTGCCCGGTGCTCGACGAGAACAACCAGATCGTCGGCGTCAAGCTGTACGAGTACAACGCCGACACCCCAACGGGGATCGTCGAGACCATGCTGACCCAGTGGAACTGGATGGACGACCAGGGCCTCAAGACGCCCACGACCAGTCAGTTCAACAACCTCTTCGAGGCGCTGGTGGAAGGCTGGGCCGGCGAGATCCGCAAGTTCCGCAGGTACACGGGCCGACCGGTCCGCCAAGTCCATGTCGCCTACTCGTGTCACGAGGACAGCGGTGAGGATCTGCTAAACGCCCAGGCAATCGCCGAGGCGGCCGAGGCAGCAAGCAAGCTGCTGGCCGCGGCTGGTGAGCCAGGATTCAGCGTCAAGCTGATCCACATGGATGAGATCACCCTCAAGACCTTCGAGGAGAATGGCACCGGCCGACTGGTCGGTAGCCCCTTCTTCACCGACGCCGACGGCAACCGCCTGGAGGTCGTCTTCAAGCTGTTCCCCTGGGAATGGATGGTGCAAGACGAGTTCGGTCGGGCTGCGGTCCGGAACATGCTCCAGCTCGACGGCACCGTGTGGGTGGAACCCATCTGGAAGATGATGTGGAGCAACAAGGCTATCCTGGCTGTGCTGTGGGAGATCTTCCGCGGCACTCCGGACGCCGAGCTGCTCATCCCGGCCTACTTCGAGGGCGAGGAGCCGGAAGGCTTCGGCGCCGACTGCATCCGCAAGCCGCGCCACGGGCGTGAGGGCGGCAACGCCGTCCTGACCGTAGGTGGCCGGATCGTCGAACGAGGCCCGGAGAGCCACTACGACGGCGACAGCCTGATGGGTGATCCGGCTGTACTGCAACAGTACTGCCCACTGCCCCCGTTCTACTCCGAGCTCGACAGCGAGCCCGGCGAGGAAGCCCACTACCACCCGGTGCTTGGCCTCTGGACGGTGTTGACCTCCGACCAGGATGGGACGATGCTGCCCCCGGTGGTCGCTCTGATCATCCGCGAGAGCCGCCACAAGATCACCAACAACCAGTCCTTCGCTGTTCCCCACCTCGTCACGGACATCCCCGTCCGGACGACCAACCAAGGAGAGTGAATTCATGAGTGGTATCCACCCGCTCCACGGGCACTACAACGGGGGAGGCCTGGCCGCCCTCGCGTGCTGTGCCGCCGCAGTGGCGCTGTTCTGGCTGTTCCTGAACGCGATCTCGCCGTGGGACGACCACAACGAGATGTTCAAGCGCCACAACGCCGGCTTCACCATCGTCCGCAGCTTCCAGCTGCTCGGTCTGGCCTTCGGGCTGGCGCCGGTGATCGGCATGACCGGTTCGACGTCGTGGCAGCACGTCCTCTGGGCGGTCGCCGACTCCCTCTGGGTGCCGACGTTCCTGCTGGCCGCGACGCCGATCGTCAGCCTGGTGGTCAAGCACGCCCACGGTGGGCTCAACTCCATCAAGGACAACTCGGTGCCGGTGTCGCTGGTCTACGGCATGTTCTACATCAGCTACGGCCAGATCATCGGCGCCACCCTGCCGGGGCCGGGCCTGGGGCTGGCGAAGACCTACCTGATCAGCGCGGTCTTCGGACTGCTCGGGATCGTCTGTCTGACGGGGATCTACCTGGTGGTGATGAGCATCCGGATCTTCGAGGTCCACGAGTCGTCTTCGGATGGCGAGTTGGACGTCCAGGCCCAGAAGCTGAGTCTCGCCGAGTTCGTCCGGTACAACAACTGGCCGGCGGCCATCGGCGCCATGGCCATCGTCTTCGTCCTGGGCATGGTGATCAGCTCGGCCGTGGCCGGCGCCTTCACCAACTGGGGCGACGCCGTCGTCAGCTTCCTGGTGGCCATCGTCATCATGCTCGTGCTGGCCGCGGCCATCGTGCTGGCTGTCGATCGCTTCATCGTCGTCGAGGTCGAGGACGTCCAGGACCCGGACAACCCCGACGCCGTCGTCAAGAAGGACGTGCTGAACGTGCGGACCGTCGTCGGTGACGGCAACGTGCTGGCGATGGCGATCTTCTGCGCCTTCGTGCTGGCGGCCGGCATCTTCGTCAGCTACGTGCCCGTCTAGGGCATACTCCTCTCAGTTACACTCCCCCCTGTTCACGGGAGTACGCCTTCGGGCGTGAGTGAACGGTGGCCGTCATCGGCGGTAAGCTGATGCTCGGCCGACGGTAGTAGGTAAGAGTCGGGGGGTTCCGAGATGTTCCGTCTTCGGACGAACCTCACGGGATCCCCCACTCTTGCTTGCTCCGTACTGCTTACATGAATGTGTATTCATGCTGATGAGTCCAAAAGGACGAAAAGTAGAATTAATATCAAGATATATAGAGGAATTAAGTACATGGCTCGCTCTATAGAAGAATGTAGTGCCGTCCAGTACCATATTCGACATGGCAAGTCCATCCATAACGGCAAAGGTATCTTTTATGGTGGTAGCCCCGATGGAAAAGAAAATGGCCAGGTTTCCCTGGTTGAGATAGGTGAACGCCAAGGCCGGGCTGCAGGTTGGCTATTGAGAAACCTAGGGGTAGAAATTCTGGAAATACACCACTCTCCTCTGGCGCGTACTACACAAACTGCCGAGCTGGCTGCGACAGCATATGGTTTATCGGAAAAGACAGTACTTCCTAATTTTCACGAGATAAATCACGGTAAACTCCAATTTGCTCGACTGCTTACTGGTGCGGCCAATGCTCAACGCGCCCAGACGGTTAGTATCTTTTCAAAGGCGCTTGGAAATTTTAAAGGTATGGATAGCGAGCTGGTGGCGAAGTATGCCGGTTGGGTTGTACCTAATGGCTGGGGTGACGGCGAAAGCTATCTGGATGCGTCCCGACGAGCAGAGGATGCGGTCAGCTCTCTGCGAGATCGTTCAAATATTGCACTCGTTGGGCATCACGGTTTGCTGCGTCAAATGCGCGCTTTGACTGGTGCCGTAAATCTTGTTGGCCGCCAGGAGCTAGCCGGCGAACACGCTGCAACCTCAGAAGCTAGTGAGATGGCTAAGGAAAACGTGGCAGCAGCTTGCATAGAAAAAGGTAAAGGTCCCAAGCCTGAGGTGTTGGAGGCTTTATTTATGCCGCTTGCTGAAGCGTCGGTGCCGCTTGTGAAATTGCTTGGTAAGCTGTCTATTCCGGCAATCGGTGACGTGGTTCAAGATGGCAGGTCCTTGGGTAATGGGACCATTGCACGTGTGGGCATCAGTGAGGATGGAGTAATTGTTCGCGACCAGCTCTGGACACCAAAAGTGCTTGATGAGACGCTTGGCTTAGCTCCTGATACTTTTGACATTACCCCTGGATTTGAATGGGTATAGCGTACGCTAAAGGCAATGTCGGGCGGCGGTGCACTAAAGCGGCATAAAACAAAGCAAGTTTCTATTCGTCAATAACTACTTCTAGCGGTAGGTGGTCGGACACTTTGCCATCCGGTACCGTGAATGTCCGTAGACTACTATCTGGACTCAGGAAAACATAATCTGAATAATACTGCTTTTCAAATTTGGGCTCGGGATATTGATCCCAGGCGAGCTGGTTCCTGGTGGTTGAGATGTTATATTCCTCGATCAAGTCTTGGTAACCATGCTGTGCAAACAGCTTAATACTCTCGGTTTCGGGCAACAGATTAAAATCACCTCCCAGAACAGCTTGTTGCTTGTCTGCTAGAAAACCGATAAGCGTCTTGGACTGCAAGAGCCGATTGGGGTCATCCCGCTTGTCTACCGGCCGCGACATACCATGGAAATTAATGATAAAGACATCTTTTTGGTCTGCTCGCACGGCAACATAGACGCCAAGTCCGCAATTTGGTTCATCTTCCAGTAGCGAGCCAGAGGCGGTTACGGCAAGGCTCGTGCGTACATACGTGGCCTGCGAAAAATTATCGTTTTCATTCACTGATTTGAAGCCGGTGTAAGCGGTGTACTCTGCAAGAAGGTCGCCGGCGAGCGCTTGCATATCGTCATATGCCTCCTGAAAGCAAAAGACATCAGTTGTTGGTATTTGCGATTTAATATAGCCGCGTAGCTCATCACGTACTCGGCCGTTCCATGTATTTAAGAAGATTATTTTCACGCCTAGTACTATAGCATTGGGGCTTGGGGGTAATTGTTGTGAAGTTTAACCAGCTTATTACTAGTGCATCTAACTGAAGCCAAGTATAGAACGTGTTGTGATAAAGTTCACAGCGTCTAGCCTGCGTTGGCGTAGTTAACCTCGTAGGGTTTGCTAGAGGTGCAAAAGCTGAAGAGCCGGTGCCTATAAAAGATCACAGACTTCTTTGAAGGGCTGCTTTATACAAGAGGTAGTCTTCATTATAGGTGAACGACTCGGACATTATTGGATGCGCCTGCAGAGGAGGTTGCAGTGATGAAGCTTAACGCAATCGATACCGCGGTCTATTGTAGCCTGCTCGCCTTTTGGGCGGCCTCAGTGCTTTATGGTGCCTTGAGGCCAGTCAATATTACGCAGCGCCGGCGTTATACGCATGCGCTGTTCGCGGAGTGTATCTTCGCTGCAAGCGCTGTGTGGCTGGTCTTTGCCCGTATACCCTACAGGCTGCCAGCGGTTGCCTCAGAGCTCTTTAGAAGCGTGGGACCGGCTAGCCTGATCCTTGACCTTGGCCTAGTGCTGATTCCACTGAACTTGGCGATGACGCCAGCCGCCTTTCTCTACATCTATCGGCGCCCTGTGCCGATGGCTGTTGAGCCTTAGGAAACGCTACTTGCTGGGCCCGTAGTGGTGATTGTTGGGTCTTTGCAGGAGGCCACAGATGGTATGCCTGAAGCGTCAGGCATAGTATGCGGGCCAAGTCTCGGGATTTTAGCCCACCACTGATGTGATCCGCTCCCCGTCCGTTGTCCGCTTCGCGGCACGCTGTCCCTTTTGGGGAATCAACAGCGTGCCGCCTTTCCGTTGTAGTACGCTGCCTATCCTTGCCAGACGCAACTGTTTACCGATGATATGGCAGACGGGCATTTATAGTACTAGCACGGAAGAGCGCCTCGAGGGTGACCACCATCGCTAGATCGTGTGGGAGCGTGAGCCGGCTTAGGCTCCACTGGTAGTCGGATCGTTCGCGGATTTCTTGTGGCAATCCATCTGGGCCGCCGATAATAAAACTAACTTCGCGTGCATCAAGTTCGCGCTTTTTTAGAAAGGTTGCCAGTTCTTGACTATCCAATATTGCTCCGTTAATTTCTAGAACTACCACATAGGTACCTGCCGTCACTTCTTTAAATTTGGTAATATCATTTGCATATTTGTCGGCCAGATGTGTAGTACGTACTGTGTGCAATCGTTGCAAACGCGCCAGATAATCATCCCAGCCAGTTCTGGCGTATGGTAGTTTGGGTTTTCCGATGGTTACAATGTGTAGCTTCATGATCCTATATCGCAATGATCGCTAAGTTATGCATGGTGCGTAAACGGTTTTGTAATGTAGGCGGCAAAATTTCGTTGGTGGCCTTAGCGGCGCCGGGTAGAGCTTCACGCACGTAATCATCAATAATAATAACGCCACCTTGCTGCATCTTTGGCAGTACTAGTTGCAACGAGTCACGGATGCTTTCGTAGAAGTCGCCATCCAGGAATGCGAATGCGATGTGCCTCGGTACGTCCGTATCCGCTAGCTCACTAAACCAACCTTTATGGGTTATCGGTGGTTGTAAATTAGCCTTTTGGAACTGCTGTAAGAACTGTTTTTTGCTCACGGCTAGCTCACCAGCCTGGAACTGATCCCCTGCTCTGCTTTCGTCCTGGGGCGTTTTGGGTGGCAAGCCTTCGAACGAATCATACACATGAAATGCTCGCTTATCACCCAGCGCATCAAGCAGGCGGCGAATAAACAAGCTGGTAGTGCCCATGTAGCAGCCAAACTCCACTACTTCCCCGTCCAGCTTAGGTAATACCTTTCCCAGCTCATTCAAAATAACTTGCAGTTGCTCTTTGCTAACCTGGTTCGATATCAGCGGATATTTGGTAAGTAAATCGTTGCTAATCATAGTTTTCTGCTAATGCTGCTAGCTTGCGCACGGTATTGGTGTTACGAATGGTTATTTGATGATATAAGGTCGTGCCGACGATGCGGGTCATATGAGTTTTACCTGCTAGCTTGCGGTCAATGTGCCAAAATACGGCGCCTGGTTCGTAGCGTATGTCTTCTATGCTGGGGTTGTTCGGTAGCATTTGCAGGATTTCTGGATTGTCTATCTCTGGCCATAAGAAAAACACGTCACACTTATTGCCCTCATTGTTTACCCAGGTATCGGGAATGGCTGCGGCCAGGATTTTGAGCTCACTACTGGTTTTTAAGAGTACTTTTATGGGCATCCCGAAGTCTTTGGCGAGCGTTGATTCTATGATCTTAGTAAGTTCTTTCCGTTCTGTCTTGTCTGTGCTGAATAGTATATTTCCGGAGTTTATAAAGGTTTTGATATTGGTGAACCCAAGTGTCTCAAAGGAGGTTTTTAGGGCGGCCATGCTCACCTTGGCTTTGCCGCCAACGTTGATGCCTCTGAGTAGTGCAAGATATGCCATGCCATTAGTATAACTTACAGAGCTTATAAGGGGTGCACCTCTGGTAGTTCGTCCCAGGCTGATGTATAGCGCGGACTCATGAGGCGTCTGCGGGGTTGCCAAGCCTGGCTTAAATTTTCGGCAGCAAATTTTACGGTACCCTTGCCGTGGCGGAGATTTATGGCATCTAGGGCTTTCATTTTGTTTTGTGACTTTTGATTATCCTGTAGGTTGACGGCGCCAAGGAGATCGGTTTGCAAACCCGTTTCGGGCAGTAAATCATAAAGTAGTACATCTGCTCGATGGTAGTCGAGGCCGTGATAATTGCTGGCAAGCAGACGTACTAGCTGGCTGGTAATGGTGCCGGTGTCGGCGGTGGGTGTATAAAAGCGCACAACTTCTCGTATTTGCTGGTAGCCTGGCCGGTGATAGTTGGTGCGAAGCATCAGTGCTGCCCTGCGGGCCAGCTGGTGCTCGCGGCGAAGGGCTGCCGCGGCTCGGGCACCAAGACTGGTGATAGCCGATTCTATAACATAGAAGTCGCGTGTATCTTCGCCAAACTGGCGGCCGCGCATAATCATTTGCTGTGGTTTGTGTTCGCGGGTGATTGGCAGGCAGGCAATGCCGTTGAGTTCTGTTTGCATCTGTCTTCCGTGGATGCCAATGAGCTGCTGGGCTTGCCGCGGGCTCATCAGTCGCAGATCGAGGGCGGAATGTACTCCTTCCGCTTTGAGTTTTGGGGCTAGCTTGCGGCCAACACCCCAGATATCACTGACAGGTACTTGGGCTAAGTAGACATCGGTTTTTGGACCTTGTTGACTTAAGTCTAAAACACCGCCGAGGCTTGGGATCTTTTTGGAACGGTCACTGGCAAGCTTGGCAAGTGTTTTACTGCTAGCGATACCGATGCTAACAGGTACACCGATGTTTTTGAGAATAGTAGCACGTATCGAAGCACCCCAAGCGCTATAGCTGGTAATATCAAGCTCGCTTAAATCAAGAAACGATTCATCAACACTGTAGACTTCAATGTGTGGTGTGATGCTAGCGAGCGTGTTGGTGATGCGCTCGCTGACATCGCCGTAAAGCTCGAAATTTGCGCTCAGGGCCGCCACATCGTGCTGAGCGAAAAATTCACGAAATTGAAAATGGGCTGCACCCATGGGTATACCAAGGTCTTTGGCCTCTTGAGACCGGGAAACAGCGCAACCATCATTACTGCTGAGTACGACAACTGGCCGGTTTTCTAGGTCTGGCCGGAACAGACGCTCGCAGCTTACAAAGAAATTATTACAGTCGATTAGCGCGTAGGTAGAACTCATGTAACGGAAGGCCTTTGGTTTGGATGTGTTTGCTGGTGAGTAGTGTCACGGGAGAGAGGCTTATTATGTAGAATAGTAACCCTAGTGTTGTAGCGTGGTGCTGGTGTGCCATATGTTTCGAGGAGTATTTGCTTAACGCTTATCATGTGTGGGCGCCTCCTTGTATGAGTGAATGATAGCCGTGATGACACCCCAAATGTTTTGCCGTGTTGCCCGCGCAAATGGAGCTAACACAAACTCCTCGCCTTCTTGCCACCAAACCACGAGGTCGCCGTCACGTGGGTCAAGGGCTCGGTCTATAATTGCCAGGTCGCCGTCGAATACACTGTAGTGATGCCAATTGTGGCCACGAATGCGAAAGAAATAGGTGCTACTAGGGTGTTTTATGAGGAGCCTATCGAGGCTTAAGGGTGCGCCAGTGCGTTCGGCTGCGGGGTTAGGGAACCCAGCATGGATTGCAACTGAGGTGCCGGTGTGGTCGCTGGCACTATAAGCGTGGGCTTCGTTTAACTCATCCATAACACGCCTCCACGCCAGGATTCGTGACTAGACCCAACTCTCTGAAAGCTGTCAATTGAGGTTTGGGCTGGACGTACTGGGCGCTGCGTAAGGTCGAATGGAGTGCGCAAGGCAACTGTTTTGGCGCCGGGAAAATACTTTTGGATGAGACCGAGGTCTTCTTCGAGGTAGGCGCGCTTCATTTAAAATGCTCCCTTCGTGCCAAGTAGCATCCAGCTATTGCCGGTTTGCTTTAGACGATATGTCAGGCCATCGGCTGCGCTCATATCAAAGAGCTGTATAGCCTCGGCGCCGCGCTGGACCAGGTAGCGCAGACCACTGCGAAAGGTTACGGCTTCGCCGCCGTATTCTATTTCGCGCGGAAAAGTCTTCATTTCGCGGCCAGCAAAATAGTATGCGTTTACGTTTACAGGCGTGTTGATAGTGTTGGTCATAAAGAGAATCTCCTACAAATTAGACAGTTTTTAGAGAACCGATGCGTTACAAAAAGCTCGGGAACGGAGTTGTAGGAAGGTTTTTGTAGTTGCAGAGCACCGTTCGTGGTCTGTAACTCGTATAAAAAACCTGAATTTGTAGATAGGCGTCCAGGGACCGAGGTATGGTTGCCGAAAAATAGTCTGCGAGGTAAAGCACCGCCGCTAAGGCAGCCAGTCCTCACATGGCTGATATTAACTATACGCTTCTGGTTGTTAGACGTCTAACGTGATTTTTGCTACAGTTTGACATAAGTTTGCGATATGAGTGCCTCTTGCGGGTCTGGGCCTAAAACAAAGACGCTCCACCGTTCATGGTGAAGCGCCCTTTTAGCTCACTTGAGGAGAGCTTGCTAGACCGGCCGGTTTTTATCGGTCGAAGGACGATGTCCGGGCCACCAAACTTTATAACCCAGCAGCGCGGCCAAGCTCGGTACAAGTAGTGGTGCGATACAAAATGCGGCGAGTACAATGCCGAAGGCTACCGCAAAGCCAAGCTGGCTTAGCAAGCTAATGCCGGCTAGGGCTAACGAGCCAAAGGTGCCGGCCAGAATCAGCCCGGCGCTTGCTACGGTGCTGCTGCTGTGCTCAATCGTTAGGTCGGAAGCGGCATGCGGTTTGAGGCCGCCGCGGACTTCTTCGCGCAGTCGAGTCATAGTGAGGATGTTATAGTCGGTGCCAATAGCGACCACAAAAATGTATACCATGATTGGAATGAAGAAGATTAGTCCACTTTGACCAAGAATATCCTGGAACAGGTAAGCTGCTCCACCGAGCGTAGCGGTAAAGCCTAGCGCCGTGGTAATGAGCAGATAGAGGGGTGCCAACGCACTACGCAGCAGCAATGCCAGGATGACAAAGATGATGACGGCAGCAGCAGGCAAAATAACGGCTAGGTCGCGGTTGACGGCTGAGCGGACATCCACGAAGGCGGCGCTTTCGCCATTCACATAGACTTTGGTACTGGCTGGTGCGGCGACATGAGCTGCTGGGCGGAACGTGTGCTCCACGTAGTCGAGCGTTTTGGTGGAAGCGGGGTCACCAGGTAGCAGCACTGTTATCTGCGCCGTTTTACCATCTTTGGAAACTTCTGTTGGGCCGCCTGATGTTACACCCGCTATAGCATTAATGTGCTGGCCAGCGGTATGTATTTGCGGATCGGTGAGCGGCCTAGAGCTAGTCAGTAGTACTTCGGTGGGTGAGATGGCACCGGCCGAGAAGAGCTGCGAAACCTTTTTAAATACTTTAGCTGATTCGGTGTTCTGCGGCTGTTGGCTCACAAAATCGTAGCTGGTTTTAAGTTGCGGGTAACCAGTAGCAAGTGCAAGTAGCAGCACAACTGCTGCACCGGCAACAAACGCGGGGCGACGAGCCACAAAATGACCAATGCGCTTTGAGGTGCTGCCCTCGGGCTGCTTTTGCCAGGCTTTGGATGGCCAGAAGATCTTAGGCCCAATTACAGCTACAACCGCTGGGATCAGGGTGAGCACTGCAGCAAGCATAGTTAGTACGCAAACAACCAATCCCGGGGCTAGGTTCTTAAAGAGTCCGAAATCGGAAACGCCCAGTGCTGCAAAGGCAGCGGCCACTACAAGTGCGGCCGAAAGTATGGCTTCCCCTGCCCGGCTAAGCGCAAAGGCGACAACACTGCGGCCTCGTTCGCCAGCGCGAAGCCGCTCGCGGTAACGGAATAGTAAGAATAGGATGTAATCAGTACCAATGCCGAACAGCACAATAGTGTATAGAATGCTCAATTGATCACTGATTTTGAAATCAAAGGTTTTAGCGGTTAACGCAATAAGCGACTGAGCTAGTGAATACACCAAGGTAACGGCTAGCACCGGAGCAAACGCGGCAACAGGGCTGCGGAAAATAATGCCCGGCAGAATAATGACCAGCGCAAAGGTAGCCATAGTAACGATCTTGGTTGCGTTCGTGAACGAGCTGCTGGTATCGGCATCCATGGCGATGCCGCCGGTGAGTCCAGCCTTTAGGTCAGTGCCTGCTACCGCTTTTGTGAGTTGTTTGCGGATGGCTTTAGTGACAGCTACATCCTCGGTGCCGCCAGTAGCTTGCCCTTTTACAATGGCTTGCACCATCTGAGCGGTTCCGTCTTTAGAAACTAGCTCAGGCGCCGTTTGGACGGTTACAATCTTACTGGAGTGACGAGCGTTGAACTGCTGTGCTAGTGTTTGGACTGCATCCTTATCACCTGTAGTTAATTTTCCGCCATCTTTACGTTGTACTAATACTACTTCGGTATCATTTTTGGACTGCGGAAAGGCTTTGTCGCCAATCTTCTGAGCCTGAACAGACTCATATTTATTAGGTAAGAAACTGGTTTGGTCACTACTGGTGACGCTACTAAGCTTCGGTGAAAAAACGGTTATGACTACTGATAGGATGACCCAAACGCCGATGACCCACCAGCGATTTTTAGCAATGAAACTTCCAAGTTTATTAAGCACGCGGTACTTGCCCTCTCTGCTACTACAGCCTTAATGTTTAGTAATGATGAATATAGTTTACTGACTAAACTATATAGAAGTGGGCTACGCAGGTCAACCTGGGTGGTTTATATATCGAGCTTGTTCAAGAATTCAACCAGTTCTCTTGGGGTAATCTCGGCCTTCACTAAATAACCGTCGGCTTGTTGTTCGATATCGGCACGGATGTCTCTGCGCTGTTCTAGATTAGTGGTGACAATAATCTTGGCGTGCATCTTGGGCGTTTTAGCCGGATCACGCAGGGTGCGAAGTACCTCAATGCCCGTGATGCTTGGGATCATTAGGTCGAGCAGGATAATATCGTAGGCGTCAGTTTGGGCGGCGGCCATCCCTTTTTGGCCGTCGAGCTGGACGTCTACTTGATAGCCGGCTTTGGTAAGCGCGCGGGTATAGAGCTCGCTGATGAACAGCTCGTCCTCTATACAGAGAACGCGTTTGGGTTTGGCAGTGTTTGTTCCAGTGTCCATATGAGCTTATTCTAGCATGTCCCAGCCGTTAATCGCGGTACAGCGAATGATTCTTGATCCAGCCATGCGCGCTGCGGGTTAAGCTTGGATTGCCAAGCGATTTACCGGCGTCTTGTACCTGAGAAAACGGCAGTACGGTAAAGGTGAACGTGCTACCCTCGTTCACCCTACTGTTCACCGTTATTTCGCCGCCATGCGCATCTACAATAGCACGGCTTAAGTACAAACCGAGACCAGTTCCGCCAATCTGAGCACGGTTGCGGTGGTTGCGATAAAATTTGTCGAAGATATGAGGTAAGATACTGCCGTCGATCCCTAGGCCAAAATCTTTTACGCTGGTTTCGATCAGCCCCTCTTTATTAAGGGTGGCAGTAACATAAATTTCGTTGGTGCCCTTGCTATATTTGATGGCGTTATCGAGCAGGTTGGCCAGAACCTCGTAGATGCTATAACGGTCGACGCCCACAGATGGCAAGTTGGGCGCAATATCGGTTTTAATGGTGATCCCGCGTACGCCAGCCCTTAAACTTAGGTCACTCACCACTGTTTCAATGACGTTTTGCCAGTTTTCTTCATGGAGTTGCAATGTTAGCTGGTTATCCTCTATTTTGGCAACGTTTAAGATGTTGTCGACGAAGGCTGCTAGCTGCTGGGCAGCGGCATCCATCTTGACCATAAATTCTTTGAGTTCTGGCGTTAAGGTTGGGCCAAGCTCTTCGTCAAACACTTCGATGTAGCCGCGCAGTAATGTTAATGGTGTGCGTAGTTCGTGTACGCTAATGGCCACAAAGCTCATAGCCTGATCGTCCTGCGAGTAGACTTCGGTATGGTCGAACAAGATCAGGAGGGTCTCGTAACCTAAAGAGTTGTCCTTATTGTAATAACCAGCTAGGTCAAACAACAAGCTGTCTCCCTGACCGGGGAGGCCAATTCGTACATGCTCCCATTTGTGGCTGGCCGTAGCGGTTTTGCCGGCTGAGTTTTTGAGCCACGTCGAAAGAGTGTCGTCGCTTTTAAATGACATGTCGAGCGCCGTATAAACATTCTGTCCTGCTAAATCATCGGCTGGTTTGCCTAAGTATTTACTAGTGGCTGCATTGGCGTACACGATGGTTTCGTTTTTATCGAGTACCAGCAACGGCAGCGGTAAACTGCTGGCTACGAAGTTGGTATGTAGGTTTTGTGCGGCTTTACTATTTGTCTTTTCAACGGCCTGCACGGTGCTAGCTAGCTGGTACACATGGTTGGCGAGATTAGCTACCAGCTCTCGACCCAGTTGTTTTTGATTCAGATCTGGTGCGCGTTCTTCGGCACCTTGTGGAGCGATATGCTGGATTGCCTGCCACAAAGTGATAATTGGTTGGGTCACGCGTTTTTCGGCTGCCTCGCTCACTAGCAACGTGCCAAAAAAGCCTAAGGTAGCCATGCCAATAAGCGTTTCAAGTGGAGACAGCTCATGGTGATACACATGTACTGCCCACCAAGCGCTAATCAGCAATGCATTTTCCAGCAATAGTACGCAGAAAAGGTAAAGTTTGACTTGTCGGCGGAGTTTACCTAAAAAATCCATGGTGTATCGGTGCGAGCGCTTAAAGTATCCTTAAAATGATTACGGTTACTTATAGCTTACCTGATTTGCGCCGGAAACGGCAGTGATCCAAGTTTGTCCGGGGTTCAGCGGCACGGGCTGGCCGTTGCTGTCGGTGAATGTTAGGGGTGCGTTGGTGGCGGTTTTGTTCCAGGTAGCGTTTAGGAGCGTGCCGTTTTGGAAGATGTAAGCCGCACCGCTACCGATGACGTTGTAATTAGAATAATAAGCTCCGGATGAATCAAGATCTCCACGAGCTAGCGGCACAACAATAGCTATGGCTACTTTTGGCGAGAGTTGCTTGTTGGTGTTGGCGTCGATATGCGGTGCATTGTATTCGCTGCGGTCGTAGCTGTTGGTAGTGGCGTTGTAGGTGTAGTGTGGGTCGTAGTAGACCCCGGACAGGTGAAAGTCTATGCTAGCAGCGGTTGGTGGAGTCGCAGCAGCTTCTTTGCCGCGGGCAAAGCCGGTGTAGGTGCTGGTATAGCCCTTCTTAGACTCTAGCTGGTTTAGCGTATCAATGCCGGTATAGACATTGTGTGGTGCGGCACGGTTGTTCACTCGGTGGTAGTAAGCGCCATTATAAAACTGATTCATGTCTTTGGTATGCCAGGCGGTGATATCGTTTAGGGCGTCCGGGCTGCCGCCGACATGGGCATAGGCGGCATCAAAACCCATGGCCCACTGCACATAGTACGGGCGGGCGCTGCGGATGGGGCCAACATTTGTAGGCATAGTATCTTGATAAAGCGCTAAAAAGCGAGTAACGCCGCCTTCTGCCACAGCCTCGAATACCACGCCAGCATCACCAAGTCCGCTTTGCGGCCGGGCATCTAGGCTGTTTTCTATCATCACACCGGTGACGGGACGTTGGTTGATGCTTGAGTTGGCTACCGGCAAGCCGGTGAGCGAGCTGTAGATAATCGCTGGTGCGGCCTTTGGCTTAGGTGTTGCTTTCCTAACAACAGTCTTTGTAGCTATCGGAGTATGCTTGCGATGTGTGAGCACCCATCCAGCACTAGCCCCCGCAATAAGCACTATGACTATGCTGCCACAAATAACCTGTTGTTTTCGGGTATGCGGCAACCATCTTCTCTTCCCTTTTTTGTGAGCGTGATGAGCAACTACTGGTTTTGTTTCAAGCGTATCAAGGGCGGCTGTCTGCTCGGGGGTTTTGAATGAGATATCTTCTTTAGCAGCGAGCTCGTGTATAGACGTCTTGGGCGGGTGTTCTGGCGGCTCGATCCGCTTGGGTTTTGAGTGTAGTCTGCGATGATCCGTCGGTGTGACGTCGTTTATCATAAGCGTCATTATAGCAAAGATATCTGTTGTATTGGGCGCACATTTCGTTCAAAAATCGCTGATAACACTACAGCGCGGCAAGGGTGGCATCGATACGATGCAGGGCGACTGTTTTGCCTAAAACATGCAGAGTCTCAGCCAGACCCGGGCTAAAAGGGGCTTGAGTGCTGGCAATGCGGATTAGGCTAAAGAGTACACCTGGTTTTTGGCCGGTGGTTTCGAGTAGCGTATTTAAACGGTCGGTGAGGTCTTCGCGGCTGAAATCACTTTGTTCTAGGCTGGCTTTTGCTTGCTCTAGCAGCTGTTTGAGTTCGGCATGTTCAAACTTCTTAAGCTGCTTGTTGCTGTCGATTAGATTCATGTCAATCGGCAGGTCTTCAAAGAACAGCCTAGTAAGCTCGGGAATTTCGGCGAAGTATTTGAGGCGCTCCTGGATGAGCCCAAGTACCTGCTTTTTATAGGCGTCCTCGAAGTTGGTGGTGGTTTCAGGCCAGAAGGCTTTGCTGCGCTCAAAGAGCTCGTCAATGTTTAAGGAGCGAATCCAGACCCCGTTCATCCATTGCAGCCGGTTTTCATCAAACCGAGCGCCACTGCGCTGAACGCGATCCAGGCTAAATTTAGCAACCAACTCTTTAGCGGTAAAGATTTCTTGCTCGGTGCCATCATTCCAGCCCAGACTAGCAATGAAGTTCACGAGTGCTTCGGGCAGGTAGCCGTCAGCAACATAGTCCAGCACGTCTTTAGCGCCATCGCGCTTACTTAGCTTTTTTCTGCCGTCGGGTCCCAAAATGTGTGGCATGGTTGCGATGATAAGCGGCTCAAACCCAAGGGCTTCATAAAGGTTCAAATAGTTTGGCGTGCTCGCCAAAAATTCTTGGCCACGGATAACATGCGTAGCCTGCATCTCGTGGTCGTCAATGATGTGGGCGAAGTTGTAGGTGGGGTAGCCGTCACTTTTTATCAGGACAAAGTCATCGATCACTTCGGGGCCGGTTTTGAGTTCACCCATGACAGCGTCAATGCGGCTATACGCCTTAGGGTCGCTTTTAAAGCGTAGCGGCATGGTGCCGTCCCACACTGGTGGGTTTTCTGGCCGGTGGTTACGGTACAGAAATGGTCGCTTCTCTTTCTGGGCTTGCTCACGGAAGGTCTGGACCTCTTCAGCTGTGTATGGGTCGGCGTAGGCTCGGCCGGCGTCGATAAGTACCTGTGCCCATTCGCGGTAGGTATGTAGCCGCTCACTCTGTACGTAGGGGCCAAATGGACCGCCAATGTCAGGACCTTCATCGTAGATGATGCCAAGTGCGCGGAGGCTTTTTATAAGGTGTTCACGCGAACCAGGCACTTCCCTTTTTTTGTCAGTATCTTCGAACCGCAATATAAATTCGCCGCCAGCTTGGCGTGCAACCAGCCAGGCAAACAGCGCGGTACGGATACCGCCGACATGCAAAAAGCCGGTAGGGCTGGGTGCGAAACGGGTGCGGACTGGTTTCATGGACCTTAGTATGCCATAACAGAGGTGATACAGCAATTGGCAAATAGACCATGATCTGTACTTATAGAGAAAAAAGGCAGCGAGCGTCTGCTATCCGCTGGTGAACGGTCTCTGAAGCCAATGTATATCAAGATGATCGATAGTTAGCTGCATCTCTTCGTAAAGCGGCTTAAGGGCTGGATCGTTCACGTCCCGACTAGCAAGCCATGCCCTAAGAATCCTTTGAGTCACTGGCTTATATTCCCGGTATTTTCGCAGTTCATATACTACCGCTACCTGTCTGTAGAGCTTTATAGGCACGCCGGGCGTGTCTGACTGATTTAGTTTCTTGATGAGCTCGTGATAATTCTCGAACCGCCGCTGTTTACTATCTTGTCGCTTGATGTTAACAAGCTGCCCAAACTTAAAAGCAGCAGCAACGGCAGTAAGCAGGATGGTAATGCCTGCAGCGTAGGTATTCAGTAAATGAAGCGCATGGTAGAACATACTAGCTAGTATAAATGATGCGTGTGTACGTATTAAATGTTGTGGACCAGTGATTCAATCTGAGAATCGGTCAATGCGCTGGTGCCACGGAGCGTATACCATTTGCCATTTGCCACCCACGTGGCGCCAGTAGTATCCAGTCGATACACAGTGGTGTTGTTGGTGTGTAATGTTTGGTAGTAGGCGCTTTTACTGGCTGTAGCCGTAGGGCTGACACTCTCGATCATGTCGCTACTCGACATATTTGTATTAGTCTGCGTGAGTTGGTAATTGCCGGAGACGTTATCGAAACCAACGATAAGCTGACCGTTGCTAGCATGAACGCCATTATAAGCAAAGCCGGCTGCCGCAAAATTTGGCATCTTAGTACTAACCCCTGCTTTTAGGCTGGCGACTTTAAACTGCAGCCCGGGCGTATTTTGATACGCCGCAAAAGCAGCAATGATGAGTAGTGCTAGTGTTCCAGCTGCAAAGCTGGTAGCCCGAAGTTTGGCACGGGTTTTGCGCTCGGCACGGCGCGCACCAAGGTCGGCATAGTGACTGGCATTAGCAAGGGCGTGCTCGAAAATATCGGTTGGTCCATCCGGCTTATTACTGGGCTGTGGTGCTGGCGCAACATTTGGTACTTCACCTTCTGGCTTAACGGGCACTGGCTGTACGGCTAACGGCGTGATGGTTGGATAAAGTGCAGATTTTGTGCGGCGAGCATGATGAGCGATAAATGGACTGCGACTAGTACTATGTGCCCGTGCCAAACGAACCTCATCAATGGTTTGTACTGACGATTTTACGGCGATAAGATTGGGCATATTTCTGCGCAGCGCACCTTTTGAGCTTGCTTGCTTACGAATGCTTGGGGCTGGTCGTTCAACGGCGCTACGAACAAGCGTTAACGAGCTCTGAGTAGTTCGTGGCTTCGTGTGATTGGCCGGACTGTGTAAATCCATCAGCTTGTGCTTGCGGTACGCTTCACTAGGCTTACGAATTTCACGAGTGTCGGTGATTTGCGGCGTATGAGCTTTGGCGTGATTTATTAGGCGCTGTTTTCTGCGTCGCTCGATGAGTTGCTGACGAGAAGTACTGGCCGTAGTTGGTAAGGGCGCGTGCGCTTTTGCGTGGTTGGATGTACGCGTAGCGTGAATATGCGGCGCGGATACCTCAGCTGCGCTTGATGTTGGGCTAGCCTGTTTAGTGACAGTTTTAACTGATATCGATTCAGCCTTTGATACGGGGATACGCGCAATTGGAGCTTTTGTTTTACTGCCGATATGTACCGTTATTTTTTGTGAAGTAGTTGGGGTTTTCTTACGCTCTCGAAAAAAGGTATTGGCAACTGGACTATTTGGAAGGCTCGGCGCAGATGTTGGACCAAGCAAGGCCCCAGTAATTGCGTCGTAACGTCTACCGTTTACTTCTATGGTGTTTTTACTTTTCATTACTTTCCCGTTTTTAGCAGTCACGCCCACTTAATCTTGCCTTAATAGTAACGCTTATGCCTCGTAAAACGCAAGCGAAATAGCGTTGGTGGCCGAGGCCTAATAACTGCGGTATACTAACAAGTAAATTATGGATTTCCTTGATCCTAAAAATGAACGACGTGCACGTATGAGGCTCTTGCTTGGCTATGGCCTTGTAACGCTAGCTATTGGTATTGCTACGCTGATTCTGCTGTACTGGTCGTACGGTTACAATGTGGACCGCAAAGGCGACGTTACGCAAAGCGGACTACTGTTTGTTTCTAGTCAGCCAAGCGGCGCAACGGTGTATTTAAGTAACAATCAATATACATCGAAGACTAACACGCGGGTAGTAACCGCAGCGGGTCGCTACACACTAAAGATTTCCAAAGCCGGCTATCGTACCTGGCAGCGCCCAGTAGTGGTTGCAGGTGGTGATGTGCAACATTTCGATTACCCTTTTCTATTCCCTACTACTTTAGCTACCAAATCGGTGGCTAGTTTTGATGTCGAGCCTTCGTTTATGGCGCAGAGTCCGGATAATCGGTGGTTGCTTATAGACGAACCCGCCAAAAGCGGTAGTTTTACCATGTACGACCTAAAAAATCCGACCAAGCCTGTTGCTATGAGCATTGCACTACCAAACACTAGTTTTACGTCTGGTAGTAGTGATCAGACATGGCGCGAAATTGACTGGGCCAACGATAATCGTCACGTGCTGTTGCAACACGACTTTACGACCGCTGCGGGATTGCAACACGAGTATGTGCTACTTGATCGTACAACACCGGTCAATTCAGTAAATCTTACTACTACGCTTAAATTAGCTCAAACCGAATCGGTCAGCTTGTACAACAGTCGGATTGACCAGTTTTATGTCTATGATAGTGCGGCTGAGACATTGCGACGTATAAATGGTACTTCAGGAACAGAGGTGAGTATCCTTAACCGTGTTTTAGCATTTAAGACCTATGGAAGCGATAAAATCTTATATGCTACCGACCAATCACCAACCGGTAAGACGACTCCCGGTGAAGTAAGCGTGGTATTGCAGGTTGGGCAGCAAACAATCACCTTGCAGACACTGCCCCCGGCTGGCGCCGGTATGTATCTGCTAGGCATAACACAATATAGTGGTGATTGGTATGTTGCAGTTGCGGCTAGTACTGATTCAGCTGTGTACGTCTATAGGAACCCTCAGGATCAAACTACAGCAGGGCCTGACTCATATCCTGCACCGTGGCGACGCTTATCACTCAGCAATCCATCGTACTTGTCGTTTTCGGGCGATGGACAGTTCTTGCTGGCCGAGAATGGTCAAGATTTTGTAACATACGACCTTGAGAATATTGCGCAGTATCGCTACCATACTACGCAGCCTATTGACCGACCTCAGGCACATGCAAGCTGGGTTAATAGTGACCAACTGGCATATGTAAGCGGTGGCAGATTGACTGTATTTGACTATGATTACCGTAACCAGCAGACTTTAGTTGCGGCTGAGCCGGGCTTTTTACCGGCATTCTCAAACAATGTAGCGTATCTGTATGTCGTGCGCCCGGCTAGTGGAACCGCACCTGCGGCGCTAACTACCACCCCGCTGGTGGTTAACCAATAAGAGCCTCTACGAGCCAAGCTCCTGGCGCCTGTTTATAGTGGCTAAGGGCTACTTAGGGTAGCTCCGGCTAGTTCCAGAACTCAACCCAACCCACAAACCGATTCCACAGGCTTGGGCCATTATCGGCGAGTGCTACAGGCTGTCCAGTCGTGGTTGTGGTGGGTGCGGCCGTATTCGTGCTGGGGCTAGGGCTAATTTGCTCACCCCATAGCACTAGGCGATTGGTACTAATGCCGGGTGGATCGCAGGTAATGAGTGTTGCGGTTGCCTGCTTGCCCTGGGTATCATTGATGACGCCAACGTCGCTGGGTGGCACGATTTCGCGGGCAAATATTCGGTACGCATACGTTTTCCCGCCATAGGTTATGTAGAATATATCGCCGGTGGTAAGGTCGTGCAATAAAGTAAAGGCAAATTTGTATTTACCATTGTTGAAGATATTGCCTGATGAGTGCCCAAAGTAGGCGCCATTGCCATTCTGTCCGGGCATAACGGTGTTTGGGTAATGTACGGCTCCATCTTTGAGGCCATTTTCCACATCAGCTTCATTGTAGCTAGTAACGCTAAAATTGAGCGGAATCTGAATATTAATTTTAGGTATGGTGACGGAAGGTGGTGCATCAGCGGCTACGGTGTTATTGGTAAGAATAATTGGTGTGCTGCTTACATTGCGGCTGGGCTGGATGAAGGGCGCAATAATATATTCGTTAAAAAACGTGAATAAAAACAGTAGTAGCACTAGCATGCCACTAGCTAGACCGAATCCCAGCGATTGCAGGTGATGCTTTAAGGTTAGTTGTCCGTTTGCGCTGATAGTGCTTGCCAGCTTTAGTTTGATTTGCTGCACTGCTGGGCTATCAAAAACCGGTCTTTTCTGAGGCTTCGGTACAGCGGGAGTATGGTCGGCTACTACTACACCGTTTTCGGAGGGTGTCGGTCTAAAGTTAGTCGGTGCCGGGACTAACGGATTCCGACCGGCTGGTGGCTGTTTTTGGAATAGTTTTTGGTACGGCGTGTGCTGGTTCGCTGCATAAAATTCTTGCCAAACTTCATGCTTCTCGGGATCGCTTAGCGTAGTGTAATATTTGTGCCAAGCAGTTTGGATTTCGGCTAAACTCCTGCCTGATGCACTTAACGTTTGCATGTATTGTTGATGCTTGCTAAGCATGCGCTGCGAAGTTTGGACTTCCGCAAGTTCTTGGGCGGCATTTGGCTCTTCGCCGAAGGCCCGCGAAACTTTGCTACGTATCAATGCCACCGCTGGGTCGGTGTCGTTTTTAGCGGGTTCCTCGCTTGATGGGAATAAGGGGTTAGTGCTCATGAGCAATCTATAAGAGCGGAGGCTATTGCCCACTCGTTACTGTATTAGTATATCAAGGTGTACTTGTATTTTCTTTCGTGCTTCCAATATAGTACAATACACCTCTGATAACCTATCTAGGACCTTAGCAGTTTGGCTGGTTTTATTACCTACTACATGGGCGAGTGGCGGAATTGGTAGACGCGCTAGACTCAAAATCTTGTAAGAGCAATCTTGTGAGGGTTCAAGTCCCTCCTCGCCCACCATTTATCACAAATAATCTATAATTTGGATTAAAATTATGTCTGATCGACTAACCCGTAAACATTCTCGGAGAGGATTTCAGGGCCAGCCAGAGATTAAACCTGATCATGAAGCGTGGGTACGTGCGGCCGCGCAAAATGATAGAGAAAACTATGAAGTCGGACAAATGGAAGTCGACTCTGACGTCGCATTCTTAGCTAGAGAAATTGGCAAGATGACTGATGATGAGTTTTTAGTTGCGATTGGTGAGGCGTTTCTGCGTCTTACAGGCGAAGATGTATATGAACATTATGACGCGGCTGCTTAAAGCCTAAGCAAGAGCGGTTGTAAGCGCCTGAAAAGGTCTTGATGGGTTCTGAAGCCACCAAACACTGGCTTTGGCAGCTGTTGCTGTGCGCCAAATGGGTTGCTCGCTTCTAAGTGGCGTACTGCTTACTCGTCCGTTAACGGCCGCAATATAGTGATTTTGGTGACGAGTAATGATATAAAGCGGAAAACGTTTAGTGAATTCGTGGAGTGTCTCAACAAGCTGCACCAGGCCCATGTCGCTGGTAAAAGCCCGGGGGAAATGCGCGGCACTGCCAAGCCTGCGCAATTGGCCCATGGCAAGCACTAGTAACGTGTCGGGACGATGCAATAAGGCTATGGGTTGTTGGCAGAAGATATCGGCTACATCTTTAGTGAGCGTTACCTGTCCTTGGTATTTTTCTAGAAAGCTTTCAAATAACACCGTAGTTTCGCTGTTACGGCTGATATCGCCGGGTAGCAGCACGCCATCTGACCATATGCTAGCGCCAAGCAACTCGGCTAGAGCTTGAACGGCGAAGCTACCGCTGGGCGTGCTCGGAGCGAATTCAGCCTCGGGAAATAGCCTGCCAACTGATTTACGAAGGCTCTCCGGGAGCAATACGCGTACTGCTCCTACGCCAGCTTTGGCGGCTATAGCATAGCCCTCAGCAGGTAGTGCAAAACCAGCAGCATTACCGCCGATGATCAATAGTTTGCCGGCCTGCAGCTTGTTTTCTGGACGGCTCCATTCCAACTCTGGAAACAGAGGCTTGTTCGTTTGTTTGAACCAGTACTCTTGCATAGGTTGCCTAGTGTAGCACGGTTTCCTTGTTTCTTACAGCGCATCTACCTCTGTAATTTTTTGGCTGGTCATATTTTGTTGCACATTGAACGTAAATCTACTGGTGAGCAGCCTACCTGCCAGAACCTTAGGCAGCCAGTAGCGATCATCTTGCCACATTTCGTCATATGGGATGTTGGGTACTGCAAACCACTTAGGAGTCATTTCTTGGGTTTCGGTGGGCTCGCCTTCCCAAGAGTCGCACAAGTATGTGTGTACATAGATATGCCACGGAGCGTTGGTTTCGCTGTCCATGACAAAATCGTGCTCGGCAACTTTATGAAATACTAGTGGTGTGACATCAATTTCTTCCTGGCATTCACGGACCAATGCTTGCTCGATTGTCTCACCTGGCTCAATCTTGCCGCCTACACCATTCCAGCGCCCAACTCCCCACCCACGCCTTTTCATGGCCAGCAGTAGCTCACCCTCGCGCTTTAGAAAAAGCAATGTGGTGACGGTATCGGTTTTATCATTCACGCGGTAATGCCCCGCGCTGCCTCCAGGCAAGCCTGAGCGAGCTCGCGGGCTTCCGGTTTACCGCTGCCTGTACCTTCTGCAATTGCGATCACTTGCTCGGCGGCCAACTCCGGCTGGCCGTCAACGTTATGTACCCAATAGTGGTCGTTTTCTTGGGCGAGTGACCACGTAAGGCTCTCTATGGCTTCATCTTTGCGCCCTTTTCGCTGTGCGTCGCCCACCGGAAAACGCTCTTCAAACCGTTTAAGCCACGAGGCGGGGTCGCTTACTATGCTAATGGTGATGGTTTGTTTAAATCCAAGGTGACGAAAATTATCAACAGCGCTGGAAATGATATCGGCTAGGTTATATTCGGTGGGGTAGTCGGAGAGCATACTGCCATAGATCATCTGTGAATAGGGATTGACGGCATACTGTACCATAGTGTGATCCTCGATTGCTTCAAACACAGGTCGTAGTCCCTCATCGCTGTTTTCAAAGTACGTATAGCGGCCGGGTTCATCGCCAGTACGCGGTGGACGGCTGGTGCGAGTGTGGGCCATGTGAAAGCGTTCGTCGAGCTTTACGATAGTATCCATAATCAAGTTTTTACCCTGGCAAGTAGCGCCCACCACCATAATAATAGTTTTATCGCTGAGTTGAGCAGTAATATCGGGGTTTGGCCTGTAGGTATCCTGGACCTCGTGCAGCTGGTTAAGTGTTTGAATGGTTTGGTCTGATAGCATATCCCTTTAAAGCTCCTTGTCCTTTGATTGTAGCAGATTGGCGTCGCTACTTGGCGGATTTCCCGGCACTCCAGTCGCCACCGTTCACGCGGTTGCGCGGGGCGTTCACGTGCCAATCGTACGGATTTGAAGTGAGGATGGCTTTGTGGAGTTCTTGGGCAGTTTTAGTTGCGAACTTGCGGTTGACTGCTCGATCGTCATTTTGTGTCCAAGCCTCGGCCAGGTGGTGTCCCTGACTACGCTGCTCGCGGATTTCTAGGTCCACGTCTAAATTATCAGCATCTTTGACGATTTTGGCTTCTAGGCATTCACGGGCTTCGTACTCATGCCATAGGCCCAAGAACTCTTCTTCTAATGAAGTTTCGGCTAACATGTCGCTAATGCCGAGCTCCTCATTGCGGGTGACATACTGACGGGCAATATAATCGGCGTCACCAGTGCGGCTTTCGGCAATATCGTGCACTAAAGCCATTTTCATCATTTTTTCGCTGTCGATATCGGCGTGTTCACGGGCGGCAATCATTAGTGATAACCAGAGGACACGAAAGTGGTGGTCTGCCAGGTCGGCCACACTGCCCAAGTGAAACCGATGCCACTGTCGCTGAATAAACCGGATATCTCCCAGTTCATACAAAAACTCTAAGTCCCGCTTCATACTAATGATTGTAGCAGACGGACATAGGGTCCGGGGTGCATCCAGCAATCGTCGTGGCCACCAGGTAACGAAATGAATGTGCGGGGCCCGTTGAATGGTACTTGCGTAATATCCGGCGAACAGTATTCATCGAATTGATTGCGAATAATCACTTGTTGCTGGGCATTGTTCCACGGTTTAGTGACTGGCAAATTCCGGGCCATGCGTACGCCAGCTGATACATTGAAGGCATAGATCATATGGTAGAACCATTTGTGCGCCCATTCCCCTAAGCGCCTCTCTTGACGATAGGTAACCGCTTCACGCTGTACTTTCTTGATGGTGCCTAGAAACCAGGATCTGCCGGGCCAGTACGGGACACCTATTTGCACAATAAACTGAGCGTGGTTTTTGGGTGGAATCAGCAAACAGCCTCCGGAGTGTCCAATAAGTATGCTTGCGGTGGCTGGATTTTTGGTAACATTAAAACCTGCCTTTTCCAGTGTGGCAACCAGTTTTCGGCCCATGTAGGGCCCTTCGTTTAGGCCGTATAAAATGCAGACGCTCTGGCTCATATATCAAGAGCGACGCTAATGGGGCAGTGGTCGGACCCCATAACCTCAGCGTGAATGGCAGCGCCTTGCACTTTGGGTTTTAGCGCTTCGGATACCATAAAATAGTCGATACGCCATCCAACATTTCGTTCGCGGGCCTTTGCAAAGTGGCTCCACCAGCTGTAATGGCCATTGCCCTGTGTGAACATACGGAAAGTGTCTACGAATCCGGCTGCTTCCATGTTGTCGAATCCCTCCCGTTCTTCATCGGTAAAGCCTCGTTTGCCGCGATTGGGCTTGGGGTTAGCAAGATCGTCTTCGGTGTGGGCTACGTTCAGATCGCCGCAGAAGATTA
This sequence comes from uncultured Candidatus Saccharibacteria bacterium, assembly GCA_964478195.1. Taxonomy (GTDB): domain Bacteria; phylum Patescibacteriota; class Saccharimonadia; order Saccharimonadales; family UBA4665; genus JAJZCD01. The sequence goes on from CAYZGW010000005.1 coordinate 43,166, forward strand.
CGGGCTTAGTTTCTTCTAGTCGCTTGCAATACTCTAAAAAGGCTGGGTCCCAGCGCTTACTACGGATTTCCAGTCGGCTTAAATCGTCTTTGGTATTGACGGTGTAGACGGTGATGAGCCAAAAGTCTTTAAATTCGGCGGCGATCACCCGGCCTTCGGTGTTGGCGTCGCCATAGGTGTCCTCGCCTTCTACGTGGTATTTTTTGATAATGTCTTCGGGAAAACCGTTCACTACTTGTAGGGGCTGCGTTTTGCTTAAGATTGCAGTGCCACTGTAACCGGGGCGCTCGGCAGCATACCAAAAGGTGCGGTAATCTTTGAGTTCTAGTGCAGCTTGGGCTTCGGTGCCCTTTACTTCTTGCAAACATAAAATATCGGGCTGTTCGGCATCCAAAAACGGCTGCAAAGCATTCTTTTTGATGACGGCACGAATACCATTGACGTTCCACGAATAGATTTTAAGCATACCTGCTAGTATAGCCTCTGTTATACTGATGGGCAATGTTTATGGCTTCTAGCGCAAGGGTACTTAACGTAAGGGAGAACTACTAAATGAGTGCTTACAAACGGGTTTTATTAAAACTTTCGGGAGAGCAACTCGCCGGCAAGTACGATAGCGGCATTGATGCCGAGCTGGCTACTTGGTTGGCCCACGAAATTGCTGAGGTAGTCGGCAGCGGCACTCAGGTGGTGATTATGGTTGGTGGCGGCAATTATGCTCGTGGCGCACAACTGGCTGGCCACGGTATTGGCCGGGTGACGGCCGACAACATTGGTATGCTGGCCACTATGATGAACGCTATGGCGCTTGCCGACGTGTTTAATCATGTGGGTGTGGCGGCACGGGCGCTCACTAACATCAAAGCCGACCAAGTAGCGGATATGTTTACGCACCGTCGAGCCATTAACGACCTAGGTAAAGGCCGTGTAGTAATTGTGGCGGGTGGTATTGGCCGGCCGTATCTTACGACTGACACCGCAGCAGTCTCCTTGGCGTTAGAACTTGAGTGCGAGACAGTACTAAAGGCCACAAAGGTGGACGGCGTGTATGATAAAGACCCGGCTAAGTTCAAGGATGCGGTTAAGCTTAACAAGATGAGCTTTGATGAAGCAGTAAGCAATGGCGCGATCAAAGTCATGGATAAGGCGGCATTGGGTCTAGCAATGGAACACGAGCTGCCTACAATTGTCTTTAATCCGCTTGCTGACGGTAGTATTTTACGGGCCGCTAGCGGCGAGGCGGTTGGCACTAAGATTGGCTAGTCCGATTCTTTAAGGGAGGAATATTTCGCTATGAAACACTATTACGCGCAACAAGTAAAAGCTATTATCCAGCCAGGTAAGCGTGACGAGCTCATTGAACGATTAAATAAAAGTATTGGTATGCTACAGCGTACACCTGGTTGCATCTACTATTTAATAAGCGTCACCGAAGAGCCTGATGTGGTATGGGTCTCGGAACTATGGGAATCTAAAGAGGCAAAAGATGCGCTGGCGGGCGACCCGGAATCGGCCAAGATAATGCAAGAACTTACGCCGCTTATTGTGTCGATGGCCGAACGAACAACTATGACCGTTGTTGGTGGCTTTGGGCTTGAGTAGTTACAGGTAAGGGTGGGCTGTGTCCTACTTGAACCAACTGTCTCCTTTGGCGCTGCCGGTGCTATCCTTGGAGTCTCTCCTTCTGCTCTAGAACGTCAGATCAGTAACATCGAGTGTTAGGTGGTCGCCCGGTTGAGCTTCGCCGCGTAAGATCTTTTCGGCCACGGTGTTTTCGACTGCTTTCTGTAAGGCGCGGCGCATTGGTCGAGCGCCTAGTCGTGGGTCGTTACCGGTCTCGACAATTTTGGTAATGGCTGCATCGGTGAGTTCAACGGAAATATTCTGCGTAGATAATGTTTTATTGATGCCGCCGAGCATCAAACGCACTACTTGGGCTAGTTCGTCTGGGGTAAGCGGACGGAACAAGACCATTTCATCAAAGCGGTTTAAGAGCTCTGGCTTAAATTGGCCGCTGTTTATGAGCTCGTCAGTAAAGGCTTGTTCAAACTGCTCAAGCTGCTCGCCAGCCTCGATGTGTTTTCGAATACTGTCTGCACCAGCGTTACTGGTGGCTATAACAACTGCATCTTTAAATGAAACGATGCGGCCGTGACTGTCGGTGAGTTGTCCCTCGTCGAGTAGCTGTAGCAGTAAGTTAAGAATGTTTGGATGGGCTTTTTCAATCTCATCCAGGAGCACTACACTAAATGGCTGCTGGCGTACCTGCATGAGCAGGCTTTTAGCTTCTGTCTGGCCATCACTTAGTATGCGGCTAACATCACTAGCCTGTTGGTATTCGCTCATGTCTAGCCGGATCATGCCTTCCTCGTTGCCAAAGTAAGTGGCGGCTATGGCTTTCGCGAGCTCTGTTTTGCCGACGCCGGTCGGGCCTAAAAATAGAAAACTGCCAATTGGTCTGTTAGGGCTTGATACCCCTGCTCTGGCGCGTCTGAGTGCGCTTGCCACGACTTCAACGGCCCGCTTTTGATTGATCATACGTGCGTGAATGGCATCTTCTAGGTGCAATAGCTGGTTGGCTTCTACGGGTGCAGCGGCGCCTGCTTTGACGCCTCTAGTCTGCTCAATGGCCGCCTCGACCGATGCGGCAGTAACGAGCTGATTATTGGTATGAGTAAGTGACTGCTCAAGCAGGCGGATAGCCTTGCCAGGGTAAGCCATGTCTGTTTCATAGCGGCCACTAAGGCGGTAAGCGGCTTTGATGGCTTCGTAGGTGACGAATACATGCTGTTTAGTTTCAAGGCTGCCCGCGGCATCGGCTAGAGTCTCAAGTGTTTCTGCCTCAGGGCGCTCCTTGAGCATTACTGGAGTGAGCTGGCCTGCAAAGGCCATGTTGCCCGCGCGTAGCTGTTCATAATTGTGTGGCGTCATGGCAAAAATAATTGGTATCACGCGTGACTGTACCATGGGGAGCAAGATTTGCGTGGCGTTAAAACTACCCGGCCCGGAGCCAAAAAATAGTTGAGCATCATCGAAAAACAATATGATATTGCCTGCATGCACGGCTTCGTTCAGTAAGCTGGTGAGGATATATTCTAGGTCGCCAGGTCGCTGAGCACTTGAAATAATGGCGCTGGCGTCGAGCATAATAATTTGACGGTGTTCCAGTGTTCGATCTTGCGACTCTGCTAATACATTCTGAGCTAACGCGTAGGCGTGGCTAGTCTTGCCGATGCCATCAGAGCCAATCAGGGCGAGCGCTCCAGCACCTTGGCTGAAAGCTGCCTTCATGGCTTGTACGCCAGGGCTGTCTACTAGCGTTCCGAAGCGGATGCCATGCCGTTCAATAGCGGCTGATATGTTGTGGCCAAATTGATTAAGACGTGGCGTAAAGCCACTGGCCCAATCCCGGCCGATGCCGCCAAAATTAGCGGCCAGGTGCTGTTGATTCTTCACAATCCTGCTTAGCCAAGCTTCTACCGCATCAACGTCAGCTTCGATAATCTTGAGCGTACTTAAAAATTGCTTGACCGCTGGCGAGGTATGGAGCAATGCTACTACGATATGACCTACTTCGACGGAAGTACTCTCAGCCGCATCGGCTAAGCGAACCGCTTCTTGCAGGACTATGTCTAACTGGCTGGCTTCATTGCTTAACACGTCTGGCACGTGATCAGTCGGCAGTAAAAGGTGCACTGTAATAAATTGCGCCTGCCAGTTGGCTTGCAAGGCTTGCCAAAGGCTTTGTGGCGTGTACGTCACATTTGGCTTGAGTGAGGACAGGCAATCGTTACTGAGGCGGTCTGTTAGCTTGCCTGCCCGGACAGGAACATTTGCTAGTTCGTAACGCCACCAGGCTGCTGGCATTGCAAAAAGCAGACTAATGCCAAGTAGACTGTATCCGTAATTGTGCTTAGTAAGGCATAGATCAGCTCCAGCAAGCAGACACAGGATAGCCATGAAGATTAAAAATATAAAACCGCGCTTGCCAACCGCCTTGCCGAGTCGGACTAACTGTGGTCGCGAAGTATGCAGGTCTAATTCCATACGCCTTACCCTACATCAGGCCTTTCATGATAAGCACAATTCCAGCGACCGGCACTAGCGGCCAGGCGATTAGCTCAAGTAGCCCCATTGCGCTTAGCAACACGAACGAAACAGCTGCCGCAACGAGCACAAAAAGACGTATGGTAAAGCCGATGCAGCGGCTAACTAGGTTATCACCAAAAGCCCGAAATTTGGCATCTATACCTGCGCCAGGGTAAGTGATAATCCGCTTCCAAGGTGAAAAAAGTGTACGTAGCAAAATGGCAATCGAAAACATGCCAGCTAGAGTTGTTAGGCGGCGCTGAGTACTGCGTATAACACCTGCCCATCCTGCGCCATACCACCAGTTGAACAAGCTAAACATAACCATAGATAAGACGTATTGTACACTTATCGGTTCGCTTGGGCTATCTGCGTAATAACCTGATAAGCTTGTTCGAGGTTTGAGGCCGTGAATCCTCCTGCTTTAGGGCGCGGTCGCTTTAGCTCAGTTGCACGGTCCAAGTGTATTTCTCTAAAACCGGCTGGTAAATTTTGGTCGGGCACATCGTCAACTAATACACCCTGCTCGCCCGGGTGTTTACGTGCAATGTGAGGCCCTTTGGGCTCTAAAATGACATGTGTTTCAAAGGTGGATGGCAAAGTACCGCCAAAAAGATGTACTAGCGTGGGAATAATCTTGGCATGCTGAAAACGATGTTCACCGAAGGACAATATTTTGGGCTTAAAGCCGCCCGCTTGCAGGGTTTGGATGAACTGAGTGCTGTCAGCGTACAAATAGTTATCAGTGAGTGCTAGCTCGCGAACGTGCTCTAGCATTGTGTCCGGATCGAGGCCGTAAGCTGCGACGTATGCTTCAAAATCAAAGCTGCGCAAGACCTCATGCGTATAAAATGGGGCTGCATCTTCCCTGGCCTGCACTGGTGATATATTGGCATACTTGGCTACGAGCTGGGATAGATCATTGCCGAATCGTGGTGTATCAAAGAGGGTACGGTCAAAGTCTACGTAGACATGAAAACGGCCAGGTAATGTTGGGCTAGTTTTAGGCATGGTCATAAAGTGTAAAACTCCTATTTGTAGTATACAAAATGACCCGAGTGATTTTTACACTCGGGTCATTTTGTTTGGCGGAGAGACAGGGATTTGAACCCTGGATGACTTTGCAGCCATACACGCGTTCCAGGCGTGCCAATTCAACCACTCTTGCACCTCTCCAAAGGGGTTAATGAGACGCCTACGCCATAGGTGTCCTCATCGCGCCGCCAAAATGGTTCACATTTGTCGGACTGCTCTTCCCGGCTGGTCACAGACTTGATTCGTTTAGGGTGAATCTGTGACAGATCTTGGTGGCTGCAGAGCATTATACCGAAAAAATGATGCGAAAAACACCTTGCGGGCAAATGTTTTACAGGGTTACACTAAAAAGGACCTATGGCTCTCATTGAACTCAAAGACGTTAGTAAGTTGTACGGCTTCGGCGATGCCACCAATGTGGCATTGGACGAAGTTAGCCTTTCGATTGAACAGGGAGAGTGTGTAGCGGTGATGGGTCCCAGCGGCAGCGGCAAGAGTACGCTCATGAACGTTATCGGCCTGCTCGATCGACCCACGCATGGCGAGTATCATCTGGGTAATAAAAAAGTTAGCCGCCTTGGCGCTAACCAGCGTGCTAAAGCGCGCCGTGATAAAATTGGCTTTATCTTTCAGTCGTTTAACCTATTACCACGCCTGACGGCACTCGAGAATGTGGGTCTGCCCCTGCTCTACAAAGGTGCTTCTATGGGTAAGCGTACTAAAAAGGCGCGTGACATGCTAGAGCGTGTTGGTTTGGGTGATCGTGCTTATTATTACCCTCGTCAGCTTTCCGGCGGCCAAATGCAGAGTGTGGCGATTGCACGGGCTCTCGTTAACGAGCCACAGATTATCATCGCTGATGAACCTACTGGCAACCTCGATAGCAACAGCTCGCGCTTGGTTATGGAGCTGCTCGGCGAGATTCACAAAACTGGCAATACTATTGTGTTCGTGACGCACAACCCCGAACTCACTCGTTTTGCAACCAGAGTCGTTTACATGCAAGATGGTGCTATCAAACACGACGAGCAAACGAAACTGGGTGAAGTCGGCCGCTATGCCCGGGCAGTTATGTATGCAGTACCCGAGACCACTGAAGACGATGACCTGGCTGGAGTTTCTATGATGATGAACGTGCTTGATAAGCGTGCTGGTGCCACCGAGAAGCCAAAGCGTGCATCTCGCTCTAAAGCAAAAAAACCGGCCGCAAAACGAAAGAAGGCTAAAAAGTGAGCTTAAGAAGCGAAAATTTACGCTTGGCGTATCGGAGCCTGCGAGCGGCCAGAGCTCGCAGTTTTCTGACTATGCTCGGCATTGTTATTGGGGTCATGGCAGTAGCGTTGGTGGTATGTATCGGACAAGGTGTTAAAAAGCAGATCTCTGGTGACCTTGGGCGATATGGTAAAGGACTGTTTGTAGTACAGCCTGAACAGGCGCAGACTGGCGGAGGCATTTTAGCAGGTCTTGCTGAAGGGGGTAGCGACCTACTAAGCGAGCATGATTTTCGTACTATTCAAAAGACTGATGGCGTGGCTACGGCAGCATCGCTCAGTGCGGCCAGCGGCAGTATGACTGGCGACAATACCGTGCACGAGCCATTTATTATTGCGACCACTCCAAGCTTTTCGGATATTGTGCGGCAACATATGATATCAGGTGGATTTTTTGAATCAAGCGATAATGGCAAGGCTGTGGTGCTGGGTATGAGTGTTGCTGGGAAGCTATTTAATGATAGTTCGGCGGTTGGCCAAACTCTTTCTTGGCGTGGCCAGCAGTTTATCGTATCGGGTGTTTTTGACGATTTTAAGGCGCCGCCACTGTCGCTAGAATCAAACTTTAATAATGCTGTTTTTGTTCCCTATGATGTTGCTAATAAGTTAATGGGCGGCTCGCTTGGTATTTACCAGGTGCTAGGCAAGGCAGCGTCTGCCAAAGATGCGCCCAAAACCATTCGCGCAGTTGATAGTGCGCTGCTAGCCGCTCATGGTGGTGCGCACGACGAGTCGGTTATGTCGGCATCAGCTGCCGGAGGTGCTTCTGATAGGACTATTCACCTGCTAACTATGCTAATCAGTGGGGCGGCCGTCATTGCCCTGATTGTTGGCGGTGTTGGCATTATGGACGTGATGCTGGTAAGCGTAACGGAGCGGATGTATGAAATTGGTCTGCGCAAGGCTATTGGCGCTACTAATCACCAGATTATGCGGCAATTTGTGGTCGAGGCGCTCCTACTAAGTAGTTGGGGCGCGATAATTGGTACGGCGTTGTCGTGCGCTGCTGTAGGTTTACTACGGCTCTACACGAGTATGCAACCGGTGTTAGTGTGGCAAGTGTTGGTCATTGCTCCGCTGCTTGCTATCGCGGTTGGCGTTTTCTTTGGCAGCATGCCGGCGCTCAAGGCTGCCCGCAAAGATCCTATCGAAGCGCTACGTCACGATTGACCTAGGCTAGAATAGCGCAATAATAGCTGCGACTCCGGCCGTAGCCATGAGTAGCGTGGTGAGCCAGCCAGCAGCTGTAGTGAGTGGACGGTTACGCCAGTGCCCCATCACGTGCCTGCTGCTGCTAAGCTTGACGATAAAGAATAGGATAAACGGCGCTACTAAGCCGTTAGCCATAGCGGAGTAAATAAGCGCCTTGATGGGGTCTAGCCCTACAAAGTTAAGCCCCAGGCCCACTAGCATCGAGATGATTATAATACCGTAAAATGAGTATGCTTGACCCAAATTACGGTAGAGCCCTTCTTTCCAGCCCATGCTTTCAGCGATGGCGTATGAGCTGCTGCCGGCAAGCACCGGGATAGCTAACATGCCGGTACCGATAATGCCAACCGCAAATAAGAAGTAAGTAGCATTGCCGGCAAAGGGTTTGAGCGCTTCGGCCGCTTGTGCCGCTGTGGTGATTTGGGTGATGCCGTGCGGAAATAAAATGCCGCCGCAGGCGGCAATGATGAAAAACATCACTAAGTTGCTGAGTAGCATGCCGCTCCAGACATCAATGCGCATGCTTTTTACTTCTTCGGGTGAGGTAGCACTACGCCGCTCACGTAGTGTCGACTTACCCTGCAGAATTTGCTCTTCTACTTCCTGGCTGGTCTGCCAAAAAAACAGATAGGGCGAGATGGTAGTGCCTAAGACGGCGCAAATCAGCACTAACGAAGTTTTGTTAAAGGTGATGTGTGGGAAAATAGTATGGTAGAAGGCATCCCCCCAGTGCAAGTGCGCCAGAATACTGGAGACCACGTAGCTAAGTAGTACTAGCGCCAACCATTTAAGGTATTTGGCATACCGAACGTAGGGTGTAAAGATTTGCAACAGGAGGCTCAGTAGCGTAAAGCCAACTACTAACCATGAAAAGCTGAACTTGGGTTGTAGCAGTTGTACGCCTTTGGCCATAGCGCCCAGATCGGCGCCGATGTTAAAGGCGTTAGCGGCAAATAATAGAAACGTGCATATGCGGAGTATTCGCCTGGAGTAATGTGCGCGTATATTACCGGCAAGTCCTCTGCCAGTCACCAGTCCGATACGGGCGCACATTTCCTGCACAATACTCATGAGCGGAAAGGTCCAAAGGCTGAGCCATAGCATATTAAAGCCAAACTGGGCGCCGGTTTGGCTGTAGGTGGCAATACCGGAAGGATCATCGTCGCTAGCACCGGTGGTGAGGCCTGGCCCTAGCATATACCAATAGCTTTTGGCTTTCTTGGCGGCTGCCTCTACGGGTACGGCATGCAAAATCTGATGGCCCGCTTGTACCGTACGGTCAAGCGCTACTGCGGGTATGGCAGCGCTCTTGGTTAGGATAGCGTCAGCAGAGTATTCGCGGTTTAAGAAGCTGGGAGTTGGTTTTTCGGGTCTTTGCTCAGTCATATTTGCTTTGAAGCATTAGCGTTACAATTGCTGTTATTGTAGCAAATCTGCAAACTGGCGTATATGTAGCTTTAGGGCGCCACTTATAAGTGTTGACCAAAATAATACCAGAAGTGCTGGAGTATGGCGGCCGTTACTAAAAGGAACCAGAAAACCAGGATATCGGCATGATGACGCTTAAAAAATGTGCTCATTGTTTTTAGCTGTGTTGGTAGTCCTATGTTTCCCTCGTAAAAATTGTAGAGTGTTACATACCACCACGCTGTTGTAATTGCCACATCGACACTCAAACAGTATGGGCAGAGAGCTCTTATTCGGTAGACACTCTCGAAAAGTAGCCAGTAAGCAAAAATGATGCCAAAGGTAAGTCCTATCTGCATGCCAAGCCAGAGCCAGCGTTTAAACTTGGCTCCTGCTAGCATAGCCATACCTATTGTTACGACCACTGGAAAGCCAACCAGGCCGATGTAGGTGTTCATAAAACCAAAAGCGTTTGCTTGCTTGCTCGCCATTACCGAACCACAACTAATTATTGGGTTTAGATTGCAAATAGGTTGGTAATGCGGATTTTTGATCAGATCAAATTTTTCTACCGTAATCATAAGCGACGCGAATACGCCAATGACGCCACATATTAGTAAAATCCAGGGCAGCATTTTTACTAGTCGAGCAAGCGGCCGATTGGTCGTTGCTAGTGTCTTTTGATTCTTAATTGTCTTAGCCATATTATTCGCTACACGATCCAGTGCTATGTGTGGTAGTTGATTTCTCGGCTGCTGTTAGCTCGCTCGCCACCTGGTGCCCTGTTAGTGCGTAACCGACATCATTGTACGTGGTGGAGGTAGCAAAGACAATGCCGAGCACCTGCCCCTTACTACCAATGAGCGGCCCGCCAGAATTACCAGGAATAATATGCGCATGCACTGAGTACACCTCGCGCGTTGTGCCTCCTTCTCCGTAAATATTGCGACCCGACGCCAGGAAGTGATCAATAATAGCAGCTGCCTGTGCATTAAAATCACCACCACCAGGATAGCCGAGCACTACGCCAGGCGTATCGGTAGGTTGATCTGTTGTGCTTAGGGTAAGTGGCTTACCTAATAAGCCGTCAACACGCAGCACTGCTAGATCAATATCTGGGTCGAACCATATTACGCGACTGTTTCGGATAATGCCGTTATCAAGTACCTTAGGTCTGCTGACCCCTGCTATTACATGGGCGTTCGTAACGACCTCGTTTGTCTGTACCACGAAGCCGCTGCCCTCTACGATGCCGCCACAGCCGGTACCTTCCACTTTGACTACCGAAGCCCTTGTTGCGGCTATAACAGAGTTGAATGTGGCGAGTGAGGGAGTACTAACGGTGCTGTTAGGGTTGGGCTCGAGCCCACGGAAGACTTTCGGAAAATCGTTGGGGCTTATTAGTTTATTCAGTGAGCTTAAAAAGGTAGTGGCCGGAGGTAAGTGACTAGTTAGTGTGCTGAGAATACGAGAGCTATTGAAGGTCTGTTGCAAGCTGGTGTTAGGGCTAAGAACGATCAGAGAAGCACCTAGCCAAATGGTAAATAGTAATGTAGCAACCGACATGGCAGAGCCTAAGCTGCCATCAAATGCGTCAAGCGGACTACTTTGCGTGAGCCGTTGCTTGAGGTGGATGCCGATTACCTCGCCAATGCTCATCATAACAAGGCCAGTGCAAAGTATGGTAACCAGACTAGCTAAGACTCTGGTAGTAGGGTCTGCTTGGTGGCTAGTTAAGGCTGCGCTAACCCATGAACCAATAAAAAGCCCAGCAATAAAGCCCAAGGTTGACCCCGCTTGACGTACTAGGCCAATACGAAAACCACGTGCCACTGACAAAACTGCAAAAAAGACGATGAGTAGGTCTAGGGCATTCATGGGAGATTTATCTACCCTGCTCCGCGGATAATGCTTACCAGTAGCATAAAGATACCAAACCCGATACAGTACCAGCCAAACGGTCGCAGTGATTTACTGCGGAAATATTTATCCAGGTAGCGTACCGATATGTAGGCGCCGCTACCAGCGAGTAAACTGCCGACTACTATTGGCCCACCAGTGCCATGTAAATGTCCCAATACGCTTGGTAGTTTGTAAGCGCCAGCTGCCAAAATAATCGGCGTGGCTAGCAAAAATGAAAAGCGAGCAGCGTCTTGGTGATCGAGCCCGCTGCGAAGTCCGGCTAACATAGTAATGCCGGAGCGTGATACGCCTGCAAATAGCGCACCAACCTGAGCAGCGCCAATCAAGGCTGCCCGCTCAAATGTTAGGTGGTCGCTGACTACCCTGGCGGTTTTGCCGGCCGCAAGATCACTATTGGCCATAGCGCGCCGCCTGCGAGGACGATTGAGCTCAGCAACGGCTACAAGACGGTCGCCTTTTATCAACATCAACCCATTAATGATGATGAACACGATCGCAAAGAAAGCGGTAGCAAATTCAGCGCGTAGCTTGTGTTCAAAAATCAATCCAATAAGTCCTGCGGGGATAGAAGCAATGATTAGCAGCCAGGCTAGCTTGGCATCACTGTCGTCGGCCTCAAGTTTTTGTGCGCGGACGCTCCGTATAAAGCCTTGAACAATCCTAGCCCATTGTTCGTGGTAAAAAATGATGAGTGCAATAGCAGTGGCCACATGCATCATCACTAAAAAGTTTAAAAACGTGGAACTGTTTGCTGTCTGCTGATTGCTTATGTTATTCCAACCAAACAGATCTGCAATGAGTACCGAGTGGCCAAGTGATGAAACGGGAAAAAGTTCTGTGACGCCCTGGATAATTCCTAGAATGATCGCCTGAAAATAGGTAAGCATACGTTAGTAGTGTAGCAGAATATCCTAAGAGCTCGCCGCCATTTTATGTTATCTTCATAAACCCTTCAGGCGGCGGTGTATACTAGCAGGTAAATGGACGGATTTATGCTGCGCCTTCGACTGCGGGGACTGTTTTTTGATCGACTAAAAAGCTTGCTACAAGTTGTACGAACCTTTATGGGCACGACTCTGGCTCGCCGATTGATCTTTGGTGTATTTATTCTGCAGGCGGTGGTTTTGGTGTTTGTGGTACATGTTGCGGTGCCACCGGACGAACAAAATAACATCGATTTTATACACTATTATGCACACCATTCCGTCAGCCCGTTTTTGACAAATCAGGCGCCCACGTATAGTTTGGGTGATAAAACACGGGAAGTCGACTATCTTTATCATTATGCTATGAGTTTGGTGGAACGGCTGCTGCCCTTCCCGGAGACGGCTGAGGATAAGATATTGCGGCTCTTCTCGATCGTATTTGCTGTACTTACCTTTATGGTGTTAATCCGCATTTTAAAACGACTTAATGTGTCCGAGGTAATAATTAACAGTAGTTTACTAGTTATTACTAATCTGCCAATGGTGCTCCTGCTAAGTGCTGCGGTTAATAATGACGTACTAGTGTGGCTAGGGATGTCTCTAGGTTTACTGCTGATTCTAAGGTTGGGCGCCGACCCGCTTCCTACGGATATATTATGGTTGCTAGCGTTATGCTGTCTGGGTGGGCTGGCTAAGCGCACGTTGCTACCAATGTGCTTGGTGTTTGGTCTGTCGGGCGTAATCGTTGCTTGGCGTCACCGACGCTTACTGTTTGGTCGGTTACAATTGTCGCCGAAGCGCTATTATTTTGCAGCCGCACTTTTTGTGGCCGTACTGGGCGTGGGTTTATTCACCGAAAGAGTTGGCGGCAACATAGCACACTACAAAAGCGTGCAAGTGACCTGTGAGCAAGTTGATGGCCCTGTAGCCTGTTACGATTTCTGGACTAATGTCCGAGCTCGCTCGCTTGCCGAACTGCCACCAGAAAAGCCACTGCCTTTGCCGCTTTTTGTTGTCAGGTGGTTTAGTGATAGTTTTTATAACGTGGTTGATATCCAAACGCAGTACTGGAAGCACCAAGTAAGGCCCGCTCGTGTCTTGCCGCCGCTGCTTGCCGCGATTCTGATAGTTGGTCTGAGCTATGGCGTTGTATACGAAAGGAAGCGATTTGTTGCTGAAATGGAGTCTCGGTATCGGGTGTATGTGTTGGGTGTGGCGCTTTTGTACATTGCGGTGCAGCTGGCAGTGAATTTTAGTACGTACACACACTACAAGGTGTATGGTATCGCACTGAATGGTCGATATATTATTCCGAGTTTATTGCCACTCGTAGGGCTTACTGGGTTTTATTGGTCGAGGTTGCTCAAGCGGCGTCCAAGCGTACTAGCCTTGCTGACAGTAGCACTCATTGTGTTTACGATAAGTGGCAGTGGTCTGCTAATGATGCTCAGAAACGGTCAGCTATATCATAGCTAAAAGATACTTTCGTGTAGGTGCGTCGTATCTGATTCTGGGCCTTTTCTTTAGTGTGTCCTCTATATAAAAACTTCCGCTTGGATTACAAGCGGAAGTTTTTATATAAGCAACTACTATGCTTAGCGGCGATCAAACTCGCGGCGTGGTGGACGTGGTTCGAGTGGGCGGGCTTCGCTCACTACAATAGTACGACCCTGAAGGTCAGAGCCGTTCAGTTTGTCCGTGGCGGCTTTAGCAGCAGCGTCGTCGTCGAATTCGACAAAACCGAAGCCCTTGCTGCGGCCGCTGTCGCGGTCCATGATTACTTTTGCAGATGCAACTGTACCGAATTCCTTAAATAGGTCTTCGAGTGCTTGGTCGTCAACGCCCCATGGCA